>NZ_JBICVV010000007.1:0-315336 GCF_043199295.1 Streptomyces sp. NPDC048612
GACGTAAAGCGAAGCAGTCCGGCACACCCCACCCGCGGAGGCCCGTCACCGCACCCCGACAGCCCCGCGCAGCGGACCCGCCCGCCGCCAGGCGCGAACGGCGGAGGCACCCGCAAACATCACCCGCACCCACGCCCCGCGCAGCGGAGGGGAGGGGAGACTGGGGGTCACCCCAGAGGGACACCCGCCTCCAGATGGAGGGGGCAACCGCGTTCACGCGCGCGGAGCGCCCAGTGGAGCCGGTTCCAGCGAACCGGCGGCAGCATCTGCCGCGCCTCCGCTTCGGTCGCGAAGCGCCATTCGCGCAGCTCCGCGCCGGGGAGCAACAGCTTGCTGATGCGGTCGGCGGGCAACGTACCGCCGTCGTAGAGCAGTCGGAGGCCACCGAAGCCGGGAGGCGCAGGCGCTTCCCAGTCCAGGACCAGCAGCCGGAGCGCGTGGGGCAGTTCGATGCCGAGTTCCTCGGCGACCTCGCGTACTCCGGCCTGTGCGGGGGCCTCTCCGCGTTCCACCACGCCGCCGGGGAACTCCCAGCCGGCCTTGTAGGTCGGGTCGACGAGCAGTACCCGGTCCTGGTCGTCGAAGAGCAGCACACCGGCGGCGAGCGTCTCGGCCGTCGGTTCGGGGGTCTGCACGATGTCGCAGGCGCCGGCGCCGGTACGGACGGCCTCGGCGACCTGTTCGGCGGCCTGCCGGGGGGTCAGCCGGGTGGTGTCCACGACGTGTGCGTCGCCGCGCAGCCACGGCAGGGCGTCGGCGTACGGCCCGAGGTGTTCCAGGCACCACCGGCGGACCGACTGGTTCGCCGCGGTGTCGCCCGGGGTCTCCTCGCGCTGCGCTATCCGCGTCCGCAGGATCGTTTCCTCGGTGTGCAGCAGCACATGCCGTACGGGTATCCGGCGGGCGGCGAGGGCGCCGAAGATCTCGTCGCGGTACTCCTGGCGCAGCAGCGTCATCGGCGCCACCAGCGGACCGGGGACCTCGGTGAGCAGGGCCGCCGCGGTGTCCACGACCATGCGCCGCCAGGCCGGCAGGTCCTGGTAGTCGTCGATCTCCTCGAACCGCTTGGCCGGCAGCATCAACCGCAGTCCGCTGCCGAGGAGTTCGGGGTCGTAGAGCGTGCTTCCGGGAAGCAGGTCGAGCAATTCATGAGCCGTACTGGTCTTGCCCGCACCGAACGCGCCGTTCAGCCAGACGATCACGGTTTCCCCTCTTCCCTAGACCCAGGTCAGTTGCCCGCAACACCCTGCCACGGAAACTCTCGGGAACCAGGGGCCGCGCGCACGACCGGGAACGTTGCACATTCGACCATCGGCCCGGCCCGGGGGCCTTCGCTCACCCATGGACCCGCCGATCGAGAAATGCCGCGCGCGGCGGATGCTCGGTCACCGTATCCGCCGCCGCGAAAGCCCCCGGCTAACAAGCGCTCCCCCGCCCCTCCTGTACCGAAACCCCCACCCGATACCGGGTTTCCGGACCGCCGCCGCCCCATGGAGTGCCGCATATGACGGCGGCCCATGGGGGCTCGGCGGCCGGTTCCTCGCGGTTCCGCCCGCCCCTTGCGCGCACCCGCGGATACCGCCTCGCTGCACTCACTGCGTCGACGGCCGCGGTCTCCAGGATTTCCCGCGGGAGTCGCGCGGGAAAGGGGCCGGAAGGAACTGCGGAAGGTGCGGGGGAATGCGGTCCGTACGGCGATGACAAGTGGAGGGAGTCTCGTCCATGTGCCGTGGAGTCCGGGGTATTGGCCTTCCTCTCGTCGGTGACTTCTGCTCGTGCGCCGTGAATGGCCGGGGCGAAGGTTTTCTTCGGGTGCGGCTTCCGGGGCGGTCGGGGTGGGCGGGGGAAGGTCACCTTCTTGGCGCCGGGTGCCGTGCCCCGCGCGAACCGCTGCAAGGGGCCGGCGGGACCTCCGATGTCCTGCCGCTTCCCCGGGTGCCGCCGGGGCGCCGAAAGCTCACGGGGTCAGGTTTCTCTCCTCGGGATGAACCAAACAGAAATCAACGTGAGTTGGCGGGATGTCGCTCCGATGGGCCGGGAGAGTCACGGCGGTTGGTGAGCCTTCGCCAGGAACCGCGAGCGCTCCTCTTCCAACAGACTCCAACAAGCCCTACCGTAAACACTCGTACGCGACCGGTAACGAACCCCACCACACCTCTCGCGAAGACGGAGGACGCGAAGCATGCGCGTTCATTTCCGCACCATCCACCGGCGAGGTCAGCGAAGAATCATCGGAGCGCTGTCCGCCGCGCTGCTGTGTACCGCAGGAGTGACCGCCCTGCCCGCCGCGGCCCGGACACCCGGCGCCCCGGCCCCCGGAACCGCCCCCGGCGCGAGTACGGCCCGTACCGCCGGCGCCGCGGAGGCCCACCGGCTTCCCGGCGGCCTCGCGAAGACGCCCCCGATGGGCTTCAACAACTGGAACTCCACGGGTTGCCGGGCGGAGTTCAACGAGGAGATGGTCAAGGGCATCGCCGACCTCTTCGTCACCAAGGGCCTCAAGGACGCCGGCTACGAGTACGTCAATCTCGACGACTGCTGGGCGCTGCCCACCCGCGACAAGGACGGCAAGCTCGTACCGGACCCGCGGCGCTTCCCGCACGGCATCAAGGCGCTGGCCGACTACGTGCACGCGAAGGGCCTGAAGTTCGGCATCTACACGAGCGCCGGGATCAGGACCTGCAACCCGGCCGGATTCCCCGGCGGACTGGGCCACGAGAAGTCCGACGCCCAGCAGTTCGCCGACTGGGGTGTGGACTACCTCAAGTACGACAACTGCAACAACATGGGTGTGGACGCCAAGCAGCGGTACCGGGCCATGCGGGACGCGATCGAGGCCACCGGGCGGCCCATCGTCTACAGCATCTGCGAATGGGGCGAGAACAAGCCCTGGGAGTGGGCGTCGGACGTAGGGCATCTGTGGCGCACCACCGGCGACATCAGCGACTCCTGGTCGAGCATGCTCGCCCTCGCCAAGCAGAACCTGCCGCTCGCACCGCACGCCGGCCCCGGGCACTGGAACGACCCGGACATGCTGGAGGTCGGCAACGGCGGGATGACCGACACCGAGTACCGCAGCCACTTCTCGCTGTGGTCGATGATGGCCGCTCCGCTGCTGATCGGCTCCGATCTGCGCAAGGCGACCCCGGAGACCTTCGAGATCCTGTCCAACAAGGACGTCATCGCCCTCGACCAGGACCCGCTGGGCAAGCAGGCCACGGTGCTGAAGTCCGAGGACGGGCGCTGGACGGTGGTCCGCCAACTGGCCAACGGTGACCGCGCGGTGGCGCTGTTCAACGAGACCGGGCGGCCGCAGCGGATCGCCACCACGGCCAGGGACCTCGGCCTGCCGCAGGCCGACGGCTACCGGCTGCGTGATCTGTGGCAGCACCGGGACACCCACACCACGGGCACCGTCTCCGCGACCGTCCCGGCGCACGGCACCACCGTCTACCGTGTCTCCGCCGACCCGCGCTGGGCCACCTACCCGCCGGCCACCGAGACCGGCACCGACCGTACGCCGCTGGTCGAGGCCGGCACCGCCGCCGGGCTCCGCTCCACCGTGCGCAACCTGGGCGGCACCCCCGCCAAGGACCTCACCGTGACGCTCCGGGCGCCGCGGGGCTGGCGGGCCGAGGCCACCTCACCCGCGTCGGCCCGCGCCCTGCCCGGCGGCCGGACGCTCCGCACCAGCTGGCGGATCTCCGCACCGTCCGGCACCGCGCCCGGCGCCTACGCCCTGCCGCTGACCGCGGCCTACCGCTCCCCGGGCGGCGCGCGGATCACCACGACCCTGCCGGGCACGGCCCATGTCGTCGTGCCCCCGCCGGCCGGGACCACGGACGCCGCCGCACTCCCCTGGCTCACCGCCGCCAACGGCTGGGGCCCGGTGGAGAAGAACACCAGCGTCGGGGAGGAGGCGGCCGGGGACGGCAGACCGATCCGCATCGGCGGCACCGGCTTCGCGAAGGGCCTGGGCGTCCATGCCGCCAGCGAGGTGAGCTTCTACACCGGCGGGCGGTGCTCCGCGTTCAGCGCCCGGGTCGGCGTCGACGACGAGGCCGGGGACCGTGGCTCGGTCGGCTTCGAGGTGTGGGCCGACGGCGAACGGGTCGCCCGGATCTCCCCGGTGACCGGTAAGGACCCCGCGCGGGACGTCAGCGCCCCGGTCGCCGGTGCGCAGACCGTCCGGCTGGTCGTGACGGACGGCGGGGACGGGATCGACTACGACCACGCCGACTGGGCGGACGCCACCTTCCGCTGCTGAGACGACGGCCGGCGGGGTGACCGTCGCTGCCGGGCGGGCCCGCCGGTCCGCCCGGCACCCGGGCCGCGCACCCGGAGTCAGCAGGTGCGCAGTCCGGGAACCGGCTCGTCGTTCTCCCCGCCCCTGAGGTAGACGACGCTGACGTAGACACCGGAATGGCCGCTGTCGTCATCGGTCTTGGCCCACCAGACATTCGTCCACGTCCCGTAGGTCTCCCGGCGCCCCAGCCTCGCCTGGCAGTAGAAGTAGTTGGTGCCCATGGTGAGGGTGCCGACCCGCCGGAACGACGCGGTGTACGAGTCCGCGCCGCGCCAGACCTCGCAGTTGGCCCTGCCGCCGCCGATCGCCCGGCACGACGGCCGTTCCGTCGGCTCACCGCCGGCGCCGCCACCGCCGTTGTCATCACCGCCGTCACCGCCACCGCCGGTCCCGCCGGACGCACCGCCCTGGCCCCCGCCCGAACCGCCCCCGCCGTCGGCGCCCCCGTCGGTCTCCCCCGCGCCACCGTCCTGCCCGCCCGGGCTCCCGCCCGCACCACCGGGGCCGGGGGCGTTGACCCCCGCGCCGTCCGAGGGCCGGTCCCACGAGGACGGCGGCCCGCTCCGCCCGCCGTCCCGGCCCCTGCCGCCCTCGTCCTCGTGGTTGCCCCTGGCGTCGTTCCGGCCGTCGGTCCTGCCGTCGGCCGCGTCCCGGTGGTCCGGCCCGCCCGGCCCGGCCGACGCCCCGCGCTCCGCGACCGCCTTGCCCGACCCGCCGCCGACCAGCGCATACGTGAGGCCGCCACCCGCCGCGAGGACGGCGAGCACCGCCGCCACGGCCAGGGCCACACGAGGCCGTCCTCGCGCGGCAACCCGTTCGGTGTCCCGCTCGGCAGCGCGTACGGCGTCCGGTCCGGCGTTCCGACCGGCCTCCCGTCCGGTGGCGTTCGCCGGGTGGGGGCCGGTGGCACCCGGCGTGGGGTGTCCGGCGGTCGCGGAGTGCGGCGTCGCCGCCGGTGCCGGAACGGGCGGTGCCGGTTGTGGTGTGGGCCGGGGTGCCGCCGGGCCGGCCTGCGGTACCGGGCCGGGAAGCCGGCCGTCCGGCGGGGCCGCCGCCCGGACATCGGTCACCGTGGGCGAGTGCGGCGCCGCGGGCGCCGGCAGCAGCGTGGGCTCGCGGCCCTCCGCCACCGCCGTCAGCAGGCCGCGGGCCTCGGCGGCGTTGGGCCGGTCGGCCGGGTTCTTGGCCATCAGGGCATGGAGCACCGGGGTCAGCGGCCCGGCCCGCCGGGGCTCGGGGAGCGCCTCCGTGACGATCGCGGTGAGCGTCGACCACACCGACGTACGGCGGAACGGCGCGCCGCCGCCCTCGACCGCCGCATACAGCGTCATCCCGAGCGACCAGATGTCCGAGGCCGGAGTGGGGTCCTGGCCCTGGGCCCGCTCGGGCGGCAAGTAGTCGAGGGAGCCGACGAGTTCGCCGCTGCGGGTGAGGTGGGTGGTCGCGCCGTCGCCCGGGGCGTCGATGCTGGCGATGCCGAAGTCGGTGAGCACCACCCGGCCTCCCCCGCCGCCCGGACGGCCCGGTCCCTGCCCCCAGCCGTCCAGCAGCACATTGCCGGGCTTGACATCGCGGTGCAGCACGCCGGCCCGGTGGGCGGCGTCCAGGGCTGCCATCACCTGAGCGCCGATCCGGGCGATCTCCCGGGGTTCTAGGGTGCCCCGCTCCTGCAGCACATCGTCCAGCGAGGGGCCGTCCACCAGCTCCATGACGATGACGGGGCGGCCGTCCTCGTCGAGGACGTCGTGGACGGTGATCACCCCGGAGTGCCGGATGCGGGCCGCGGCCCGTGCCTCGCGCTGCATCCGGGTGCGCAGATCGGCCAGTTCCGGAGCGGAGGCGTCAGTGTAGGCGCGCAGGACCTTGACCGCGACCTCGCGGCCCAGCACCTCGTCGACGGCGCGGCAGACCACTCCCATGCCGCCGCGCCCGATCCGGCCGGTCACGCGGTAACGGCCGCCCAGCAGCCGCCCGTTCAGATCCGCGTCGGGGCCGCCCGGCGACCCGCCCGCCGCGGCGGCGCCGGGCGCGCCGGAACCCGCTGCGCCGTCAACGCTTCGCGAGGGCTCGCTGGGCCCGCTCCCACCGTTCGCCCCGGGCTGCCCGTCCGCACCGTCCGCCCCGTCCGGCGCACGCTCCCCCGTTGTCACCGTTGTCGATCCCCTCGATACCGGTAGCCCTGCCGGCACCCGTGTGCGTCACGGCGGCCGTCGCGATGGGCACCAGATTAGGGGGCGCAGGGGCGCGCGGGGGTGAGGTCAGGGCGCGGGGACGAACGCGTCGAGAAGGGACTGCTGCGCGGCGGCCGCGGCGCCCACCACCCCGGCGTCCGTGCCCATTTGGGCGGGTACGACCGTCAGGCCCGACACGAACGACAGCTTCGCGAAGTCCCGCAGGGCCGTACGCAGGGGCCGGAAGAGGACCTCGCCCGCGCCCGCGACTCCCCCGCCGATGACCGCGATGTCTATCTCGACGAGCGTGGCGGTGGCGGCGATTCCGGCTGCCAGCGCGCGGGCCGCCCGCTCGAAGGAGCGCAGGGCGACCGGGTCCCCGGCGTGCGCGGCGGCGGCGACGGCGGCCGCGCTGGTGTCACCGTCGGGTCCCGGCTGCCAGCCGTTGGCCAGCGCCCGGCGGGCGATATTGGGGCCGCTGGCGATCCGTTCGACACAGCCGCGGGAGCCGCACGGGCAGGCGTCGCCGTCGACGTCGACGGTGATGTGGCCGATGTGCCCGGCATTGCCCGTGGGCCCGGGGTGCAGCCGGCCGTTGAGGACGAGGCCGCCGCCGACGCCGGTGGAGACCACCATGCACAGGGCGTTGGCGTGGCCCCGGGCGGCGCCCTGCCAGTGCTCGGCCGCGGTCATCGCGACGCCGTCGCCGACCAGCACGACGGGGCGCTCCCCCACGAGCGCCCGCACCCCGGCGACCAGCGGGAAGTCGCGCCAGCCGGGGATGTTGACCGGGCTGACGGTGCCGGCGGCGGCGTCCACCGGGCCCGCGCTGCCGATACCGACGGCCGCCACCCGCGCCCAGTCCGGCCCCGCCGCCAGCTCGCCGATCACCTCGGCCACCGCGCGCATCACCGTCGCTGCGTCCTCGTCGGCGGGCGTGGGCCGGGCGGCCCGTACGAGCAGTCTGCCGCGGGGGTCCACCAGAGCGCCGGCGATCTTGGTGCCGCCGATGTCCAAGGCTGCGCTGAGGTCGGTCTGCATCTGTGTGGAATCTCCTGGTGGGCCCGGGGGCCGAGCGTACCGGCCCGGCGCGAGAACGCCAGTCTCCCCGCGATTGACAACGTTGTCTAGAGGCTATGCTCGACGCCACACGCCGACGCCGACAGAATCAGGACCGCTCACCGTGACCGACACCGCGCGGGGCACGTCCCGCCGCTATGGCACCCGGCCCACCATGAAGAATGTCGCGGCACGCGCCGGCGTGGGCCTCAAGACGGTCTCCCGTGTGGTCAACGGCGAACCGGGGGTCACCCCGGACACCGAGCGGCGCGTCCAGGAGGCCATCACGGCCCTGGGGTTCCGCCGTAACGACTCCGCCCGCATCCTGCGCAAGGGCCGCACGGCCAGCATCGGCCTGGTGCTGGAGGATCTCGCCGACCCCTTCTACGGCCCGCTCAACCGCGCCGTCGAGGAGGTCGCCCGCAACCACGGCGCGCTGCTGATCAACGGCTCCAGCGCCGAGGACCCGGCCAGGGAACAGGAGTTGGTGCTGGCCCTGTGCGCCCGGCGGGTGGACGGCCTGGTCATCATCCCGGCCGGGGACGACCACCGGTATCTGGAGCCGGAGATCGCGGCCGGGATAGCCACGGTCTTCGTCGACCGCCCGGCCGGCCGCATCGACGCCGATACCGTCCTCTCCGACAGCTTCGGCGGCGCCCGGGACGCGGTGGCCCATCTCATCGCGCACGGCCACCGCCGGATCGGCTTCATCGGCGACCAGCCCAGGATTCACACCGCCCATGAGCGGCTGCGCGGCTACCGCACGGCAATGGCCGCCGCCGGCCTGCCCGTTGACGAGTCCTGGGTGTCCCTCGGCACGACCGCGCCGGAGCGGGTGCGGTCCGCCGCCACCGCCATGCTGGCCGGCCCGCAGCCGGTGACCGCACTGTTCGCGGGCAACAACCGCGTCACGGTCACGGCGGTGCGGGTGCTCGCCGGCCACCCGCGCCCGGTCGCGCTCGTCGGCTTCGACGATTTCGAACTCGCCGATCTGGTCGACCCGGCCATCACCGTCGTCGCCCAGGACGCCGCCTGCCTGGGCCGTACGGCGGCGCAGCTGCTCTTCCGCCGGCTCGACGGCGCGGATGACGCACCCCGCCGGATGGACATACCCACCCGGCTGATCCCCCGCGGCTCGGGCGAGATCCCGCCGTCGGAGGACTGAACTCCCCGTCAGCGGGCCGCCGCAGACCGGAGAGCCACCGCGCGCTGCGGGGTCGGCGGGCCGCCACGCACCGGCGCCACGGGCCGTCACCCCCCGCCGTCACGAGCCGTCGCCCCCCGCCGTCGCCGGTCGTCGCGCCGCGGGGGCCCGGCGCGGCCGGCTCTCTTCCAGAGGAGCGCCATCCCCAGCCCGAGCGCGATCAGCGCGACGAGCACGATGCCGGCCTTGAACGCCTGGTCCACCAGCAGGTGGTGGACCAGCCCCGCACCGTCGCCCCCACCCCGAGCGAGGACGACGCCGGGCCCCGCCGGCGGGCCGCCGCCGGTCATCGGCCCGCACCCCGCTCCCGCCGCCCGCGCCCGTCGTCGTCCAGACGGCGGGCCGCGGCCCTGAGTGCCGCCCCGGCCAACGAGCCGCCGCCCCGGGAGGCACCCCGGCCCCGCGTGGTGCCGCGGTCGCCCAAGTGGCGGCTCACGGCGCGCGCGGCGGGTGCCGCATACCGCCGCAGCTCGCCGAGCCTCCCCCGTCGCCGGAGCGCCAGCGCCACCGCGAAGACCAGCAGGGCCAGCACCACCAGGCCGCCGACGAGCAGGCCGAAGCGCAGCAGCAGAAGGTTCAGGACCTGTTCCATGGCCACCTCTCCCATTTTTGTATCACGAGCGTGATAGAAAACAATTTATCACAGCCGTGATAGAAAGGGTCCATGCCCAAACAGGTGGACCGGGAAGCCCGGCGCCGCGAGGTCGTGGACGCCCTCCTCCGCGTGGCCGTACGCGACGGCCTCCAGCGCGCCTCACTCCGCGCCGTCGCCGACGAGGCGCGGCTCAACATCGGTTCGGTCCGGCACTACTTCGCCGGACAGGAGGAGCTGATGTGCTTCGCGATGCGGTCGATGGTGGACCGGGTCGGCGAGCGCCTCCGGCGCCGGATCGACGAACTGGGCGATCTGGACGGCCTCTCCGGGCCCCGTATCCGCCGGTTCGCGGTGGAACTGCTCTCCGAGCTGCTGCCCCTGGACGACGCACGGCGCGCCGAGGTGACCGTCCTCGTCGACTTCTCCACGGCGGCACGCACCGATCCCACGCTCGACGGCCTCGCCCATGAGACCGCGGTCGCCACCCGGACCCTGGTGCGCCGCATCCTCACCCGGCTCGACTCGGCGGGCGGGCTGCGGCCGGGGCTGAGCGTCGAAACCGAGACCGAGCGGCTGACGTCCCTGCTGGACGGCCTCGGCTTCACCGCCGTCCTGCGGCCCGAGGTCCTGGACGCGACGGCCTGCGCCGCCGTCCTGCGCGCCCATGTCGACGACCTCGGACCGGCGGCGGACTGACGCGAAGGAGGCCCCCGCCGATCCGGCGGGGGCCTCGTTCGCACAAGAAATGGCGACCGTCAACTCACCGCAGCACGCGACAAGTTGACCTCATGCCCTCAGGCGGTCGTGGCCGTCGGGCGGCCCGCGAGGGCGTTCAGGTCGGCGCGGGTCAGGCCGGACAGCCGGGCGACCTCGGCGGTGTCCAGGGCTCCGCAGTCCAGGCCGCGCAGCAGATAGCCGCTCAGCGCCTTGGCGGTGGCGGGTTCGTCCATGACGTCGCCGCCGGCCTTGGCGACGTACGCCGCGAGCCGGGCCGCGGCCTGCTCCAGGCCCCCGCGGTAGAAGGCGTAGACCGCCGCGTAGCGGGTGGGCAGATGGGCCGGGTGCATGTCCCAGCCCTGGTAGTAGGCGCGGGCCAACGAGCGGCTCACCAGGCGGTGGTGGAGCCGCCAGGCCTCGTGGACCCGCTCGGTCGGGCCGACCGGGAGGACGTTGGTCGAGCCGTCCGAGAGCCGTACGCCGGTGCCCGCCGCCGCGACCTGCATCACGGCCTTGGCATGGTCGGCCACCGGGTGGTCGAGGGACTGGTGGGCGGCGCTGACGCCGCAGGAGGCGCTGTAGTCGAAGGTGCCGTAGTGCAGGGACGTGGCGCGGCCCTCGGCCGCCTCGATCATGCGGGCGACGGTGGCCCGGCCGTCGGCACCCAGGATCGACTGGGTGGTCTCGATCTGGATCTCGAAGCCGATCCGGCCGCTCTCCAGCCCGCGCGCCTTCTCGAACGCCTCCAGCAGCCGGACCATGGCGGTGACCTGCTCGGCGTAGGTCACCTTGGGGAGCGTGAGGACCAGGCCGTCGGGCAGCCCGCCGGCCTCCATCAGGCCGGTGAGGAAGATGTCGAGGGTGCGGATGCCGCGGTCACGGACGGCGGCCTCCATGCACTTCATCCGGATGCCCATACAGGGGGCCGCGGTGCCGGTCTCGTACGCGGCCGCGACCAGGGCGGCGGCGCGGGCCGCGGCGGCGTCCTCCTCGGCGTCCGGGCGGGGGCCGTAGCCGTCCTCGAAGTCGATGCGCAGGTCCTCGATGGGCTCACGGGCCAGCTTGGCGCGGACCCGGTCGTGGACGTCGGCGGCGAGCGCGTCGGGGATGCCGAGGACGGCGGCGAGCGCACCGGCGTCGGGGGCGTGGGCGTCGAGGGCGGCGAGCGCCTGGTCGCCCCAGGAGCGCAGGGTGCCGGCGGTGAAGGTGTCGCCGGGGACATAGACCGTGTGGACCGGCTGGCGGGTGCCGGGGTCACCCGGGTAGCGCCGCGCCAGATCCGCGTCCACCTGGGCGAGAGCGGCGCCGATGCCCTCGCGTACGGTGTCCGCGAGGCTCGTCGCCACGGTCTCCTGCTGCCCCATTCGCTGCCCCTCCCGGTGCTCACACCCGACAATCGCGCGTATTCCGCTTAACGGAATCAACAATCCGTATAGCGAAGTTATCCGGGTCGTTCGGCGAGGTCAACACCCCTCGCCCCGGGCGGCGCAGGTCACGGGCGTCCGACCGCCCCGAAATCCCGTGGCGCCCCGGCGCCGGCCCCATCAGACTCACCCGCATGACATGGACCGCACCCTCCGTCGAGCGCCGAGAACTCCCCACCGTGGCCGGTGAACGGGAGATGCTGCAAGGCTGGCTCGACTTCCATCGCGACACCCTGCTGGCCAAGTGCACCGGACTCACCGGTGACCAGCTCGTCCAGGCGAGCAGCGCACCGTCCGACCTGACCTTGCTCGGCCTGGTGCGCCACATGACGGAGGTCGAACGGGCCTGGTTCCGCCAGCGCTTCCTCGGTGAGCCGGTCGGCGATCTCTACTTCAGCGAGGCCCGCCCCGACGCCGACTTCGAGGATCTCGACCCGTCCGCCGCCGAGGCACAGTTCGCGGCCTTCCGCGCCGAGACCGAGGCCTGCGACAAGGCCGTGGCGGACCGCGGGCTGGACGAGACCTTCACCGGCCCCCGGGGCGCGCGGAGCCTGCGCTGGATCTACGTCCACATGATCGAGGAGTATGCCCGGCACAACGGCCACGCCGACCTGCTCCGCGAGCGGATCGACGGTGTGACGGGCGATTAGGACGCGAGGCAGGACCGTCCGGCAACGCCTCCGCGGCACCCCTTCGGCCGCGGACACCCGAGGCCCCGTACGCAGCGTGCGTACGGGGCCTCGGGCCTGCGCCGGAGAGACCGGCACCGCGACGGGTTCAGCCCTTGCGGGTCTTGACCTCGTCGGTGAGGGCCGGGACGACGTCGAAGAGGTCGCCGACCACGCCGTAGTCGACCAGCTCGAAGATCGGCGCCTCTTCGTCCTTGTTGATGGCGACGATGGTCTTCGAGGTCTGCATACCGGCACGGTGCTGGATCGCACCGGAGATGCCGGCCGCGATGTACAGCTGCGGCGAGACCGACTTACCGGTCTGGCCGACCTGGTTGGTGTGCGGGTACCAGCCGGCGTCCACCGCGGCACGCGAGGCGCCGACGGCCGCACCGAGCGAGTCGGCGAGCGCCTCGATGACCGGGAAGTTCTCGGCGCCGTTGACGCCACGGCCACCGGAGACCACGATCGCGGCCTCGGTCAGCTCCGGGCGGCCGGTCGACTCGCGCGGGGTGCGCGAGACGATCTTGGTGCCCTTGGAGGAGTCGGCGACGGTCACCGCGAGCTGCTCGACCGCGCCGGCGGCCGGCGCGGCCTCCGGGGCGGCGGAGTTGGGCTTGACGGTGATGACCGGGGTGCCCTTGGTGATGCGGGACTTGGTGGTGTACGAGGCCGCGAAGACGGACTGCATGGCCACCGGGCCCTCGTCGCCGGCCTCCAGGTCGACGGCGTCGGTGATGATGCCGGAGCCGATGCGGACCGCGAGGCGGGCACCGATCTCCTTGCCCTCCGCGGAGGACGGCAGCAGCACGGCGGCCGGGGAGACGGCGTCGTAGGCGGCCTGCAGCGCGTCGACCTTGGGGGCGACGAGGTACTCGGCGAACTCGGGCGCGTCGGCGGCCAGGACCTTGACGGCGCCGTGCTCGCCGAGGACCTTGGCGGCCTCGTCGGCGTTCGGGCCGAGGTGCACCGCTACCGGCTCGCCGATGCGGCGGGCGAGGGTGAGCAGTTCGAGGGTGGGCTTGCGGACGGCACCGTCCACGTGGTCGACGTAGACAAGAACTTCAGCCATGGGATTGCTCTCCTGCGGGGAAGAATGAGGGCGGGGGAAGGACTACGCGGCTCAGATGAACTTCTGGCCCGCGAGGAACTCGGCGAGCTGCTTGGCGCCCTCGCCCTCGTCCTTGACGACCGTGCCCGCCGTACGGGCCGGGCGCTCCGTGGCGCCGTCGACCTTGGTCCAGGCGCCCTCGAGGCCGACCTCGTCCGCCTCGATCTCCAGGTCCTCCAGGTCCAGGGACTCCACCGGCTTCTTCTTGGCGGCCATGATGCCCTTGAAGGAGGGGTAACGCGCCTCGCCCGACTGGTCGGTGACGGACACGACGGCCGGCAGCGCGGCCTCCAGCTGCTCGCTGGCGGTGTCGCCGTCCCGGCGGCCGGTGACCTTGCCGTCGGCGACGGACACCTCGGAGAGCTGGGTGACCTGAGGAACGCTCAGCCGCTCGGCGAGCAGCGCGGGCAGCACACCCATCGTGCCGTCGGTGGAGGCCATGCCGCAGACGACGAGGTCGTAGCCGGTCTTCTCGATGGCCTTGGCGAGCACGAGGGAGGTGCCGAGCGCGTCGGTGCCGTGCAGGTCGTCGTCCTCGACGTGGACGGCCTTGTCGGCGCCCATCGACAGCGCCTTGCGCAGCGCGTCGTTGGCGTCCTCGGGACCGACGGTGAGGACCGTGATCTCCGCGTCGTCGGCCGCTTCCTTGATCTGCAGGGCCTGCTCGACGGCGTACTCGTCGAGCTCCGAGAGCAGACCGTCCACATCGTCCCGGTCGACGGTCAGGTCCTCGGCGAAGTGCCGGTCGCCGGTGGCGTCGGGCACGTACTTCACACAGACAACGATCCTCAAGCTCACGCCGACTCTCCTACCTGCTTCGTCTCTTCAGAACTGCCTTGTGCTGGCAGCATAGGCGCCTGTTGGGGCGGCTCCCGGTCGGATGCGCGTCCCCACGCCGACCGTCATATTACTCGCCAGTACATCCAGTCTCGTGCCCCGAATCAAGGCCGTCGAAATGTGACGTTGCCAACGGCCCTGAACAGGTGAAGAGGAAGCCGCGCCGGAACCCGCGCGTGTCGGGTTCCGGCGACGGACCGTCAGTCCCGGAGCGCGTTGAAACGGCCCTGGTGATAGAGGAGCGGACGGCCGGGCCCGGCCGGGTCGCCGACCACGGGCCGGGCGAGCACGATGCGGTGGTCGCCGGCCGGGACCCGCGCCACGACCTCGCACACCAGCCAGGCCAGTACGCCGTCCAGGAGGGGCACGCCCTCGGGGCCGGTGCGCCAGGCGGTGGCGGGGCCGAAGCGGTCGGCCCCGCTGCGGGCGAAGGTGGCGGCCAGCTCCTGCTGGTGCTCGCCGAGTATGTGGACGCCGATGTGCTCGGCCTCCGAGACGGCCGGCCAGCTGGAGGAGCCGGTGCCCACGCCGAACGAGAGCAGCGGCGGGTCGGCGGCGACGGAGGTGAGGGAGGTGGCGGTGAAGCCCGCGGGGCGGGCGCCGGGTGCGGTGATCACCGCGACGCCGGCGGCGTGCTGGCGGAAGACCGAGCGCAGGAGCTCGGGAGAAGCGGTGTGCGGCGTGCCGAGGCCGGTCAGGGCCGTCATGGAGTTGTCCTTCTGCTGTCGGGTACGGGCCCGGGCGGAGCCGTCGGCGGCCGTGCGGCGGCCGACGGCAGAGGGGTCGTCGCTGCTCACATGCCCGGACAGCGGGCACTGGCGGTCCGCAGAAGGTCGACGTGGGCGCGTCCGTAGAGAAGGGGTCCTGGCCGCATCACGTCAGAGTGACGATTCGTGACCCACAGCGTCAAGGGGCGCCCGCCATCTGGGAGATCAATCACGGACCGCGGCACCCAGCGCCGCGATCACATCCGCCTTCCGGGGCTGCCCTGAGGCGCGGCGCACGATCGCGCCCTCCGCGTCGAGCACCAGCACCGTGGGGGTACGCAGCACCTGGAGCCGCCGCACGAGGTCCAGATGGTCCTCCGCGTCGATCTCGACATGGGCCACGCCCTCGACCATGCCGGCCACTTCGGTGAGGGTGCGCCGGGTGGCCCGGCAGGGCTGGCAGAAGGCGCTGGAGAACTGCACGAGGGTGGCGCGCTCCCCCAGCGCCGCGCCGATCTCGGCGGCACCCAGCCGCGCCGTGTCGTCCCGCTCCCGCACCGTCAGCCTCCCATTGCGGCGTTGGTGCCACACGCCGAAGACGCTCGCCGCAGCGAGCACCGCGAGGCACACATGAGTCCTGTCATCGAGGGTGCAGCGTTCAGCAGACCGCAAAGATTCCCGGCCCCGCACCCGGCCCGGTCTGCGGCAGGGCGGGGGCACGGCCATCGCGAACGCCGTTTTCGGGTACTGCCTGGGGTGCGAGAGGTACCGTCTGGTGCGGCGCGCGGCGGGCTGAAGCGGTCACCACGTGACAAGAATCTCCCGGCCGGGGTGGCCGGCGCGCTGGCCGCCGCGGCCGACTTCGGGCACGATCTCCCGAAAGCCGCAGTTACGACTGCGTAGGTTTCCGCCGGGAGAACCCTCCCCAGGCGTGGAAAAGGGGTCCTCCGGACAATGGCAGAGCTCGTCTATCCGCCGGTGATCGGCGCCGCCCGTACGCTCTTCAAGGCGCTCGATCTGAAATTCGACATCGCCGGGACGGACCACATTCCGCGCCGCGGCGGGGCGGTTCTGGTGAGCAATCACATCGGGTACCTGGACTTCGTCTTCGCCGGGCTCACCGCGCGGCCGGCCAAGCGGCTGGTGCGCTTCATGGCCAAGGAGTCGGTCTTCCGGCACAAGGTGTCCGGTCCGCTGATGCGCGCGATGAAGCACATCCCCGTGGACCGCGGCCAGGGCATCCACGCCTACAAGCACGCGCTGTCCGCCCTGCGTTCGGGTGAGGTCATCGGGGTCTTCCCCGAGGCGACCATCTCCGAGTCCTTCACCCTGAAGACCTTCAAGTCCGGTGCGGCGCGGCTGGCCCAGGAGGCCGGGGTGCCGCTGCTGCCGGTGGCACTGTGGGGCACCCAGCGACTGTGGACCAAGGGCCACAAGCGCGATCTGGGCCGTAACCACTTCCCGATAACGATCCGGGTGGGCGAGCCGATGGAGGCCGACCCGGACGAGCAGGCCGAGAAGATCACCGACCGGCTGCGGTCCCGGGTGCAGGACCTGCTGGAGGCGGCCCAGCGCGCCTACCCCGTGCGCCCCAAGGACGCCGAGGACACCTGGTGGATTCCGGCGCACCTCGGCGGGACCGCCCCCGCGGCGCCCGGCCGCCTCGCCTGACCGTCCCGGGACCGGCCCGGATCAGCAGGAGCGGATCTCACCGACCTCGATCCGGGCGTCCGGGCAGGCCCGGCGCAGCGCCTCGGCCAGCTCGGCGCCCGCGGCCGTCAGCGCGTCGAGCGGCATGGGGGCCAGCCGCTCCAGCAGGAAGAGGGCGCTGACCGAGTCCTCGGTGAGACGGGTGCGCACGCCCTGCCGCCAGTTCCAGCGGCGGCAGGTGACGCCCTCGTCGTCGCACCAGACCACCTCGCCCGCATCGGGGTGCTCGATGACCTCGGCACCCCCGGCCGCGGTGACGAACGGCTCGTCGCCGGTGGCCCGGACGAGCCGCATAACGCCCTGGATACGGTCCAGGTCCTCGCCGCCCACGGGGACGAGGTGCGCGACGCTGACGGCGTTGTAGAGGTCGACCAGCCGGTTGATGCGCGGCAGCCCGCCGTCCGCGAGCGCGCGCCGGGCCAGCGCCTCGGCGGAGTTGCGGGTGCGTGAGGGCTTGCTGCCGAAGGCGGTGTACGCGGCGCGCCAGGCGGCGAGGTGCGGATCGTCCTGCGGGGCGCGCCCGTCGAGGCGCTCGGCCAGCCGGCGGGCGGCGTCGTCCAGCAGCGCCGCACCGGCCTCGTCGCTGGGCCCGTTGGTCAGGCCGTGGGCCTCGACGGCGAGCCAGCTGAAACCGGGTGCCAGGGCGCGCACCTCGTCGGAGACCTGCAGGGCACAGGTCAGGTCGGGGGCCTGCGAAGGGCTGGACATCAGGGCCGTTCCTCAGAAGTCGGTGGGGAGCGTCTGCCAGAGGTGAGGCCGGTCGACGGCCTCCCGGAGGCATTTCAGCACGGCCGGGTGCGGTTCAGCAAACAGCACCGGGCAGTCCACTTCATTGAACTCCGGGCGGGCGACGAACGCGAGCTGCTCCCGGTCGAGGCGGAACTGTGCGTCGACGCCCGGCTTGTTGCCCCGCGGGTCCTGCCGGGCCCAGCGGTCCTCGCCGGGCAGCCGGACGGCGACCAGGCCGTGGAGGACGTCGAACTTCTGGTAGCAGAGCGCGGTGGGGATGCCCTCGGCGCGCAGCAGGGCCGCGAGGGCGTGCGCCTTGGCGTAGCAGATGCCGGTGCGCTGGGCGAGGACGTCCGAGGCACGCCAGGTAACCCGTGGATCACCGACATCCTGACTGTGCGGAATGGCGTCGCGGACGAATTCGAAGGCGGCCTTGGCGTATGCGTATGCATCGGGGGCGCCGACGGAGAGGGTGGCGGCGGCGGCCCGGACGCGTGGATGCTCGTGGTCGATGACCTCGTCGGCGGCCAAGTAGGCAGAGATTTCCGGGGCGTTCTGGATCAGCTCCATGCCCGGGGAGCGTAATGATGCGCCCAGCCGAGAGTCAATGACTTTTCGGCCGGGCGCATGATTATGCAATTGGCGTTCTCCGAGCTGCGGTGCCGTTCAGCGGCCCAGCTCCTCGCGGAGTGCAGCGAGGAAGCCGTCGACGTCCTCCTCGGCGGTGTCGAAGGCGCACATCCAGCGCACCACGCCGGTCGCCTCGTCCCAGAAGTAGAAGCGGTAGCGCTTCTGGAGCCGCTCGCTGACGTCGTGCGGCAGCCGGGCGAACACCCCGTTGGACTGCACGGGGTAGAGGATCTCCACCCCGCCGATCTCCCGCACGCCGGCCGCCAGCCGCTGCGCCATGGTGTTGGCGTGCCGGGCGTTGCGCAGCCACAGGTCCTTGGCGAGCAGCGCCTCCAGCTGGACGGAGACGAAGCGCATCTTGGAGGCCAGCTGCATGGACAGCTTCCGCAGATGCTTCATCGCCCGCACCCGGTCGGGGTTGAGCACGACCACGGCCTCACCGAAGACCGCACCGTTCTTGGTGCCGCCGAAGGAGAGGATGTCGACGCCCACGGCGTTGGCGAAGGCCCGCATCGGGACATCGAGGGTCGCCGCGGCGTTGGCTATCCGCGAGCCGTCCAGGTGCACCACCATGCCGCGCTCGTGGGCGTGTTCGCAGATCGCCCGGATCTCGTCCGGCGTGTAGACCGTGCCCAGCTCCGTGCTCTGGGTGATCGAGACGACCTGCGGCATGGCGCGGTGTTCGTCGTCCCAGCCGTACGCCTCGCGGTCGATCAGCTCGGGGGTGAGCTTGCCGTCCTCGGTGGGCACCGTGAGCAGCTTGAGCCCGCCGACCCGCTCGGGCGCACCGCACTCGTCGACGTGGATGTGCGCGGAATCCGCGGCGATCACCGCGCCCCAGCGGTCGGTCACGGCCTGGAGGGCGACGACGTTGGCGCCGGTGCCGTTGAAGACCGGGAACGCCTCGGCACGCTGCCCGAAGTGGCTGCGGAAGACGCGCTGGAGGTGCGCGGTGTAGTCGTCCTCGCCGTAAGCGACCTGATGGCCGCCGTTGGCGAGGGCGAGCGCGGCGAGCACCTCGGGGTGCGCGCCCGCGTAGTTGTCGCTGGCGAAGCCGCGTATCTCGGGGTCGTGGTGCTGCCGGGCGTCGGTCTTCGCTCCGGTCACGGCTCGGGGGTCAGCCACAGACGCTGTCCATTCACTTCCTGGGCGGGCCGGCTCCAGACCCCGGCGATGGCCTCGGCCAGCTCCGTGACGTCCGTGAAGCCCGCGAACTTCGCGTTCGGTCGCTCGGCGCGCATCTGGTCGTTGACGAGCGCCTTCACGATCAGGATGGCAGCAGCGGCACGCGGCCCCTGCTCACCACCTGCCTTGCGGAAACCGTCCGCCATGGCCAGCGTCCAGGCCTCGGCCGCGGCCTTGGAGGCGGCGTAGGCGGCGTTGCCGCTGGTGGGCTTGCCGGCGCCGGCCGCGCTGGTGAGGAGAAAACGGCCGTTGCCGCTGCGCTCCAGGGCGTCGTAGAAGGCGAGGGAGGTGTGCTGGACCGTGCGGACCAGCAGCTTGTGGAGCACGTCCCAGTCGGCGAGGTCGGTCTCCGCGAAGGTGGCGGAGCCGCGCCAGCCGCCGACGAGGTGTACCAGACCGTCGATCCGGCCGAACTCCTTCTCCGTACGGTCCGCCCATTCACGGGCCTGGTCCAGGTCGAGAAGATCCACGGTGTCCCCTATCACCGTGGCGCCGCCGTGGGCGTAGCGGGCCGCGTCCACAGCCTCCGCCAGCCGCTCGGGGTTCGAGTCCGAGCCGACGACCACCGCACCCGCCTCGGCCAGCCGCAGCAGGGTCGCGCGCCCGGCCGGTCCGGCCGCGCCCGCCACCGCGATGACCGCACCCTCCAGCGGCCCCTGGCCGCCCGTCGAAGTTCCCATCTTCGTCGCCTCCTCGTCCTGCTCCTCGACGGCCTGCGGCCGGGTGTTCCGGTCCGTCGTCATGCCGCCGCCAACGCGTCGCTGTGGGCCGTGATGCCCTTGGTGGATGCGATCACAGCACGCAGCTTCTTGGCGAGCGCTTCGTAGAACATGCTCAGCGGGAATTCGTCGGCGAGCACGTCGTCCACGAGCTTGCGCGGCGGCTGGTCCAGGTCGAGGGCCTCGGGCCCCTTGGCCCAGACCGAGCCCGGGTGCGGTGCCAGGTACGTCGAGACGAGGTCGTACGCGGCGAACCAGTGGACCAGCTTGGGCCGGTCGATGCCGTCGCGGTAGAGCTTCTCGATCTCGCCGCACAGCTGGTTGGTGACCTTGGGCGCCCGCTCCCAGTCGATGTGCAGTGTGTTGTCCGTCCAGCGTACGACGTCGTGCTGGTGGAGGTACGCGAAGAGCAGCTGGCCGCCCAGGCCGTCGTAGTTGCGGACCCGGTCGCCGCTGACAGGGAAGCGGAACATCCGGTCGAAGATCACCGTGAACTGCACATCGCGCGCCTGGGGGTACCCCTCGGCCTCCAGCTTCACGGCCTCCTTGAAGGCGGTGAGGTCGCAGCGCAGCTCCTCCAGGCCGTACATCCAGAACGGCTGGCGCTGCTTGATCATGAACGGGTCGAAGGGCAGGTCACCGTGGCTGTGGGTGCGGTCGTGCACCATGTCCCACAGGACGAACGACTCCTGGCAGCGCTTCTGGTCGTCGAGCATCGTGCGGATGTCGTCGGGGAGTTCGAGGCCGAGGGTCTCGACGGCGGCCTTGCTGACCCGGCGGAAGCGGGCGGCCTCGCGGTCGCAGAAGATGCCGCCCCAGCTGAACCGCTCGGGGGCCTCGCGCACCGCGATGGTCTCCGGGAAGAGCACGGCGGAGTGGGTGTCGTAGCCGGCCGTGAAGTCCTCGAAGGTGATGCCGCAGAAGAGGGCGTTGTCGTAGCGGGTGCGCTCCAGTTCGGAGAGCCAGTCCGGCCAGACCATGCGCAGCACGACGGCCTCGAAGTTGCGGTCCGGGTTGCCGTTCTGGGTGTACATGGGGAACAGGACGAGGTGCTGGAGACCGTCGGCGCGGTGCCGGGCGGGCTGGAAGGCGAGCAGCGAGTCCAGGAAGTCCGGCACGTCGAAGCCGCCGTCGGCCCAGCGGCGCAGGTCGGTGACGAGCGCCTCGTGGTAGGCGGCGTTGTGCGGCAGCAGCGGGGCCAGCTCGCCGAGGGCCGCTATGACGCGGTCCACCTCGGCGCGGACGGCGTCGGCGGTCGGTGCGCCCTCCGCCGTCAGGTCGATCGAACCGTCCTTGGACTGCCACGGGCGGATGCTCTCGACGGCGTCCTTGAGCACCGGCCACGCCGGGTGCGCGACCACACTCTCTGCGGTCGTGGTGGCCTCCTGGACACCCACAGGCGAAAGAATTTCCGTCATGACTGCCCTCCGGCGGTAGATCGTGTTGTCAGAACACGGTAACCAGCCGACGATCGCCCGCTCAAGTGGCACCGGTGAAAATCTTTCTGCCGACACCCGGCACTCACACCGATTTTTCCTGTGCGTGACGGCCCGGACGGCACTTCCTGCCCGCGACGCCGGGGCTTGCGGCGCTTCTTTCAGGGCGTGTTGACGGGGAAAGGCCACCTTTGCACCTTCCGGAACGGCGCCGTCCGGCCTACCGGACGCCTACCGCCCGTAGTCGTATGGCATATGCCACACCCCGCTCCCCGGCACCGTCCGCGCACGTGGTGACCGGTTCCCGGCAGGCCCGTCAGCGCCGCGAGGACTCGCCCACGCGAGGGTGAGCCGGTCTGGAACCGGATATGGCGGGTACCCGTACTGGACACACCGCGGCCCCGTCCGGCGCCCCCTTTCCCGCCGTACGGTCCCGTTAGGCTGAGCGCCGTTTCGTCACACCGTTGCCGACAGTCGACGGTCGACACCGGGACTGAGCCGACAGCAGCACCGAGCCGACAGAAGCGAGGCAGCCTTGTCCTTTCTCACCATCGGACACCGCGGGATGATGGGCGTGGAGCCGGAGAACACCCTGCGTTCCTTCGTGCGCGCCGAGCACGAGGGCCTCGATGTCATCGAACTGGACCTGCATCTGAGCAAGGACGGCGCGCTCGTGGTGATGCACGACGCGGACGTGGACCGGACCACCGACGGCGCCGGTCCGATCGCCGAACGCACCCTCGCCGAGCTGCGCGAGCTCGACGCCGGGCAGGGCGAGCGCATCCCCGTCTTCGAGGAGGTCGTGGCGGCGGTCAAGGCGCCGCTGCAGGCCGAGATCAAGGACGTGGCGGCCGCGCAGGCGCTGGCCGAGGTGCTGCGCTCACGGGACCTGGTCGACCGGGTCGACGTGATCTCCTTCCACGACGAGGCGCTGGCCGCGATCCGCACCCTGCTGCCCGGTGTCCGTACCGCGCTGGTCGGCAGCCGCTACGGCGCCGACGTCGTCGACCGAGCGCTGGCCGTCGGCGCGACCATGCTCTCGCTGAACATCCGCCGGCTCACCCTGGAACTGGTCGAGCGGGCCCATGCCGCGCAGCTGAAGGTGGTGGCCTGGACGGTCAACACCCACGACCAGCTCCGCCTGGCCCGCGGGCTCGGGCTGGACGGTGTGGTGACCGACCAGCCGGAGATCCGGCGGGCGGTCCGCTTCACCGCGTAGGCCGGCGGGCGTCACCTCGCGCCGGGCGGGGCGTACCGCGTCCCCCCGGCCCGCCCGCTTACGGAGAAATGCACAGTTCACAGCCCTGCAATGGGCGTCCGGCATGCGGACATTTCCCTGGGTGATCTCGACAGCGGGCCTGATGCACTGCCACTCTCCCGCCATGCGCCTCGCCAACCGCCCCCTCCGTCTTGCCGCTTGCGCCGCCGTCGCGCTGCTCGCCGCGGCCGTCGGCTGTGCCCCGCAGGACGCCTCCCCCGGTGGTCCGGGGGCCGCCGGCCCGCAGAGCTGCGACCGCGGCCGGCTGGCCACCGTGGCCCGCGGCACGCTCACGGTCGGCACCGACAAGCCCGCCTACGCGCCGTGGTTCCACGACGACGACCCGGCCAACGGCAAGGGCTTCGAGTCCGCGGTCGCCTACGCCGTCGCCCGGCAACTGGGCTACGGCAAGGGCGCGGTGCGCTGGCAGACCGTGCCGTTCAACAACGCCTTCGCGCCCGGTGCGAAGAAGTTCGACTTCGACATCAACCAGGTCTCCGTCAGTGCCGCGCGCAAGCGGGCCGTCGCCTTCTCCTCCGGCTACTACGACGTACGCCAGGCGGTGGTAGCGCTCAAGGGGTCCCGGGCCGCAAGGGCCAAGAGCATCGCCGATCTGCGGCGGGTCAAGCTCGGTGCGCAGGTCGGCAGCACCAGCCTGGACGTCCTCCAGGACACGGTCCGGCCCTCGGAGCCGCCGGCCGTCTTCCAGAAGAACGACCTCGCCAAGTCCGCGCTCAGGAACGGCCAGGTCGACGCGATCCTCACCGACCTGCCGACGGCCTTCTACATCACCTCGGCGGAGGTCAAGGATGCCGAGGTGGTCGGGCAGTTCGCGGCGACCGGCGCCGCCGAGGAGCAGTTCGGGCTGGTCCTGGACAAGGAGAGCCGGATCACCGGGTGTGTGACGGCCGCGGTGGACGCCCTGCGGAAGGACGGCACCCTGGCCCGGCTGGAGAAGAAGTGGCTGGCCGACGCCGTGTCCGTGCCGGTGCTCAAGTGACGTACGGAGAAAGTGTGCTGAAGACTCCGGTGACACCGGAAGGGACCGGGGACGGGTACGCGCCCTCGGCACGGCGGATCGAGCGGGAGCGGTTCAAGCGGGCCAGGGCCCGGCGTGCCACCGCCGTCGCCGCGCTGAGCACCCTGGTCACCGGCGCCGTCCTCTTCCTCGTCATCACCCGCTCGCCCGGCTGGCCGCGTACCCGGGAGACCTTCCTCAGTCCGGAGTACGCGCGGATCGCGCTGCCGAAGGTGCTGGACGGGCTGCTGCTGAACCTGCGGCTGCTGGTGGTGTGCGGGGCGGCGGTGCTGGTGCTCGGGCTGCTGCTGGCGGTGGCCCGGACCCTGCGCGGGCCGGTGTTCTTCCCGCTGCGCGCGCTGGCCGCCGCGTACACCGACTTCTTCCGCGGACTGCCGCTGATCATCTGTCTGCTGATGGTGGTCTTCGGGGTGCCGGCGCTGCGGCTCCAGGGCGTGACCACCGATCCGGTGCTGCTGGGCGGTTCCGCACTGGTGCTGACGTACTCCGCCTATGTCGCCGAGGTCTTCCGGGCCGGCATCGAATCGGTGCACCCCTCGCAGCGGGCCGCGGCCCGGTCGCTGGGGCTCTCCAACGGGCAGGCGCTGCGCTTCGTGGTGCTGCCGCAGGCGGTGCGGCGGGTGGTGCCGCCGCTGCTGAACGACCTGGTCTCGCTGCAGAAGGACACCGGTCTGGTGTCCATCGCGGGCGCGGTGGACGCGGTGTACGCCGCGCAGATCATCGCCGGCAAGGACTTCAACTTCACGCCCTATGTAGTAGCCGGTCTCGTCTTCGTCGCGCTGACGATCCCGATGACCCGCTGCACGGACTGGATCACGGCCCGCATGGACCGCCGGCGCGCCCAGGGAGGACTCGCATGAGCACGACGGACGATGCCCCGCTGCCGGCCGGGAAGGCCGCCGCTCCGGACACGCCCGGCGGCGGGCCGGTGCTGCGGCTGGAGTCCGTGCGCAAGACCTACGGCCGGGGCACGGTCGTGCTGCGGGACGTGGATCTGGAGGTTCCGCCGCACACCGTGACCGCGCTGATCGGTGCCTCGGGGTCGGGCAAGTCCACCCTGCTGCGCTGCGCGAACCTCCTGGAGGAGATCGACGACGGCGCGATCTTCCTGGACGGCACGGAGATCACCGATCCGCGGGCCGACGTGGACGCGGTGCGCCGCCGGATCGGCGTGGTCTTCCAGGCGTACAACCTCTTCCCGCACATGACCGTGCTGGACAACATCACGCTGGCGCCGCGCCGGGTGCACGGGGTGCCGCGGGCCGAGGCGGAGGCGCGGGCCCGCGAGCTGCTGGAGCGGCTGGGGCTGGGCGCGCGGGCCGGGGAGTACCCGGACCGGCTCAGCGGCGGCCAGCAGCAGCGGGTCGCGATCGTCCGGGCGCTGGCCGGCCGGCCCCGGCTGCTGCTGCTCGACGAGATCACCGCGGCGCTCGACCCGGAGCTGGTCGGCGAGGTGCTGGGGGTGGTCCGCGAACTCAAGGAGGAGGGCATGACCATGGTCATCGCCACCCATGAGATGGGCTTCGCGCGGGAGGTCGCCGACCAGGTGTGCTTCCTGGACGGCGGGGTGGTGCTGGAGCGCGGCACGTCCGAGCAGGTCTTCGGCGATCCGCGGCACGACCGCACCCGGCAGTTCCTCCAGCGGATCATCCAGGCGGGCCGGCTGTGAGCGGCGGCGCCGGGGCCGGGCTCAGCCGAGCGGCTTGACCAGCAGCTCGAATTCGAGGTCGGGGCGCTGGGGGATGCCGAAGCGCTCGTCGCCGTACGGGAACGGGGTCAGCTCGCCGGTGCGCCGGTAGCCGCGGCGCTCGTACCAGGCGATCAGCTCGTCGCGCTGGCGGATGACCGTCATCCGCATCTCCCGGGCGCCCCAGGCGTCCTGGGCGGTGCGCTCGGCCTCCGCGATGATCAGCTTGCCGAGGCCGCCGCCCTGGAGTTCCGGGCGCACCGCGAACATCCCGAAGTAGGCGTGGTCGCCGCGGTGCTCCAGCTGGCAGCAGGCGATCAGCGCACCGTCCCGCTCGGCGATCAGCAGCCGGCCGGTCTCCTTGCGCACGACGGCAGTGACGCCCTCCGGGTCGGTGCGCTGCCCCTCCAGCAGGTCCGCCTCCGTCGTCCAGCCGCCGCGGCTGACGTCCCCGCGGTACGCCGACTCGATGAGGGCGACGAGCCCGGGGACATCGGCGTCGCGGGCGGTACGGAAGGTCAGCTCGCTGGTGGGCATGGCGTGGGGAGTCCTCTCGGGCGGACGAGTAGCTGCGAGGAGGCTAACAACCGGCGGGGCCGCCGTGTCAGGGCCGGTGTCACGGTCGTGCGGCGGCGGGTGCCGCGCGGCGCGCGGCGCGCGGCGTAGGGTCCGGGCATGGTGCACGTACTGAGCAGCAGGGTGCTGTTGCGGCCGGCCGACCCCGAGCGGTCGCGGGCGTTCTACGGCGAGGCGCTGGGGCTGGAGATCTACCGGGAGTTCGGTACCGGCCCCGAGCGCGGCACGGTCTACTTCCTCGGCGGCGGCTTCCTGGAGGTGTCCGGGCGCGCCGCCGTGCCGGCCGGCGAGACCCTCCAGCTGTGGCTGCAGGTGGCGGACGCGGCGGCGGCGCACCGGGAGCTGGTGGCGCACGGGGTGGAGGTGCTGCGCCCGCCCGTGCAGGAGCCGTGGGGGCTGATCGAGATGTGGATCGCCGACCCGGACGGCCACCGGATCGTGCTGACCGAGGTCCCGGCGGACCATCCGCTGCGCTATCGGCCCTGAGGCGTCCGCGCGCCCCGTCCGGCCGGGGCGGACACCGCCCCGGCGGGCGTCCTCGCCGCGCTCCCCCCTTGCGCCCGTGCGCTCCCGTGTGCCGGGCGGCCGGTGGGCATCCTGCCCCCGATGCGTACGGGTGCGAGGGGAGGCGTTCCGTGCACGGACCGGCGTGGGTCGGCTGGCTGCTGGTGCTGCTGGGTGCCGCCGGCGGCGCGTACTGCCTGTGGCGGGCGCGTACCGGACCGGCCGGGCAGCGGGGCGAGGTGCGCGGCGAGGGGCTGATGGCGCTGGGGATGGCGGCGATGGCCTGGCCGGTGGCGCCGTCGTCGTGGTCGCCGTGGCTGTTCGCCGCGGTGTTCGGGGCGGCCGGGCTGCGGGCGCTGGCGCGGCGCCATCTGCATCACGCGGTTGGCGCCCTGACCATGGTGTACATGGCGCTGGTGATGGTGGTGCCGTCCCAACAGGCGGGCCACGCGGCGCAGATGGGGCAGATGGGACAGGCGGGCGGGACGGGCCCGATGGCGCACGCGGCGCCGGGCGGGGTGCCGTTGCTGACCGGGCTGTTGCTGGTCTACTTCACGGGGTACGTGCTCGCGGCGGGCGTCCGGCTGGTGCCCGCCGTCGGCGCGGGGGCCGGGGAAGCGGTGGCGGGCGGGCCGGTGGCGGTGGCGGGCGCCGGGGTGCTGCCGGCCTGCCGGGTGGCGATGGGGATCGGCATGCTGGCGATGCTGCTGGCGCTGTGAAGTGCGGTGACGCACTGCCGTCCGGGAGACCGGCGTGGGCGCGCCCGGTGCTCGTGCGCACGGGGGCGGGGGTGGTGTGCATCACTTCCGACGCGTGGCCGTACCAACGGGTCGTCGTGCGCTCATAGGGTGACGGCATGATGGTCACTCTCGCGCTGATGATGCTCGGCGTGCTGGCCGCGGCAATGGCGCCGCGGCTGATGGCCCGTTCCGACTGGCCCGACCGTGAGCCGGTGCTCGCCCTGTGGGTGTGGCAGTGCGTGGTCGCGGGTGTCCTGCTGTGCTGTCTGCTCGCGATGTCGCTGAGCGCGGCCGCCGCCTGGGAGTCCGTCCGCAGCCCGGTGTTCGGGTTCGCGCCCCGCGTCGTCGTCGAGGCGTACGCGCTCCAGACGCACGGGCCGTGGGCCGGGGCGCTGGCCCTGGTGCTGGCGGGTGGCGGCGCCTGGACGGCCCTCGCGCTGACCCGCGAGGTACGGGCGGTGCGCGCCCGTCGCCGGCAGCGGCGGGCCGAGCTGCTGCGGCGTGCGCCGTTGCTGCCCGGCGAGGAGCCCTCCGGGGAGCGGCTGGTCGTCCTGGAGGGGGACCGCCCCGAGGCCTGGTGGCTGTCCCACTCCTCACCCCAACTGGTCGTCACCACCTCGGCGTTGCGCCGCCTGAAGGGGCATCAGCTCGATGCGCTGATCGCCCACGAGCAGGGTCATGCGCGGGCCCGGCACGATCTCCTGCTGTACTGCGCCTCGGCGCTGGCCGCCGGCTTTCCGCAGGTCCCGGTCTTCGCCGCGTTCCGCGACCAGGTGCACCGGCTGGTCGAGCTGGCCGCCGACGATGTGGCCTCGCGCCGCTTCGGCCGGCGGACGATCGCCCTGGCGCTGGTGGAACTCAACGAGGACCGCGGGGTGTTCGGCCCCTGCCCGGCCCAGCTCGCCCAGGTACCGGCGCGGGTGGACCGGCTGCTGGCCCCCGCGCCCCGCTTCACCCCGGGCCGGCGGCTGCGGATGACCGCGGTGGCGGCGCTGGTGCCGGTGATCCCGCTGCTGGTGACCTTCGTTCCGGGGCTGCGCGCCCTGACCTAGGACCTGTCGTCAGACTCCCGCCTGCCCCGCGGCACGTGGCCTGTTCGCCCGGAGTGCGGGGTATCGGCGAGGATCGTGGTATGCCACCGACGCCGCCGCCCGCTGTCCGGTCGTCCGCCGTGGACGACGCACGCCGCCCCGCACCCGCCCCGCGCGGCCCGGCGCTCCGCTGCGCCGGGCTGTGCACCCTCGTCTTCGGTCTGCTGCTCACCCTGGTCGTGCTGGCCTGGGGTCCGCTGCTGTCGGTGGACCGTGCGCTGGCCGGTGCGCTGCACCGGACGGCCGTCACCGAGCCCGGCTGGACCCGCCTGAGCCGGCTGCTCAGCGACTGGCTGTGGGACCCGTGGATGATGCGCGCGGTGCTGGTGGCGGCGGTCGTGCTGCTGGTACGGCGTGGGGAGCGGGTGCTCGGGGCCTGGGTCGCGGTGACCGCGCTCGTCGGGACGGGGTTGCAGCAGGTGCTGAAGGCGCTGGTGGGCCGGGACCGTCCGGTCTGGCCGGACCCGGTGGACACCGCGCACTACGCGGCGTTCCCGTCGGGGCACGCGATGTCCGCGCTGGTGGCGGGCGCGCTGGTGCTGTGGCTGCTGCGGCTGGGCGGGGCCCGCCCGCTGTGGCGCCGTACGGCCGGGGCGGTGGCCGTGGTGTCGGTCGTCGGCGTCGGCTTCACCCGGGTGTATCTGGGTGTGCACTGGCTGTCGGATGTCGTCGGGGGCTGGCTGCTGGGCGGGGCGCTGGTGGCCGCGGCGGCAGCGGCGTACCGCGGATTCCGGCCCCGGGAGGGGAACGGCGCCGCGATGTGGGCAGGAAGGCGGACATGACGACGATCAAAGGTGTGCTCTTCGACTTCTCCGGAACCCTGCTGCGGATCGAGCCCGCCGAGTCCTGGCTGCGGGCGGCTCTGGCCGCGTCCGGTACGGCCATGGCCGAGGCCGAGATCCCTCACCGGGCGGCCGCGCTGGAACGGGCCGGTGCGCTGCCCGGCGGCGCCTCCCCCGCCGAGCTGCCCGCCGCACTGGCCGGCCTGTGGGAGAGCCGCGACCGCGACGCGGGCCACCACCGCGCGGTGTACACCGGCCTGGCCCGCCAAGTGCCGCTCCCCGGGGCGGAGTTGTACGAGGCGCTCTACGACCGCCACAAGACGGCGGAGGCCTGGCAGCCGTACCCCGACGCCGCCGGGGTGCTGGCGGAGCTGCACCGGCGCGGTATCCGTGTCGGCGTGCTGAGCAACATCGGCTGGGATCTGCGGCCGGTGCTGCGCGCCCATGGCCTGGACCGCTCGGTGGACGCCTGTGTGCTGTCGTACGAGCACGGCATCCAGAAGCCGGACCCGCGGCTCTTCTCGCTGGCCTGCCAGGAGTTGGGGCTGGAGCCGTCCGCGGTGCTGATGGTGGGCGACGACCGCACGGCGGACGGCGGTGCCACCGCGGTGGGCTGCTCGTTCCTGCCGGTGGACCCGCTGCCGGTGGACCGGCGTCCGGACGGGCTGCGGCCGGTGCTGGACCTCGTGGGCTGACCGGCGGGCTCGGGCGGGCCGGGGGCGCGGGCGGGCTCACGGCCTCAGCCGGTCCCGCCGGCCGCCCGGCGGCCGGGGCACGCCGGAGACGGCACCGCCCCGGCCGGTGGGACACCGGCCGGGGCGGCGGGGGTTGCGCAGGGATGCGCGGCCGTTACGTCAGCTGAGGGACGCCAGGGCCTGGTTGAGGGTCTTCGACGGACGCATGACCGCATCGGCCTTCGCCACGGCGGGCTGGTAGTAGCCGCCGATCTCGGCGGGCGAGCCCTGCACCGCGATCAGCTCGTCGACGATGGTCTGCTCCTGCTCGGTGAGCGTCTTGGCGAGGGCCGCGAACGCCTCCGCGAGCTGGGTGTCGTCGGTCTGCTTGGCCAGCTCCTGCGCCCAGTACAGCGCGAGGTAGAAGTGGCTGCCGCGGTTGTCGATGCCGCCGAGCTTGCGGCTGGGCGACTTGTTCTCGTTGAGGAAGGTGCCGGTGGCGCGGTCGAGGGTGTCGGCGAGCACCTGGGCGCGCGCGTTGCCGGTCTTCTGCGCGAGGTGCTCGAAGCTGACCGCGAGGGCGAGGAACTCGCCCAGGCTGTCCCAGCGCAGGTAGTTCTCCTTGACCAGCTGCTGGACGTGCTTGGGCGCGGAGCCGCCGGCGCCGGTCTCGAACAGGCCGCCGCCGTTCATCAGCGGGACGACCGAGAGCATCTTGGCGCTGGTGCCCAGCTCCAGGATCGGGAACAGGTCGGTCAGGTAGTCGCGCAGCACGTTGCCGGTGACCGAGATCGTGTCCTCGCCGCGGCGGATGCGCTCCAGGGAGAACGTGATCGCGTCGACCGGCGACATGATCTCCAGCTGGAGACCGTCGGTGTCGTGCTCGGCGAGGTAGGTCTTGACCTTCTCGATGAGCTGGGCGTCGTGCGCCCGGCTCGCGTCGAGCCAGAACACGGCCGGGTTGCCGGTGGCACGGGCGCGGGTGACGGCGAGCTTGACCCAGTCGCGGATCGGCGCGTCCTTGGTCTGGCACATGCGGAAGATGTCGCCGGCGCCGACGACCTGCTCCAGGACGGCGTCGCCGTTCTCGTCGAGGACGCGCACGGTGCCGGTGACCGGGATCTCGAAGGTCTTGTCGTGGCTGCCGTACTCCTCGGCCTTCTGCGCCATCAGGCCGACGTTCGGGACCGAGCCCATCGTGGACGGGTCGTAGGCGCCGTTGGCGCGGCAGTCGTCGAGGACGGCCTGGTAGATGCCGGCGTAGCTGCTGTCGGGGAGGACCGCGAGGGTGTCCGCCTCGGCGCCGTCCGGGCCCCACATGTGGCCGGAGGTGCGGATCATGGCCGGCATGGAGGCGTCGACGATGACGTCGCTGGGGACGTGCAGGTTGGAGATGCCGCGGTCGGAGTCGACCATGGCCAGCTCCGGGCCCTCGGCCAGCTCGGCGTCGAAGGACGCCTTGATCTCGGCGCCGTCGGCCAGCGACTCCAGGCCCTTGTAGATGCCGCCGAGGCCGTCGTTCGGGGTCAGGCCGGCGGCGGCGAGCGACTCGCCGTACTGGGCGAAGGTCTTCGGGAAGAAGGCGCGGACCACGTGGCCGAAGATGATCGGGTCGGAGACCTTCATCATCGTGGCCTTCAGGTGCACCGAGAACAGCACGCCCTCGGCCTTGGCGCGGGCGACCTGCGCGGTGAGGAACTCGCGCAGCGCGGCGACCCGCATCACGGACGCGTCGACGACCTCGCCCGCGAGGACCGGTACCGACTCGCGCAGCACGGTGGTGGAGCCGTCGTCACCGGAGAGCTCGATGCGCAGCGTGCCGTCCTGGCCGATGACCGCGGACTTCTCGGTGGAGCGGAAGTCGTCGACGCCCATGGTGGCGACGTTCGTCTTCGAGTCGGCCGTCCAGGCACCCATGCGGTGCGGGTTGGACTTGGCGTAGTTCTTGACCGACGCCGGGGCGCGGCGGTCGGAGTTGCCCTCACGCAGGACCGGGTTGACGGCGCTGCCCTTGACCTTGTCGTAGCGGGCGCGGATGTCGCGCTCCTCGTCGGTCTTCGGGTCGTCCGGGTAGGCCGGCAGTGCGTAGCCCTGCTCCTGAAGCTCGGCGATGGCCTGCTTCAGCTGCGGGATCGAGGCCGAGATGTTCGGCAGCTTGATGATGTTCGCCTCGGGAGTCTTCGCCAGCTCACCGAGCTCGGCGAGGGCGTCGTCGATCCGCTGCCCCTCTTCCAGGTGCTCGGGGAAGCTCGCGATGATGCGCCCGGCCAGCGAGATGTCACGGGTCTCCACGCTGACACCTGCCGTCGACGCGTACGCCTGGATCACCGGCAGGAACGAATACGTCGCCAGGGCCGGGGCCTCGTCAGTGTGGGTGTAGATGATGGTCGAGTCAGTCACCGGGTGCTCCGCTCCACGTCTGCAACATTGCTCGACATCAAGATATCTCGTGAGCGCCTCCCGCTCGACAGGACCCCGCCCCGGGCAAAAGCGGAGGAAATGGTTCCGACATGGCGCGACCGGTGAAAACCGGTTGCCCGCCCGACGGGCCGCCTGCTCTGCTACCGGCAACCACCGACCCGGAAAAGGAGCATCACCATGCCAAAGGCACCCATGTCCGCCCAGAAGGGAACTTCCATCGATCGCAAGGACATGACGCCTGGTGCACGCACTGAACCTGGGAATTCTGGCGCACGTAGACGCCGGTAAGACGAGCCTGACCGAGCGGCTGCTGCATGCCGCCGGGGTCATCGACGAGATCGGCAGCGTCGACGACGGCAGTACCCGGACCGACTCCCTCGCGCTGGAGCGGCGCCGGGGCATCACCATCCGGTCCGCCGTGGTGTCGTTCGCCCTGAACGGGGTCACGGTCAATCTGCTCGACACCCCCGGCCACCCGGACTTCATCGCCGAGGTGGAGCGGGTGCTGAACGTCCTGGACGGCGCGGTGCTCGTGGTCTCCGCCGTGGAGGGCGTACAGGCACAGACCCGCGTCCTGATGCGGACCCTGCAACGGCTGTGCATTCCGACCCTGATCTTCGTGAACAAGGTGGACCGCCGGGGCGCGGACGGCGAGCGGGTGCTGCGGCAGATCGCCGGGCGGCTGACCCCGGACGCCGTCGCCATGGCCGCCGTGGACGGCCCGGGCACCCGCGCGGCACGGGTCACCCCGTACGGCGCGGCCGGTACCGGCTTCACCGAACGGCTCGCCGACCTGCTCACCCGGCACGACGACGCGCTGCTGACCGCCTATGTCGAGGACCCCTCGGCCGTCTCCTACGGGCGGCTGCGCGGGGAACTGGCGGCGCAGACGCGGCGGGGGCTGGTGCATCCGGTGTTCTTCGGCTCGGCCGTCACCGGTGCCGGCCTGGAGACACTGCGGGCCGGCCTCACCGAGCTGCTGCCCGCCGCCACGGGCGCCGCCGACGGCCCGGTGTCCGGCACGGTCTTCAAAGTGGAGCGCGGCCCGGCCGGGGAGAAGATCGCCTACGTCCGGATGTTCTCGGGGACGGTACGGACCCGGGACCCGCTGCCCTTCCACGGCCCCGGCGCCCCGCGGCGCAGCCCGGCCAAGGTGACCGCGATCAGCGTCTTCGACCGGGGCGCCGAACCCCGCCGGGACGCGGTCGCCGCGGGCCGGATCGGCAAGCTGTGGGGGCTGGGCGACATCCGGACCGGCGACGGCGTCGGCGCCGCGGAGGCTCCCGGATCGCGGCAGCACTTCGCCCCGCCGACGCTGGAGACGGTCGTGGTCCCGCGCCGCCCCGCCGACCGGCGGGCACTGCATCTCGCGCTGACCCGGCTCGCCGAACAGGACCCGCTGATCGGTCTGCGGCGGGACGGCTCGCGCGGGCAGACCTCGCTGTCGCTCTACGGCGAGGTGCAGAAGGAAGTCATCGAGGCGACGCTGGCCGAGGAGTTCGGCGTCGAGGCCGACTTCCACGCGACCACGCCGCTGTGCATCGAGCGGCCCGCCGGTCCGGGCGCGGCGTTCGAGATCATCGCCGAGGACCCCAATCCCTTCCTCGCGACCGTCGGGCTCCGGGTCGATCCGGCACCGGCCGGCGCCGGATCGGACTTCCGGCTGGAGGTCGAACTCGGCTCGATGCCGCACGCGTTCGTGAGGGCCGTCGAGGAGACCGTGCACGAGACGCTGCGGCAAGGGGTGTACGGGTGGCAGGTCGAGGACTGCACGGTGACCCTGACGCACTCCGGCTACTGGGCGCGGCAGAGCCACGCGCACGGCGTCTTCGACAAGAGCATGTCGAGCACCTCGGGCGACTTCCGGCAGCTGACGCCGCTGGTGCTGATGGACGCGCTGCGGCGGGCCGGCACCCGGGTGTACGAGCCGGTGCACCGCTTCCGGCTGGAGATCCCGGCGGACACGCTCGGCCCCCTGTCGCCGCTGCTCGCCCGGCTGCACGCGGTGCCGCGTACGCAGACGGTGCGGGATGCGGAGTGCCTGCTGGAGGGCGAGATCCCGGTGGCCCGGGTGCACGAACTGGAGCGGCGGCTGCCGGGGCTGACCCGCGGCGAGGGCGTGCTGGAGTGCGCCTTCGCCGGGTACCAGCCGGTGCACGGCGAGGTCCCGGTCCGGGCGCGGACGGACCATGATCCGCTGCATCGCAAGGAGTATCTGCTGAAGGTCGTGCGCCGGGTCGCGGGGCGCCCCGAGGGCGGGTGACCGGTCCCGGCCGGGCGCCGCGGGCGTGCTCGCGCGGACCGGAAAGCGACGGTCCGTCAGCCAGCCTTCGTCCACGGTCGGCAGCCCGTGGTGGCGAAGGTCTCGCCCTCGTGCACCGTGACACGGGCCGGGCCCCGGGAGGTGCCCTCGGCGACGAGGCCGGCCCGCTCGCCGCCGCCGGCCTTGGCGCGCGTCCAGGAACACCGCGGCGCGTCGGGTCCGGCGGGTCCCCCGGTCCGGTAGGCGCCGGGTGCGAGGTCCTTCCCCACGAGGTAGCTGCCCGGACCGGCCGCGTGGACGGGCCTGTCGGGCGCCGTCGCCTTCACGGTGCGGCCGGGCGTCCCGTTCGACTTCTCCGCCGTGGCCTGCTCCGTCCTGGCGGTGACGGTGGGAACGGGCCGCGCCTCGGCCTTCTTGCCGCCGCCGACGGCGACACCGAGCCCGCAGACGAGGAGGGCGCACCCGGCACCCACCACGATCGTGAGCGCGGAGTGCGGCCGCACCGGTTGCCGCGCGGGTGGCGGCGGCATCGGGTGGAACCGCTGACCGGACGGCGCGGACCGCTGCGAGTACGACATGGTGGCCCCCCTGGCAGGTGTGATGGTGTCGTGAAGACCTCCCAAGGCCGTTGAGGGTTGTAGGGGCGGATTCCCGCGCGTGTCATCGCGTGTCATCCGCCCCTCCTGCCCCGTCGTTCCCCGGACCGGCGGCGGTTCAGGCCGGCAGGCTCCGCAGCCAGACGGCGACCCCGCCGTGGTGACTGCAGGTGCCCCGCCGGTGCGCGCTGTAGCTGTAGGTCCCGTCGTTGCACCGCGCGGAGGCGCCCGCCGGGGTCTGCGGCTGCTCCTCACCGCCGCTCGCGGCACTCCCGCCACTGCTCGACGAGCCGCTCCCGTCACCTGAACCGGTCGCCCCCGAGGAGCCGGAACCGCCGGAGGAGCCACTCCCGGAGGAGCCGGAGGTGCCGGACGAGCCCGAGGAGGCGAAGGCGTCGGAGTCGCCGGAGGAACCGGACGACCCGGCGGAGCCGGAACTGCCGGAGTCGCCGGCCTCGATCGGGTCGTCCGTCAGGTCGTGCGTCGGATCGTCCGTCGGCTCGGCCGCGGGCTCGTCCGTGCCGTCGTCGCCGCCGGACTCCGCCTCGTCGGGGTCGTCGCAGCTCTCGCTGGTCCGCACGACGGTGAAGGTCAGGGTTTCGGTGTCCGCCATGACCGACCCGGCGGCCGGGTCCTGGTCACACACCTGCCAGTTCCGGTCCCACACCTGCGCCCGGTCACGGGCCGACAGATCCCGGCTGGAGAGCAGGTAGAGGCCCCTGCCCTGCGCGTCGTCCTGCGCCTCCTGGAGGGTGCGGCCGCTGTAGTCCGGCACGGTCACGGAGCCGTTCGCGCCGTCCGGCGCACCGGAGTCGGCAAAGGCGCCGGAGCCGTCGGAGACCTCCGAGGCGTCGTCCGACGCGTCGGAGACGGTGCTGCTGGTGGACGTGCCCCTGTCGTCGTCGCCGTCCATCAGGTTGGCGCACCCGCCGACCAGCAGCGCGAAGGCGGCGATGACGGCGCAGCCGAGCCGGGCGTTCTTCTTCTCCTGCGGCGGCATGGGTTGCTGGTTCCTGGTCACATGGCCCCCTGTCTTGCGGCTGCACGCTCCCCGGCATGCATGGCCCTGCCCACGGTCGCGAGCCGCCGCCCGGCCGAACCCGGGGGGACAGGTGGTGGAGGCGCGAGGCCGGCCGGCGGCCGGACGAGGGGCGGTACGGCCCTCCCGTCGCGCCGGGGCGGTCAGAAGTTGCCGTTGGAGAGCATCTCCCCCTTGGCGTCATACACGGTGACCAGGCCGTTCTCGGAGTCCTTCCAGTCGGCGAAGGCGGAGGCGATCAGCTTGCCCTCGCTCTGGTGGGGGCCGAACATCCCGCCGGTGAAGTCGGTGTAGACGTCGGCCGAGTCGAGGATGTCGTTCTGCTCCTCGGCCCCCTGGACCTTGGTCACATGGCTGATGGCGGCCTTCTCCTCGGCGCTCCCGTGCTGTGCGACGAAGGCCTTGAACCGGTCGGCCGAGGACTGCGGAGCCGCCTTGGGCTTCTTCTTCGGCTCGGCCTTCGGCTTCGCCTCGGACTTCTTCTCCGGCTCGGCCCCGGCCGGTTCGGCGGTCTCCTTCTCCTTGTCCTTCGCCTGATCCTCGGCCGGTGCGGCGACGGCCGTTCCGGGCTTCCCGGGCTGCGTTCCGGAGTCGCCGCCGCCCACCGCGGCGCCGATGACGACGAGCAGGAGGAGCGCGCCGAAGGCGCCACCGCACCCGATGCCGACCTTCGCGCCGGTGCTCATCTTCTTCGGCGGCGGCGGGGCGTACATCCCGATCGGCGTCGGCGGCTGCTGTCCGGGCTGAGACGGAAACTGCTGGTTCATCACGATCCCCCCAAGGTGTCAGGAACAGGGAGAATAGCGAGTGGTTGAACGTCGAAATAGGTGAAGTGAAGAACCTGTGATGATGTCGTGACCGAAGTGGGGTGATCGTGACACCGGGGCGCACGGCGGGGCTTGCCGGACGCGGGTGCGTACCGGATTCGGCTCGCGGCCGGGCCGGTCATCGTCGCGGTGTCCAACTCGGCGCGCATCGCGGGGCGATGGGCCGGTCGTCGACCACGGACAGCCTCGGCTCGTCACTCAGAGAAGCCACCTCGCGCGACTTTTATCACCAAAGCGATGTGCGCGGCCGTGCGTCAGTGAATAGTCTTCTTTCTCAAGTCACCACTTCATGAACGAAGTTGACAGTCCACTTGCGCAACCCATGCATGCCACGTACAGGAGATTGCGGTGATTGCCCCTCACGGTCGTATCGGGCTCTCGCCTGCGCACAGGCGTCTCAGCAGCGGCACGGGACCGGCACCCCACCGGCTCGCCCCACGCCCTCGTCGCCCCGCCCGGCAAGGACGCCGGAGAGACGGGGCCTGCCGGTCCCCTGGTCGTTCGCTCACGACGACGCGCTCCCCCCAACATCGGCGTCCCCCTGGCGCACGCTCTCCCGGAGGCCTGAGAAGTGCCTGTTGACAGCTCCCTTGCGCGCGGTGAGGCACGGTTCCCCTCACCCGAGAGAACGTCGGCGGAACCGCTGTGAGACGCCAGCCGGCCTTCGACCGTCATCCGGCGCGGGACGACACCCGCCTGCGCGCCGTGCTGGAGGACGCCGCGATGGGCAGATGGGAAGGCGCGCGCGAACTGCTGACCGCGACCGGTGCCGACTGGGACCGCCGGATCTTCCGCCTCCAGGTGCTCGCCCGTGCCGGGGCGCGGCTCACCTTCGCCGACACCTGGGCCCAGGCCGAACCGCGCTCACCGCACGCCCTGGCCCTGCTCGCCACCGTCCAGGCCCTGCGCTCGATGGCCGGCCCACGGGGGCAGGGCAGCGGCGCGGAGATGGAACAGGCCTGGGAGACCTGCCACGCCGCCGGTGACGTCCTGCCGGCCGACCCGACGCCGTATGTCGTCATGCTCGCCCTGCTGCGCTTCCACTCCCCCGACCGCGACCGGGAGTGGCGGCAGACGGTGCACAGCGTGTGGCGGGAGGTCGAGGAGCGCGACCCGTGGAACAGGGAGGCGCATCACGAGCTGCTCACCTACATGTTCCCGGACTGGCACGGGGTCGCGGGCGAGATGTTCCACTGGGCGCAGGAGCGCTGCGCCCATGTGCCGCGCGGGATGCCGCTGCACGTCCTGCCGCTGGTCGCGCTCGCCGAGTCGCACCGTACGCGGATGAAGAAGGAGGGTCACCGGTACGGCCTGACGGTCCACCCGTGGACGGAGAACCCGTCGACCCAGCAGGCCTGGGTGAACTGGTGGACGTACCGGGCGCCTTCCATGCCGCACGCCGCCTTCCACGAGGACGCCAACTACCTGGCCCACGCGATGTCCTTCGCGAACCAGCACCGGGCGGCGGCCGAGGTGTTCGACGCCATCGGCCCGTACGCCACCGACGTGCCGTGGAGCTACTGCGGAGAGGCCCAGCAGCTCTTCACCCGTCATCGGAAGTGGGCGGTCAAGGGGTCAGCGCCGTAGCGCCTGCCGATGTCGTTCCGCATGTACCGCGCCACCAACAGGAGAGGCTCAGCCATGCCACTGGACATTCCAAGCGTCACGCAGACGGAGGAGGAGCGCCTGGCCGAACTCGGCATCGCGCAGACGTTGGACCGGTCGATGTCCGGGCGGCAGAACTTCGCCGTCTCGTTCACCATCATCAGCATCCTGTCCGGCTGCCTCACCATGTACGGCTTCGGCATGAACACCGGCGGCCCGGCCCTGATCATGTGGGGCTGGGTGCTCGTCGGTCTGATGACCCTGTTCGTCGGCCTGGCGATGGCCGAGGTCTGCTCCTCCTACCCGACCTCGGCCGGCCTCTACTTCTGGGCGCACAAGCTCGCCCCGCAGCGGTCCGCACCGGCCTGGGCCTGGTTCACCGGCTGGTTCAACACGCTGGGGCAGGTGGCCGTGACCGCGGGCATCGACTTCGGCGCCGCGTCCTTCCTCAACGCCTATCTGAACCTTCAATTCGACTACGCCGCCACGCCCGTCCACACGATCACACTCTTCGGCGTGATCCTCCTGCTGCACGCCGTGGTGAACACCTTCCGGGTGCGCGTGGTCGGCTTCTTCAACACCGTCTCGGTGTGGTGGCACCTGATCGGCGTCGTGGTCATCGTCGGCGCCCTGCTGGTCATCCCCGACAAGCACCGCTCCCCCGCCTTCGTGTTCACCGAGTTCGTCAACAACACCGGCTGGGGCTCCGCGGTCTATGTCGCGCTCATCGGGCTCCTGATGGCGCAGTACACCTTCACCGGCTATGACGCGTCCGCCCATATGACGGAGGAGACGAAGAACGCCTCGGTCGAGGGGCCCAAGGGGATCGTCCGCTCGATCGTGGTGTCCTGGGCGGCCGGCTTCGTGCTGCTCTTCGGCCTGACCTTCGCCATCCAGTCGTACAACGGCGCCCTGGAGTCGGGCACCGGTGTGCCGCCGGCGCAGATCTTCCTGGACGCGCTCGGCGCGACCACCGGCAAGCTGATGCTGCTGGTCATCATCGGCGCCCAGCTGTTCTGCGGGATGGCGTCGGTGACCGCGAACTCCCGCATGATCTACGCCTTCTCGCGCGACGGGGCGCTGCCGTTCTCCGCCGTCTGGCACAAGCTCCACCCGGGGACCCGCACCCCGACGAACGCCGTGTGGCTCGCCGCGGGCGGGGCGTTCGTGCTCGGTCTGCCGTACCTGTTCAACACGACCGCCTACGCCGCCGTCACCTCCATCGCGACGATCGGCCTCTACATCGCCTATGTGGTGCCCACCCTGCTGCGGCTGCGCCAGGGGGAGAACTTCCGGCGCGGCCCCTGGCACCTGGGGCGCTGGTCCCGGCCGGTCGGTCTGATCGCGGTCGGCTGGGTCGCGGTCATCACCGTGCTGTTCATGCTGCCCCAGCAGAGCCCGGTGACCCTGGAGACGTTCAACTACGCCCCGCTCACCGTGGGTGCGGTGCTGGTCTTCGCCGGTACCTGGTGGCTCGTCTCCGCCCGCAAGTGGTTCCTCAACCCGCAGCACCCGCGGAGCAACCCGTCCCGGACGCCGGCGCCGGAGCGGACGGCTTCCTCCTCGCGCTAGGCGAGCCCCCCGGCCACGGGGTGACGCGCCCGTTCCCGACGGCGCGTCACCCCGGCTTCCTCCTCGCCTTCTTCGCGGTGTTTCCGGTGGTCATGCCGTCCTTCGCCCGGCTCCGGAACGGGTGCGCCACCGGCGTTGATTGCCCGGTAAACGTTTGTTGATTGCCTTCACGCACTCTGCGGCAGTCGGTAAACGGGGGCGAGACGAGGAACTCAAGTGCCGGATACACGTGTCACGGTGACGGTGCACGCCTCCGACCCGCTCAGTCGGGCCGGAGTCGTCAGTCATCTACAGCACCAGCCCGCGGTCGAGATCGTCCAGAACCAGACCGCGACGGCGGTCAGGGAGCGGACGGAACAGGCGGAGCGCGGAAGAGGGAAGGACGGCGGTGAGGCGGTCGGGACCGTGGCGATCATGCCCATCGACCGCTTCGACGAGATCACCGCGGCCGAGCTGAGACGGCTCGTACGGGGTGGTGAGCAGCGGGTGGTGCTGATCGCCCGGGACCTGCGCGAGCCGGAGCTGATGACGGTCGTCGAGTACGGCGTACGGGCCATCCTGTGGCGCCACCAGACCACCCCGCAGCGGCTGTTGCGGGCGGTGCAGAGCGCGGCGCGCGGTGAGGGCGACCTGCCGCCGGACCTGATCAGCACGCTGCTCACCCAGGTGGGGCAGCTGCGGCGGTCGGTGACGACCTCCGCCCCCGTGGGGTTCGTCCCGACGCTCGGGATGGCGCCGCGCGAGGTCGATGTGCTGCGGCTGGTCGCCGAGGGGCTGGACACCCGGCAGATCTCCGAGAAGCTCGCCTACTCCGAACGCACCGTCAAGAACGTCCTGCACGCCCTGATGACGCGGCTGCAGTTGCACAACCGGGCGCACGCCGTCGCCTACGCGCTGCGGGAGGGCTACATCTGATGGGGACGGAAGCAGGCACGGTGACGGGTGCGGGCGCACGGACGGGTGCGCAGGCGACAGCAGAGGGTGAAGCGGTGACGGAGTTGGTCAGGGACATGCGGGCGGCAGGCCACCGGGCGGAGGCACAGGCATGATCCACGAAGTCGACGAGGCGATGCGGAGCGTGCTGCGCGGCGGGGTCCTGCCGGAGGGCTCCGGGGAGGTCGCGTTCGAGGCACCGACCCGGGACTGGGCGGCACGGCGCAACGCCCCCACGCTCAACGCCTATCTCTACGACATACGCGAGGAGGTCGCCCGCCGCGAACGCGGGGCGATAGCCGAGCGGGACGCCACCGGGGTCGTCGTGCGCCGGCGGCAGCCGCGGCGCTGGTTCCGGCTGTCCTACCTGGTCACGGCGTGGACCACCCGCCCGGAGGACGAGCACCGGCTGCTGTCCGCCGCGCTGGGGTGCCTGCTCTCGCACGAGGTGCTGCCGGCGGCCGCGCTGCCGGACGCGCTGCGCGCCCTGGAGGCGACCCTGCCGCTGACGGTCGCGGTGCCGCCCCCCGAGTCCCGCTCGCTCGCCGACATCTGGTCCGCGCTCGGCGGTGAGCTCAAGCCGTCCCTGGACGTGGTGCTCACCGTGCCGTTCCCGGTCACGCCCTCGTACGACGTGGCGCCGCCGGTCACCGAGGGCACGGTCGCCCTCGTGCGGGGCATCGACGGCGTCCCCGGCGACTCCGAGCCCCGGATGCTCCGGACCACCCCGGGGGCCAAGCCGTCCACGACGGACAGCGGGGAGAAGCGGTGAGCGGCAACGAGACGTCCGGGCACGCCGGTGGCGCGCTGCTCGCCCGGCTGGCGGGACTGCGCGCACGGGTGGCGGACCTGGTCGAACGGCGCAGCGCCGACGATCCGACGGCCTCGGACCCGCTGCGCGGCCTGTATGTGACCCCGGAGACGGCCAGACGGCTGGCCGCCCAGCCCCCGACGACGGGCACGGACGCGCCGTACCCGGTGGAGAGATCCCCGGAGACGGCGTCCCTGGGCGCGGCGGACGAGGGGGCGCCGGACCGTGCGGCCGCGCTCGCCGCGCGGTTCCGGCTGTCGGCCCTGGACCTGCACATCCTGCTGGCCGCGCTCGCGCCCGACGTGGACCGGGGCTTCGAGCCGCTGTACGGCTACCTCAACGACGATGTCGGGCGGCGCCGGGCCACGGTCGCGCTGACCCTGGACCTCGCGGGCACCGGCCCGTACGCGCCCGCGGCCCGCGCCCGCTTCCACCCCGCCGCGCCGCTGCTGTCCGGCGGGCTGCTGGTCATCGAGGACGAGGACCGGCCGCTGCCGGGGCGGGCGCTGCGGGTCCCGGAGCGGGTGGTGGCGCATCTGCTGGGGGACGACGGCCTCGACCCCGAACTCAGCGGCGGGGAGGTGGAGCTGCTGCTCCCGGGCGAGGGTTCCGGGGGCCCGGCGGGAAGCGATGCCGGCGCCGGGGGCGAGCCCTTCGCCGAGCGGCTCGCCGCGCTCGCGGCCGCGCGGCCGGTCGCCGTCCACCTGCGGGAACGCCGGCCGGGTACCGCCGCCGAACCGGTGACCGAGGGTCTGCGGCGGGCCGGCCTGCCCGTCCTGCGCTACCGGCCGGAGGGCCGGCCCGAGGACGGCGCGGGCCTCGCGGGCGCGCTGCTGAGGGAGGCCCGGCTGCGGGGGGCCGCGGTCGTCGTGGGACCGCTGCCGGAGCGGCCCGAGGGGCTCGTCCGGGCGCTGGCGGGCGGGGACGTGCCGGTGGCCTTCTTCGGAAGCGAGCCGTACGACCCCGGCTGGGCGCCGGATTCCGGGCTGTTCGCGCTGGACGCGCCGGACGGCGGGGCGGCGGCCGACGAGGCCTGGAGCGCCGAACTCGGTTCCCTGGACGCCGGTTTCGACCTCGGCGCGGCCGTGGCCCCGTACCGGCTGGGCGCCGCGCAGATCCGGCGGGCGGCCCGTGCGGCCACCGCCCTCGCCGCCTTCGACGGGACGCCGGTGACCGCCGCCCATGTCCAGCACAGCGCGCGCCAGCAGTCCGCGCCGCTGCTGGACCGGCACGCCCGGCGCGTGCGGCCCGCGGTCGGCTTCGACGGGCTCGTCCTGCCGTCCGAACCGCTGTCGCTGCTGCACGAGCTGGTGCAGCGGGCGCGGCACCGGGAGAAGGTGCTGGGCGAGTGGCGGCTGCGCACCGGCGGTGGGCGCGGGCGGGGCGTGGTGGCGCTGTTCGCCGGGGAGTCCGGTACCGGAAAGACGCTCTCCGCCGAGGTGGTGGCGGGTGAACTGGGCCTGGACCTCTATGTGGTGGAGCTGTCCGCGGTGGTGGACAAGTACATCGGGGAGACCGAGAAGAACCTGGAGAAGATCTTCTCCGAGGCCGACCGCACGGACGCGGTGCTGCTCTTCGACGAGGCCGACGCCGTCTTCGGCAAGCGCTCGGAGGTCAAGAGCTCACACGACCGGTACGCGAACCTGGAGAGCGCGTACCTGCTCCAGCGGCTGGAGGCGTTCGACGGGATCGCCGTACTGACCACCAACCTGCGGGCCAACATCGACGACGCGTTCACCCGGCGGCTGGATCTGGTCGTCGACTTCCCGTTCCCGGACGTCGAGCAGCGGATCGCCCTGTGGCGTTCCTGTCTGGCGGCCACCCCCTGCGCGCCGGACCTCGGACTCGACGTCTGCGCCAAGGAGTTCGAGCTGGCCGGCGGGGCGATCCGGTCGGCCGCGGTGACCGCGGGCTATCTCGCGGCGGGGCGCGGCGGGCCGGTGACGGCCGAGGACGTACGGGCCGGGGCGCGGCGCGAGTACCGCAAGATGGGGCGGCTGGTGCCGGACGCCTCGCCGTTGTGGGACTGAGGGTCCGGGAGCTGCCGGGGCCGGGCGGTGTGCCCGGCCCCGGCCCGGGTCACTGCCCTTCGGCGATCTTCCAGTCCTGCCGGTCGTAGGGCCCGTCGGCGCACCTGAAGGACACCGCGCCCTTGTCGTTCTGCATGTCGGTCAGGCATTCGTCGTTGCTCACGTTGATGATGCGGGAGCGCCCGCCACCCGCGTCCACCATCCGCCACTTCTGATGCGGCGGCAGCTTGCCCGAGGTCAGCTGCTCCGCGTCGGCCGCGATCAGCTCGACCTCGTTGGTGCCCGGCTTCAGCTGGGCGATGCTGCCCGGGGCGTTGCCCGGCTCCAGGGCGACCGTGTTGTCCTCGGCGTAGTGGTGGATGGTCCACCACTGGTTGCGGCCGAACTGGTCGTCCGTCCATGCGGCGCTCTGGCCGATCTGTGTGCCGTCCTCCTGACCGCCCTGATTGGCCTGGAGGTACCAGCCGCCGTTGGCGCCGGACCGGATCGTCTGCTGCTGCGGCCCCTCGGGCTCCCCGCCGCCGTCATCGGCGGGCGGCTCCGGCGCCGGCTCCTCGGGCTTCTCCTCGGGCTTCTTCTCCGGGGGCGGGGAAGGCGCCGGTTTGGACGGCTTCTCCTCCTTCGCCGGGAGCTTGTGGGACTGGCTGGCCTTCTCCCGCGCGCTGCTGGCGACCTTGGGCACGTTCTTGAACCACAGCGCCACGAAGGCCAGCGCCGCCACGAGCAGCAGTGACAGCAGCGCCATCACCCAGCGCGGCAGCACGGACGGCTGGAGGTAGGTGCCGCGCAGTTCGGTCGGCTCCGAGGTGCCGGCCCGCGTCACGGACACGGTGAAGGGGTGCTTGTGCTCGCCGCCGACCCAGCTCACCGCGCCGGGGCGGATGTTCAGGTCGACGAAACCGGCGCGGCCCGGCGCGATCTGCACCGAGGTCGGCTCGGGCTCGACGGTGAGGGCGTCGCCGTTCTCCCGGCCGGACAGGGAGACCGTCAGCGGCTGGTTGCCGAGGTTGTCGACGGCCGCCGACGCCTTGGCCCGCCAGCGGCCGCGTACGGTCAGCGGCACCAGCTCACAGCGGAGTTCGGTGAACGGTCCCACCGTGACCTGGCCCTCGACCACATCACGGATCTCGGGGTGCTCGGCCGGCTCGACACGGATGCCGAAGGGCGTCGGACCGGCGGCGGCATCGGGCGTACGCGGGGGCGCGAACTCGACCTGCGCCGTGCCCTCGGCCCCGGGATACAGCCGCAGCACATCCGGCTCCACCCGTGTCCAGCCCGCTGCGGAGCCGACGGGCTGCAGCCGGTACTCCTCCACGGTGTCGCCCGTGTTGCGTACCCGCAGCCTTACCCTCGCGTCGGAACCGGGGTCGACGGTGATCGCGGCCGGTTCCAGTGAAGTCCACATGCTCACCAGGGCAGTCAACCGGCGACGGCGGTCCGGGTCAGCGTGCGTAAGGGCAGAGCCGGGGGCAGAGCGCGATGTCCTTACGGCTCTTCACACCCCGTGGCGGGCCCGTGCGGCCCCGGCGGCACCGTGCGCACCATCGCGGCTCCCCCGGGCCGCTCACCCGGCGGCCGAACGGCCGCCGGCCGGGCTGCCCGAGCCGGTTCACCCACCCGCCGACCAGGGACGGGAGCTGCGCCGACGGCGGCCGGGACCACCAACCAGGTCACGAGGAACGGGTCCGGAGCGGTACACGTGCCATACCCGCAGGCTAGGCCCGTGTGCGCGGCCCGCGGTGGTACGAAAGTGCCGGGACGGGGGCATCGACTCCTGCCCGTCCGGCTGCCTCAGGAGGGCTCCGCGAACAGCCGGGCACCGTCCGCCGCCGCGGCCGCTCCCGCCTCCGCCCGGCCGGTTCGCGCGAGAGGAGCCGGGTCCGGGTCAGCGCCGCCCGGCACGGGGTCCGTTCATACCGGCACCGCCGCCACACCGGCCACGAAGGGGCCACCGCCCCGTGTGCCGCCTCGGCTGTGCCCGGCGGTACCGGGCACACCGGGACCGGCCGCAGGGTCTCCCGGGGCAGGCGCACGGTCCGGCCGAACGTGTCGGTGCCGGGGCACGGGCCGCCGAGCAGGCGCCGGGCGCGGGCCGCGGCCGCCTCGTCGCCGTGCCGCCGGGCGCTGTCCACGGCGTGGCGCACCAGCGGTTCGAGGGCACGGTGGCGCGGGGTGCCGCGGAGCGCGTACGACCACGCGGTGAGGAGGTCCACGGCGGGGCCCAGCAGTCCGGGCGCCGTGTCCAGGGCCCGCCGCACGGTCGCGTACAGCCGGGTGTGCGTGTCCTGGAGCCATGCGCGCGCGGCGACCGCGTCGGCGAGCGGTCGGCCCGGCACGTCCGGGTGGTGCGGGGGAGCGGGCGGGAGGTGTCGCGGTCCGCTCAGTCGCGCCGCGGTCAGGACGGTGGCCAGCAGATGGCCGAAATAGCGGCGCTGTGCCGCCTCCCGCTCCCCCGGGCCGTCGCGGCGCTCGCCCAGGCGCCGGGCGAACAGCCCGACCAGCTCGTGGTAGCGGTAGCCGTCGTCGCCGTGCGGCTCCACCAGGCCGGCATCCACCAGCGTCTCGACCGCCGCGTCCGCCGCGTCCTCGGTGGTGTCCAGCAGTGCGGCAGCGGCGGCCCGGCAGAAGGCCGGCAGGCCGCCCAGGGCGAGGGTACGGAAGGCGTGCGCGAGGCCGGGGCCGAGCGCCTCGTAGCCGAGCCGGAAGGTCCCCTCCACGCTCAGGTCGCCGACCCGCAGCTCGTTCAGCCGCCGCTCCTCGCCCAGCCGGGCCACGAGGTCGGCCAGGGCCCACCCCGGCCGGGACGCCAGGCGGGCGGCGGCGATGCGCACGGCGAGCGGCAACCCGGCGCAGAGGGCGATCAGTTCGCGCGCTGCGGCCGGCTCGGCGGCCACCCGCTCCGCTCCCGTGATCGCGCCGAGCAGTCCCAGCGCCTCCCCCTCGGCCATCACCTCCACATGCACACCCCCGGCACCGGGCAGGGCGAGCGTCCGCGCACGGCTGGTGACCAGGACCGCGCACCCCGGCGCCCCGGGCAGCAGCGGCCGCACCTGCGCACCGTCGCGGGCGTTGTCGAGGAGGACGAGGACCCCGCGGCCGGCGAGCAGCGAGCGGTACAGGGCGGCCTTCTCCTCCAGCCCGTGCGGGACGGCGCTCTCCGCGACGCCGAGCGCGCGCAGGAAGTGGGTCAGTACGGCGCCGCTGTCGGCCGGGGCCGGGCCGGTGCCCCGCAGGTCCACGTACAGCTGTCCGTCGGGGAAGCGGTCCCGTACGGCGTGTGCGGCATGCACGGCCAGCGCCGTCTTGCCCACTCCGCCGAGCCCGCTGAGCGCGGCCACCACCGGCGCCCGTCCGCCGGCCGCCCCGCGCAGCGCGGACGTCAGCTGGGCCACGGCCTCCGTACGCCCCGTGAAGTCGGCGATGTCGTGCGGCAGCTGGGCCGGGACGGGTGGTGGCGGGCCGGGGCAGGAGGGGTCCCGGGCGGGCCGGGACGGGGCGAGCCGGCGGTCACGGCTGTCGTGGCCCTCGCGGCTGTCGCGGCCGGGAGCGGGCCGTGGGCCGGGGCCGGATCTTATGCCGGGGCCGGGCCCGGATCTTGTGTTGCCGGGCTGGGGCCGCGCGCCGGACTCGGGTCCATGGCGCCCCGCCCCCGCCCGCAACGCTTCGTACAGCGCGCGGAGTTCGCGGCCCGGTTCGGTGCCGAGTTCGGCGTCGAGGGTACGGCGGGTGGCCGCGTACACCGCGAGGGCCTCGGCCCGGCGGCCCGCGCGGTGCAGGGCCAGCATCAGCAGGGCCTGGGCCCGTTCCCGCAGCGGGTGCTCGGCGGCGAAGGCGCGCAGTGCGGCGACCGGGTCCGCCATGGCCCCGGCACGCCCGCCCGACTCCTCCACGCAGGCGAAGAGTTCCTCCTGGGCGGTGACGCGGAGTTCGGTGAGCCGGTCGCGCTGCCGCTGGGCATAAGGGCCGGGCAGTCCGGCCAGGGCCACGCCCTCGGGGAGCGCCAGCGCCGCGCTCAGCTGCGCGTACGCGCCCGCGGTGTCGCCGGCGGCCCGTAGTCTGCCTGCCGCGACCAGCCGCTCCTCGAACGCGGCGGCGTCCAGTGTCCCGTCCGGCACCCGCAGGGCGTAGCCGCCGCCCGACGACACCAGCAGGCGTGCGGGCTGCCGGAGCCCGCGGTCCGGCTCCAACAGGACGCGGAGCCGCGAGACATAGGTCCGCAGGGTGCCCACCGCCCGTGGCGGCGGCTCCTCGTCCCACAGCGCGTCCACCAGCTGCGGTACGGACACCGGCCGGCCCGCGTGCAGCAGCAACATGGCCAGCACGGCGCGCTGCTGCGGCGGGCCGAGCTGCAGCGGACGGTCCCCCCGCCAGGCCCGCACCGGGCCGAGCACCTGAAACCGCAACCCGTCGCCCCGGTCCGGGGCGCTCGCCTCCGCCGGGCACGTCAAGTCGTCCATATCGCCCGCCTCGCCGCGCACCGCCAGCTCGCTCCCCTGCCCCTGTCGCCCTACACGCCACCCCTTGGACCAGCACGGATGTACCGGCCTTACCAAACTAGCTCAGCCCTCTGACAGGGCAGTCCGGAAAATGACTGATAATGACCCAACGGCCAATCCCCCCTTTTTCTCCGGCCATTGGGGCTTCACACCGGTGCTCTTGTGTGCTGTACCGCTGGTTCACCGTGCGGGCTGACACTTTGCGGTGTTCGCCAGGGCAACCACACTGCCCCTTCGGCTCCCCTTCCGGCTCTGGCCACGTTTCGCGCTGCGGCCGAAAATCGGCGGTGGGGCGCCACCCTCACGGACCCCACGAACCTGCCGGACGCCAGAACGGGAGCCCTCGTGCGCACACACGAACGGCGCGGCGGGAGAAGGGAATTAACCTGCCGCACCGCGCCCCGCGGACCCGGCCAGGTACCCGCCCCGGTTCGGGCCCGGTCCGCCCACCGGACGGACCTGCTGCGCACCGTCCGGCGGACGGCGGGCAACGCGGCGGTCGGCGCCCCAGCGTGACCGAACGGGCAGCCCGCTCTGCCCCCGACGGGGCCCGTTCGTCTCTACAGCCCGGCCCGCCCGTCGGCCAGGGTTGAGAGCGTAGGGAGCAGAAGCAGCAGCAGTGGTGACGGGGGAGGAACATCGTGCGAGCACAGGACCGGCGGCCCGGCCCGGGAAGCGAGCGCGCGACGACGGTGCGCACCGTCCGTACGGCGTCCTCTCCCGCTTCCGGCGCGGTGCGGCGGACAGCGGCCGGTGAGGCGGAGCGTCACACCCCGGAGGCAACCGCCTTCCTGCGGCGGACCGTGGGCGACGCGGCGTTCCCGGCCGTCATGGCCGGTGCGGAGCAGCGCGGGCACGGGCCCGGCCACGGACACACCCTGCACACCGGCACCTCCGCCCCTGCCTCGGCCGGGTCCGTCGGCGCCCGCGCGTAAGCCTTTCCTCCTCACCGCAGAGCACCAGAAACCACCGAACCGGCCAGTTCGCAATTCCAGGGAGTAACAGAACATGCCCAGCTACCTGTCCCCCGGCGTCTACGTCGAGGAAGTCGCCAGCGGATCGCGGCCCATCGAAGGGGTCGGGACGTCGGTGGCGGCCTTCGTGGGGCTCGCTCCCACCGGCCCGCTCAACGAGCCGACGCTGGTGACGAACTGGTCCCAGTACGTGGCCGCCTTCGGTGAGTTCACGGACGGGTACTACCTCGCGCACTCCGTGTACGGGTTCTTCAACAACGGAGGCACCGCCGCGTACGTGGTGCGGGTCGGCGGGTCCGACGACCGCGCGTCGCAGACCGCCGCGGCCCCCGAGGCGCCCAGGGCGCTGACGGCCGGGGAGCCCACCGCGCTCGGCGCCTTCAAGGTCTCGGCGATCGCGGCCGGTTCCACCGCCGGCGGGGCGCTCACCGTCGAGGTGCAGGACGTCGAGGGCGAGGGCAACTCCGACCGGTTCAAGCTGGCCGTCAAGGACGGCGACAAGGTCGTCGAGAGCTTCGACGTCAGCGCGAAGAAGAGCTCGCGGAACTACGTCGTCACGCAGGTCAAGCAGCGGTCCAAGACCATCGCCGTCGAGGAGGCCGCCCCGGCCGCGCAGCTGGCGAAGCCGGACGCCCAGCAGGTCACGCTGGCCCCGCCCACCGCGGCCCCCGCGGCGCCCGCCACGAACGGCGCGGTCGAGCGGATCGCCTCCGGCCAGTTCATCGGCGACTCCGCCGACCGCACCGGCTTCGGCGGTCTGGAGGCGCTCGACGAGGTCAACATGGTGGCCGTTCCCGACCTGATGGCCGCCTACCAGCAGGGCCTGATCGACCTGGAGCAGGTCAAGGCCGTCCAGCTGGGCCTGATCGCGCACTGTGAGCTGATGGGCGACCGGATGGCGGTCCTCGACCCGCCGCCGGCGCTCAACGCCCGCGACATCCGCAAGTGGCGCCAGGAGATCGCGGGCTACGACTCCCGCTACGCCGCGCTCTACTACCCGTGGATCAAGGCCTTCGACCCGGCCACCGGCCAGACCCGCACCGTCCCGCCGTCCGGGCACATGGCCGGTGTGTGGGCCCGTAACGACTCCGAGCGCGGCGTGCACAAGGCCCCCGCCAACGAGATCGTCCGCGGCGCCGTCGACCTGGAGCTGCAGATCACCCGCGGTGAGCAGGACCTGCTCAACCCGGTCGGCGTGAACTGCATCCGGGCCTTCCCCGGACGCGGTATCCGGGTGTGGGGCGCGCGGACCATGGCCTCCGACCCGGCCTGGCGCTACCTGAACGTGCGGCGCTACTTCAACTACCTGGAGGAGTCGATTCTCATCGGCACCCAGTGGGTGGTGTTCGAGCCGAACGACGCGGCGCTGTGGGCCCGAATCCGGCGCAACATCTCGGCGTTCCTGGTGAACGAGTGGCGTTCCGGCGCCCTGTTCGGGCAGCGCCCCGAGGACGCGTTCTATGTGAAGTGTGACGCGGAGACCAACCCGCCGGAGTCCGTCGACGTGGGACGGGTCGTGTGCGAGATCGGTATCGCGCCGGTCAAGCCCGCCGAGTTCGTGGTCTTCCGGCTGGCCCAGTTCTCGGGCGGCGGCGGGGAGCTGGAGGAGTAGAAGCCACCACCGGGGCTTTCCCCCTCCGCTTCACCTGTCACCTCTCATCCGTCACGTTTTTCTTTCCCAGCACAGGAGTGAACCACTTTGTCCTTTCAGCCCGGTGACGCGATCGCCACACACAATTTCGGCCTGCAGATCGACGGCGTGATGGTCGAGTATCTGCAGGAGGTCAGTGGTCTGACCATGGAGCAGGACGTCATCGAGTACCAGCAGGTCTCGGCGGACGGAAAGCCCGTCGTGAAGAAGATGCCCGGCACGAAGAAGGCCGGCGAGTGCACCGTGACCCGCGGTATGACGGAGAGCAGCGCGTTCAGCGAATGGATCAACAAGTCCATTGCGGGCGACATGGGTTCGGCCCGTAAGAACGCCACCATCATGATGATGGATTACCAGAACAACCCGGTGAAGCGTTACAACATGCGCAATGCCTGGTGCAGCAAGGTGGAGACCAGCGGAGTCAAGGCGGGCGACGCCGCCGCGCTGACCGAGCAGGTCACCATCGTCTTCGAAGAGCTGGTCATCGAATAATGCGGCGCGACGGCCCGGCGGGGACGCAACAGCAACGTGAGCCCCTGCGGACGGAATTCGAGTTCGAGTTGCCGCGCGGATTCGTGGACGAGTCCGGGGCCGTCCACCGGAACGGCGCGATGCGGCTGGCGACGGCACGGGACGAACTGATCCCGCTGCGGGATGTGCGGGTGCGCGAGAACCCGGCCTATCTGTCGGTCGTACTGCTGGGCCGGGTCATCACCCGGCTCGGCACGCTCGCCTCGGTGCACGACGGAACGGTGGAGAACATGTTCGCCTCCGATCTGGCCTTTCTCCAGGACTTCTACCGGCAGATCAACGCGGAGGGGCACACGCGCGCCGCGGTGTCCTGTCCGCACTGCGAGGAGTCCTTCGAAGTGGAACTGGCCGGGAGCCGCCTGGGGGAATCGTGACGTACGCGACCGGGCGCATCGAGGAGGAAGTCGCCTATCTCGCCTACCACTTCCACTGGGGCGTGGACGACATCCTCGATCTCGAACATGCCGACCGGCGCGCGTACGTGTCACAGATCGCCGCCCTGGTGGAGCGGGCTGAAGGGAAGCAGTGACGGAGGATGGGGTTGTTCAGGTGGCGGCGGGGGGCGCGGGACGCCCGGAGCGCACAGGGTGCGCAGCAGGGGCCTGAGGCCGGGGCGCCCGCGGGTGCGGCTGCCGGGAGCGCGGACGGTGGTGGCGACGGCGGCTGGTCCGCCGTGCCCCCCATCCAGCGGGTCCTGGCGGCGCCCCGCACCGTCGCGGAAGCCGGCTTCGCCGCGTCGCTGAGCGCACACCACAACCCGTCCTTCGGCGGGGAACTGGGGCATGACGTGCAGGCCACCGCCCCCGGCGGGGTGCTGCGCGACGCCCTGGTCCCCGTCACCGGCCGCCCCGTCGACCTGGGGCTGCCGGTCCTGCGGCTTCCGGTCGCGGACCGGGCACCGGAGCCGACCGCCGAGGACCCGGCGGCAGGGTTCGGGAGCGCTGCCACAGCGGGTCCCGGCCCGGGGCGACGGGCGGGTACGGGGCGGAGCCCCGGTGGCCGGGCTGAGCGTTCCGGCGGGTCCGGGGCACGGATGACGGCTCAGCGTGCGGTGCGGGGGGAGGATCGGGGGGCGGCTCAGGCCGAGTCCCGGGGTGCGGCGCGGGCGGAAGCTCGGGGTGCCGGCCGGGCTGAGGCTCAGGGTGCGGATCGTGCGGATCGTGCGGCGTCCCAGGGTGGGGCGCGGGCGGAGAGTCCTCGTGCGGTACGTGGCGAGAGCCGTGGTGCGGCACGTGCAGAGGGCCGCCGGGGTACGGCGGCCGGCGAGGCGGCCCGGGGTGGGGCAGGTGGCGAATCCCGGAGTGCGGCCGTGCAGCGGGCGGTGGGACTGGGTGCGCCGCGCAGCTCGACGGCCGCAGCACGTACTCCTCGTCCGTCGGATTCGGGGGGCGCGCGGCCGTCCGCGAACCCGGGGAACGAGGCGCCGGGTGCCGTCCCGGGTGCGCCGTCGGCCACGTCGGCGCGTACGCCTCGGGTTGCCCCGACGGCCGGTTCGTCGGTCTCGCCGAGCATCACGTCCTCCGCCGTTCCCCCGTCCGGCACTCCGTCGGCCGGGGCGTCCGGCACGTCGGCGGTCACGCCGTCCCCCGCACCTTCGGGTGCCGCGCCCTCGGGTGCGGCGCGTGGTGGTCGGCCGGGCCCGGTGGCGGCCAAGTCGGCGTCCGGGGGCGGCGGTGCGGCAACCAGGGGTGCGGGTGGCACGGACGTGCCCCGTGCCGGGGCCGCGCCCAGTACTACGGGCGTTCCCGGTGCCGAGGCCGTGCCTGGCGGCGGAGGCGAGACCGCTCGCTCCGCGTCGCGCGGCGCGGCGCCCGCCGGCCTGCCCGTGGCCATGCCCGTGCGGCGGCCGGCCGGCGCACGGTCCCCGCTCACCTCGGCGGACAGGGTCGCGATGCCGCCGCGCCGGCTGCGGCCTGCCACCGCGTCGCGCCCGGCGAGCGGCGGCACCGCTCCCTCGGCCCCCGACGCGCCCGTGCAGCGCGCCGAGGCAGCAGCGCCTACGACAGCGACGCCCACGGCTCCGCACGCGGCGCCCCCGGTCTCTGCCCCCTCACCCCGCACTTCCGCCGCCGAGCCGGCGAGCAAGGGTGCGGCACCGGAACCCGCCGCTGTGCGGCCCGACATCCCCCAACGTGTCGTACAGCGGCGGGCCACCGGCCCACGCCGGTCCGCGCCGAACCGGAGCAGCGCACCGGAGGCGCCCCGGGCCACGGACACCACGCCCGGCGGCGGCCCGGCGCCGAGCGGTGACTCGACGCGGCCGGCACCAGGCACCGCACCGAGCGCGACGCCTGCCCCGAGCCCTGCCCCGACCCCTCGGCCGGCCTCTTCTGCCTCGCCGGCCAAGAGCACACCGCAGCGCGCGGACGCCAAGACCAGCGGACACAGAGCCCCGGGCCCGGTCGCGAACACTCCCGCGAGCCCGGCCGCGAGCCCGGCCGCGAGCCCGGCCCCGAGCGCGCCCCCGCGTGACGGCGACCGCACGAGCCCGCCGGTCCAGCGGACAGCGGACAAGGCCGCCCCACCGCCCGCTCGCCGGACCACGGGAACAGACCGACAGCGCCTGGGACTTGGCGCCCCGCTGCTCTCGGACGCGGACGGCGGTGGCCCGACCAAGGACGTTCCGTCCGAGGCACAGCCGGTCCGGCCGCCGGCCGGTCAGGGCCGTACGGCGGCCGCCGGTCCCGGCCCTACGCCGGCCCCCGGTCAGCCCTCGCGCCCCGCGGTCCAGCGCAGGCCACTGATCGGCGCACCCACCGAGTCCACCCCGGTCCGCCGCGAGGCGACCGCCCCGACGCCGACGTCTGCCTCTAGGTCCACGCCGACGTCTGCGTCAGCGCCCACGCCCCCGTCCGCGTCAGCACCCACGCCCATGTCCGCGTCCAAAGCGACGCCCACATCGGCACCGAAGCCGGCAGCGGCACCGGCAACAGCACCGGCACCGGCACCGGCACAACCGTCAGCACCCGCACAGACACACACGCCGCCCGCACCCCCGACTTCAACACCGGCTCCGCGCTCGTCCAGGACCCCATCCCCATCCCCGACTCCGACCCCGACCCCGACCCCGGCCCCGGCCCCGGTGCAGCGCGCTGCCTCGTCTTCCCCCTCGCCCGCCCCCGTTGGGCCGTCGCCGACGACACCCCCGTCGGTGAGCCGTGCTTCGGAGAGCCCCGCGCGGGCGCCCCGCGCGGCGGCACCTCGTAAGCCGCAGTCGCCCGGGACGCAATCCCATACGCAGGGATCGCACGCACCGGAGCGCGGTGCGCCGGAATCCCGCGCACGGGAGTCCGGCGCGGGCCCCTCCCAGGCCAAGCAGGCCCCCCAGTCGCTCACGCGCGACATACGGACGGCCGGCGCCGACCGTCCGCCCCGCGTCACCCGGCGGGCGCCGCTCGTGTCGGCGCGTGCGCTGGATCTGGTGTCCCGTCAACAGCCCACCGGGCAGCAGGCGGACGCCGCCCCGCCCGCGACGGTGCAGCGGTCCGCCACACGGGCCGCGGCCGCCGGTCCGGCCGCGGTCCAGCGCTCCAGCGTGCCGGCCGCGGCACCCACCGCCGTCCCCCTCCGCCCCGTGACGAGCACCCGGCACACGGCGAACACCCCGCACACCGCGGACCCGGCGAACACCTCAAGCACGGCGAACACCGCAGGCACGGGGGCGGCCCCTCCCCGCCCAGCAGGCCCCGCACCCCGGCGGGCGACCGGCGTGCCCGCCGTCGCCCTGCACAAACCGCCATCGGCATCGGCGTCGGCACCGGCACGCACGCCGCTCCCGTCGTCCACGCCGTCCCGTACGGTCCGGACCGCACCGGCCGCCCTCCCCGGCATGCCCATGGTGCAGCGAGCCCCCACACCTCCCACCACCCCCGGGGCCCCGGGTCCGGCTCCGCACCCGTCCGCGTCCCCGGCCACTCCCCCGATGTCCTCCCCCCAGCCCCTCTCGTCCACCGCCCCGCCCGCACGCTCAACCCCGGCCACTCCGCCCGCCGCCACTCCGGCGCAGACCTCCAGCCCCCTCCAGCGCACCCCCAACTCCCCCACAGCGGCCGCCCCGAGGTCCGCCACCACCACACCGGCCACCAAGAGGCCCGCCACCCCAGCGGCCTCGACCACCACCACCGACCAAGCCGCCTCCGCCAACCCCGCCACCTCTCCCGACCCCTCCGACCCCGCCGCCCTGGACGCGCTGGCCCGGCGTCTGGTCGCGCCCCTCTCGCGCCTGCTCCGTGCCGAGTTGCGCGGCGACCGTGAGCGCATCGGCCGGCTGCGCGACCACGGCCGCTGACCCGCACCCGTCCGTCCGGCCGACGACCTGCCCCTCTCCGCCTCCGCCGACTCCGACCCCGCCCCACCACCACTCCACCCGAAAGACCAGCCACCATGCCCAAGGCCCAGGACCCCGGTTCCACCGTCTTCTTCAAGCTGACCATCGACGGCCAGGACCTCGGCCTGTTCAACGGCTGCGACGGCCTGGCCTCCGAGGTGGAGGTGGAGCAGCGGCAGGAGGGCGGCAACAACGGTTTCGTCTGGCAGCTGCCCACCCGCGTCACGTTCTCCACGATCCGGCTCACCCGCCCGCTCACCGCCGACACCTCCCGGGTGGCCGCCTGGATCTCGTCGCTCGCCACCGGCATCACCCGGCCCACCGCGCAGATCGCCGCGCTCCGCGCCGACGGTTCGATCGTCGCGCAGTGGGGGCTGGTGGAGGTGCTGCCGGTGCGCTGGCAGGGGCCGAGCCTGGACCCGGCGAGCCCGGGGGTGGCGACCGAGACGCTGGAGATCGCGCACCACGGGTTCACCGACGCGGGAGGTGCCTGAGGTGGCCGCCCCCACCGGCGGGAAGGCGGGCGCGAGCCTCGTACGGGCCGCCCTCGCGATTCACCAGCCCCCCACCGACCTCGGCGGCTCCATCGGCGGCCGGATCGGTGAGGTGGAGTTCCAGTTCAATCCGACCCAGTTGCAGCTCGGGCGGGAGGCGGAGTGGCACACCCAGACCGCGGTCGCCTACACGCGGGGCGCGCCGCCCAAGTTCACCGGCACCCGGCCCGCCACGCTCCAGCTGGAGGTGTTCCTGGACGCCTCCGGCACCCCGAATTCCGGCAAGGTGCAGAAGCAGATCGAACTGCTGCTGTCCTGCTGCGAGGTGACGGCGCAGAGCGTCAACTCCAAGCGGCCTTCGCCGCCTTGGGTGCGGTTCTCCTGGGGCTCGTTCAACACGGTGCAGTTCGTGGCGTACGTGACGAGCGTCAGCGCCACGTACACCCTTTTCAACCCCACCGGCGAACCGATCCGCGCCACCTGCACGCTGTCCCTCACCGAGGTGGCCATGCCCACCAAGGGGCAGAACCCGACCTCCGGCGCGCTCTCCGCCCGCCGTATCCACCGCACGGTCGCGGGGGACTCGCTCGCCTCGCTGGCCTGGCGGGAGTACGGGGACGCGACCCGCTGGCGGCTGATCGCGGAGGCGAACGGGATCGACGATCCGATGCGGTTGCGGCCGGGCACGGAGCTGCTGCTGCCCGCCGCCGACGAAGACGCGCCGGAAGGCCGTCCCCCGAGCCTTCCCCCGCATCCCACCACCCACGAGGCCCGATGAGCAGCGAGAGCATCCGATGAGTGAGAAGACGTACACCAGCGTCCTGTACGCCGAGATCGGCGGCACGCCGCTGCCCGACAAGCTCGCCACCCTCCTCATCGAGGGCTGGGTGGACGCGAGCGTGAATGTGCCGTCCGCCTTCCAGCTCACCTTCAGCGACACGGGGTCGGACATCCTCAAGACGTTCCCGAAGATCAAGGTCGGGGCGAAGGCGGTGCTCTCGCCCTTCACGGACGGGCGGCGCGGTACGCCCATGCTGACCGGCGAGATCACCGCGCTGGAAGTGGACGCGGACGCGAGCGGCAAGTACCTGGTCGTGCGGGGGTACGACCCGGGGCACCGGCTGCTGCGCAACCGGCGGGTCGCGGGCTACCCCAACATGACCGCGAGCGACATCGTGCGCCGTCTCGCCGGTCTCAACAAGCTCTCCCTCGGCAAGGTGGAGCCCACCCGGACCGTCTACGAGCTGGCCACCCAGCCCAACATCACCGACTGGGACTTCCTGCTCCGCCTCGCCCAGGAGAACGACGCCCATCTGTCCTTCGACCCGAAGGGCAAGCTCCAGTTCGGCAAGCTCTCCCCGGCCTCGTCGGCGCCCGCCGACAGCACACCGGCCGCGCAGAGCCCGTACGTCCTGGAGTTCGGCCACAACGCGATGCACAGCCGGATCGCCGTCACCGCCGCCGGGCAGGTCGACAGGGCGGGTGCGCGCGGCTGGGACATGCGGGCCAAGCGTGCGCTGTCCGCGCAGTCCCCGGCCACGACGAGCAAGGACATCGTCGCGGACATCACGCCGGGGCAGCTCAGCAAGCCGTTCGGGAAGGCCGAACTGACCGCCACGGACACCCCGTTCACCAGCCAGGCCCAGGTGACCCATGCCGCGCGGGCGCTCGCCGACGACGCGGCGGGCTCGTTCGCCGAGCTGGAGGTGGCGGTCACCGGCAATCCGGACCTGAAGCCGGGGCAGCCGGTGGCGCTGAAGGGGGCCGGGTTCCCCTTCGAGGGGAAGTACACGGCGACCGGTGTCCGCCATGTCTTCGAGTCCGGGCGGCCGTTCACCACCTGGCTGACCGTCTCGGGACGGCAGTTCCGGTCGCTGTACGGGCTCGCCTCCGGCGGCGCGGAGGCGGCGCCACCCATGCCGGGTGTGGCGATGGCGCTGGTCAGCAATGCCAAGGACCCGCTGCGGCTGGGCCGGGTCCGGCTGCGTTTCCCGTGGCTGTCGGACACCTACGAGAGCGACTGGTGCCGGGTCGCGCAGCTGGGCGGGGTCCGCGGCGGCGGGCTGGTCCTGCCGGAGGTCGGCGACGAGGTGCTGTGCGCCTTCGACCGGGGCTCGCTGGAGCATCCGTATGTGCTGGCCGGGCTCTACAACGGCCGGGACAAGCCGCCGAAGGAGCCGGACGGTCTGCCCGCGGTCGACCCGACCAGCGGGCGGGTCAACTGGCGCAGCTTCGCCTCGCGCAGCGGCCACATCGTCGAGCTGCTGGACGCCAAGACCCGGATGAAGAGCGGCATCCGGCTGCAGACCGGCAACGGCCGGATGACCGTCCACATGGACGAGGCGCGCACCAGCGTCACCATCCGCAGCGACGGTTCCGTCTCCATCACGGGGACCCGGAACGTGAGCATCAAGGCGGGCGGAAACCTGTCGCTGACCGCGGGCGGCTCGCTCACGATGAGCGCCGGCGGGGCGGTCGACATCAAGGCGGGCGCGAAGTTCGGCGTCGCCGCGGGCGGCGTGGCGGACATCAACGCGACCGGCGCGATCAGCCTCAAGTCGGCCGGCGCGGTGGCCGTCAACTCGGTCGGCGCGGTCTCCGTCTCCGCGGTCGGCGCGGTGGCCGTCAACGCGGGCGCCGCGGCGGCCATCAGCTCGCCGGCCACGGTCACCCTGAACGCACCGGCCGTGCTGCGCAACGGCATTCCTTTCTAGTGAGCTTGAGGAAGTTGAGGGACATGGGGCTCAAGGGGGGCACCGGAGATGAGTGAACAGTTCGTCGGTGCGGGCTGGAGCTTCCCGCTGCGTACCGACGCGGGCGGCGGTATCGCTCTGGCCCGCCGGGAGCGGGAGATCGAGGAGTCCATCCGGCTCGTCCTCGCCACCGCGCCCGGCGAGCGGCCGATGCGGCCGGAGTTCGGCTGTGCCGTGCACGACATGGTGTTCGCGCCGGTCAACGAGGCGACGGCCGGCCGCATCCGCTACGAGGTGCGGTACTCGCTCGACCGCTGGGAGCCGCGTATCGAGGTCCAGGAGGTCGAGGTCAGCCCGGCGGCCGACGATCCTTCCGTGCTGTTCATCGACGTGCGCTACAGCGTGCGCGGCACCAACAACCCGCGCAGTCTCGTCTTCCCCTTCTATGTGATCCCGTCCACGGAATCGCCGTCCACCGAAAGCGAAGCCTGATGGCCCTGCCCGCACCCCATCTCGACGACCGCCGCTTCCAGCAGTTCGTCGACGACGCCAAGCGCTACATCCAGCAGCGCTGCCCCGAGTGGACCGACCACAACGTCTCGGACCCCGGGGTGACCCTCATCGAGGCCGTCGCGCACATGGCCGACCAGATCGTCTACCGGCTCAACCGGGTGCCGGAGAAGAACCATCTGGCCTTCCTCGACCTGCTGGGCGTCACCCTCTTCCCGCCCTCCGCCGCGCGCGCCGACGTCACCTTCTGGCTCTCCGCGCCGCAGGCCGAGCCGGTCGTGCTGCCCGCCGGGACGGAGGTGGCCACCGGCCGGACCGAGACCGAGGAGGCGGTGGTCTTCGCCACCGAGGACGATCTGACCGTCGTGCCCTGCGAACTGACCGCCGTCCTGCGGCAGGAGGCCGGAAGCACCCCCGAGGACTGCGGCCAGGACATCTTCGGCGGCACTGACGTGGCCGTCTTCACCGCCGCCCCGCAGCCGGGCGACACCCTGCTGTTCGGGCTGTCGGCGGCGGTCCCGCGGTGCGCGGCCGTGCTGCAGCTGGACAGCCGGGTGGACGGCGTCGGCGTCGACCCGCGTCAGCCGCCGCTGCGCTGGGAGGCCTGGACCGCCGACGGCTGGACGGAGTGCGAGGTCGAGGAGGACTCCACCGGCGGCCTCAACCGGCCCGGCGAGGTCGTGCTGCACATCCCGGCCGGGCACACCGGCACCCGCGTCGGCCGGACCGACGCCGCGTGGCTGCGCTGCCGGGTCGTCGAGGCCAAGCAGGGCCAGCCGTTCTACAGCGCCTCGCCCACCGTGCGGGCCGCCTCCGCGTTCACCATCGGGGGCACGACCAGGGTCGCGCACGCCGATGTGGTGCGGGACGAGATGCTCGGCGAGTCCGCGGGGGTGCCCGGCCAGCGGATGCGGCTGGCGCACGCGCCGGTCGTCGCCGACCGCCCGCCGCTGAGGCTGGAGGTCTCCGACGGGGACGGCTGGCAGGAGTGGCAGGTCGTCCCCGACTTCGCCTCCTCCGGGCCGGACGACCGCCACCTCACGCTGGAGGAGTCCACCGGCGAGATCGCCTTCGGCCCGTCGGTGCGCCAGCCGGACGGCTCGATACGGCAGTTCGGGGCCGTACCGGCCAAGGGCGCGGTGCTCCGGGTCCCGCACTACCGCACCGGCGGCGGGCGGGACGGCAATGTGGCGCGCGGCGCGATCCAGGCGCTGCGCAGCTCGATCCCGTACGTGGCGCGGGTGGAGAACCGGGAGGCGGCGCGCGGCGGAGTCGACGGCGAGACGGTGCAGGAGGCGAAGGTCCGCGCGCCGATCGCGCTGCGGGCGCAGGAACGGGCCGTGACTGCCCGCGACTACGAGGAGCTGGCGCGGCGCGCGGCGCCCGAGGCCGCCCGGATCGCCTGTCTCGCGGTCGATCCCGCCGAGCGCGCGACGAGCACCGCGCAGAGCGGGCAGGGCGCCGAGGCCGGTGAGACCGGCCGGACCGGTGAGAACGCGGTCCGGGTGCTGGTCGTCCCGCAGGCCGTCCCCGACCGCGGTGGGCGGCTGCGCTTCGAGCAGCTGGTGCCGGGTCAGGAACTCCTGGGCCGGGTCACCCAGTTCCTCGACGAGCGCCGCCCAGTGGGTACCCGCCTCGCCGTCGGCCCGCCCTTCTACCAGGGCGTGACGGTCGTCGCGACGCTGCACTCCTTCCGGGCGGCGAAGGCCGACCGCGTCCGCGCCGAGGCCCTGGACGCGCTCTACGCCTACCTCGATCCGCTGACCGGCGGGGCCCATGGCGACGGCTGGCCCTTCGGCCGCCCGCTGCGCTCCGGTGAGATCTTCGCGGCCCTCCAGCGGGTCCCCGGTGTGGAGCTCGTCGACGAGGTCCTCCTGCACCCCGCCGACCCGCTCACCGGGCGCCGCGGTGACGCCACCGACCGCATCGAACTCGCCCGCTCCGCGCTGCTGTTCCCGTTCGACCACCGCGTCCGTGTGATCGAGGCCCGATGAGGGGCACACCCACGGGGATGGCCTCCCCGCACCCGCTGGGCGAGCAGCTCCCCGCGGTCTACGCCGACGACGACTTCGCCCAGCGCTTCGTCGAGGGCCTCGACGTGGTGCTCGCCCCCCTCTTCAACGTCCTGGACTGTCTGGAGAGCTACTTCACGCCGGCCCTGGCGCCCGAGGACTTCGTCGACTGGCTGACCACCTGGGTCGGCACCGAACTCGACGGGACGGAACACCCGGCCACCCGCCGCCGTGCGGTGGCCACGGCCGTTTCGCTGCACCGGGTGCGCGGCACCCGGCGCGGTCTGGCCGACGCCGTCCACCTGGCCTTCGGGGTACGTCCTGAGATCGTCGAGAGCGGCGGTGCGACCTGGTCCGCGCGCCCGCTCGGGCCCTTCCCGGGCTCGTCGCACCCCGGTCTGCGGGTGACCCTGCGGGTCCACGACCCCGCCACCGTCGACCGGCACCGTCTGCACGCCGTCGTCGCGGCGGCCCGCCCCGCACACCTCCCGTTCGCGACCGAGGTGACCCGTCTGTCCACTCCTGAAGGAACCTGACCATGCCCACCGACCCCACCCTCTGCCCCGACTGCGGCTCCCCCGTCTCCAAGGCGGGCCAGTCCTTCTGCGACTCCTGCGGAGCCTTCCTGCGCTGGGACCGCCCGGCACAGCAGTCCCCCGCGACAGCCGGCGAGCACCCGCCCGCCCCGGCTCCCCCGGCCGCGGCGCCCGGCCCGGACGCCGCGCACCACGCCGCCGGGTCCGCAAAGCCCGCCGGCCCTCCCGCGCCCGCCACCGGGGCCCCCGCCGGCGGCCACCCGGCCGCCGCCCAGCAGGACCCCGACGCGGAATCGACCGCCCCGCTCCCGTCCACCGCCCCGCAACAAGGGGACGGGAACGGCCGGCCCGACGCGGAGGTCCGGCACGGTCAGGAGGGCCGCCAGGACGGCCCGGGTGAGGCCACCCCCCGCCCGGCCGGCGAACGCGGTATCTCCGAGACCGGCATCCGCGCCCTCCTGGTCCCCGTCCCGGGCGCCTCCGCCGCGCCGCCGCCCGAGACGCCCGGTGTGCTCCCGGGCCGGCCCGAGGCGGCCCGGCCCCGGGTCCGCACCCCGCACGCGGCCGAGCCCGAGGACGGCACACCGTGCCGCAGCTGCGCCGCCCTCAACACGGCGGGCCGGCACTTCTGCCGGAGCTGCGCCATCCCCCTCACCGACACCGCGGCCGAGACCGCCGAGGGCCCGTACGCGGGCCAGCGGCCGCGGCTCAACCGCACCCGCGCACGGTGGATCGCCCGCGCGGTGGTGGCGGCGGTGGTCGTCGGCGTCGTGGTCGGCGGCATCATCGGGGGTCCTCCGGCCGCACGGGCCATCCAGGACCACTTCGCCAAGCGCATCCCCGTCCCCGCCGCCAACTGGAAGGCCTCGCACGCCGGCCCCGGCCACGCCGCCAAGCTCGCCTTCGACACCTACTCCAACACCTGGTGGGGAACGGGCTATTCGGGCGACTCGAACGGCCAGTACCTCCAGGCCTCGTTCGGCCAGCCCACCAACCTGCTCAACATCCTGATCACCCCCGGAGCGTCCGCCCGCACCCCGCAGGCCGCCGACCCGGCCCGCCCGCGCGAGTTCGACCTGATCGTCACCGACTCCGCCGGCAAGCAGCACGTCTCGCACCCCCGGCTGAACGACGGCGGCCCCCAGAAGATCGACGTCACGGTCCGCAACGCGGTCACCGTACGACTGGTCCTGCGCACCGCCTACGGCGCCACCGGGGAGAAGCAGGTGGCCATCGCCGAACTGGAATTCTTCGGCCGCTCGGGGAGCTAGCCCCCTCAGGACGGGACGGCCAGGCGGCCACACCTCCTCCGGGAGCGCCCTCTCCCGGCGTGCAGCACCTGCGCGCCGGGAGCCGGGGCCGGCGGACCGGCCGTATCACCGGGCCCGGATAGGCTGGGGCGGCATGTCCCTACAATTCCATCGATGTTCCTTCCGGTACGGCCGGAAGACGCCCGCTCTCCACCGGCTCGATCTCTCCCTCGGTCACCGGGCCACGGTCCTGCTCGGGCCGAACGGTGCGGGGAAGTCGACCCTCCTGGGCATCGCCGCTTCCTGGCTCTCCCCGACCGAGGGCACCGTGAGCTGGCGTGGGACGGACCCCGCTGAGCCGAAGTCGCGCGCCGCGTACCGCAGGGCGGTGGGCTGGCTTCCGCAGAACGTGAAGCCCATGCCGGGGCTGACCGTGCGGGAGAACGTCGCCTACACAGGCTGGTTGAAAGGACTGTCCCGCTCCGATGCCTGGGGCCGGTCACAGGACGCCCTGGAGCGGGTGAAGTTGGGCAGTCTGGCGGACCGGAAGAGCCACCAGCTCTCCGGTGGCCAACTGCGGCGCATGGGCATCGCCGGCACGCTCGTCCACGACAGCGAGGTCGTCCTGCTCGACGAACCGACGGCGGGGCTCGATCCCTCGCAGCGGCAGATCTTCCGCGACCTCGTGACGCACCTGCTGGCGGACATCCAGGTCGTGGTGTCGACCCATCAGACCGAAGACCTCGACACCATGTACGACCACGTCGTCATCCTCGACCAGGGCGAGGTCCGCTTCGAAGGTGACACCGGCGGTTTCCTGGCTCTCGCCGCCCCGGGTGTCCCCGAGGGCCGGCGCGCCGAGGGTGCCTACACCCAGCTGATCGCCCAGGAGGTGTGAACCGTGCTGTGGCGTACCGTCCTGCGCTCCTCCTCCGCCACCTGGCTGGCTCCCCCGCTGGCCGCCTTCGTCGCGCTGCTCCTCTCGGACGACCTCACCTCCGGGGTCACGCACGGCTATTGGCCCGGTGCCCTGGGCGCCGCCGCCTTCGCGCTGCCCTTCGTCGCCCCGGCGTGTGCTGCCGCCGGTGCCTGGGAAGGCGCGCGCCTCACCCGCGGAGGGGTCGAGCGCTGGGCCCCGGCCCGCTCCGGGCTCGGTGTCGCCCTGCCGCTCATGGCACCCGTCTTCTTACTGGGGGCGGTCGGCATGGCGGCGGCCGCCGCGCTGACCGTCTCCGCGGGCCGGCCCGAGGCCGGCGGGCCGCCGGTCGGCACGGTGGCCGGCATGGTGGCCGTCTGGCTGGTGATCCTCGCGGCCCATGCCATGGCCGGCTTCCTCCTCGGCAAGCGGCTGCCCCTGGTCGTGGCGGCGCCCTCGGCCCTGGTCCTCAGCTTCGTGCTGACCGCCTACCCGGCCGCCCTGGAACCGGTCTGGCTGCGCCATATGGTCACCGGCGGGATGTCCTCGTGCTGTGCTCTGGACCAGACCCCCGGGTGGCGCGCCGCGGCGAGCGCCCTCGTACTGGCCCTCGGCGTCATCGGCGCGGTCGCGCTGACTCTGGCCACGGGGCCCCGGCGGAGGCACACCCTCCTGATCAGCGGTGCACTGGCGGCCGGCCTCGTCGGCAGCGCGGGGCTCGCCCACGGGCTGCCCGCCGACCCCGTGTCCGCCCGTCCCGCCGATGAGCTGCGGTGCGCCGGGGGCGCTCCCCGTGTGTGTCTGTGGCCGGAGCTGTCCGGTCGCGCGGCCATGGTCCGCGAGCAGGCCTCCGACGCCCGGCACCGGCTCCAGCAGGCCGGTCTCACCGTTCCCGGCAAGCTCACGATGGGCGAACACCCCGGCCACCGGGCCCTGTTCATCGGTTCCTGGCCCGACCCGACGGCCTCCGACGTACGCGCGGGTGTCGGCACCGCACTCCTGCCGTCCGGCCCGCCCGCGTGCGCCCGGTCGGGAGACTCCTTTCCCGGCGCCGACGCCTACGGGCCCACCGCCGCGTGGCTCGCGCTGACCGCGGGAGCCACCGTGCACGACGTCGCCGGACACCACGGGGAGAAGGAGGCCGCGATGGCCGCGCGCGTCCGTCAGTCCTCCCACCGCACTCAACTGGCCTGGTTCCAGCGCAACAACAAGGCCCTGCGGGACTGCACGACGCACCCCGCGCCACTCCCGCCGCGCCGCACCCAGGAGACCTCCCGATGATCTGGTGGCTCAAGGCCACCGGCGCCCCCGGCGTCGCAGCGGCCCTGCTCGCGGTGTACCTCGTGGCCCTCGTGGTGGGTCAGGAAGCCATTCCGGTACCCGCGGTGGCGGGCGCCTCGGGGCAGCTCCTGGTCACCCAGATCCTCGGGGTGCTGCCGGTCGTCCTGCTCCTGCACGGGCTCGGCCGCGGGGACCCCCTCACCGAACAGGTCGCACTGCGCCCCAAGGGCCGGCGCGACCTGGCCCTCTGCGGTGCCTTCGCCCTGCTGGCCGTGCTGCCGGCAGTCGGTGTCCACCTCCTGTGGGACCGGCCGGAAGCCCTGTCGCTCGCCCGCAACTGCATCGGCTTCCTCGGAACGGCACTCCTCGTGCGTACGGTGCTGGGGCCCGGCCTCGCCGCGCTCTGCGTCGCGGCCCTCCCCCTCGCCTGCGCCGCCGCCGGCCGCCGACCGGGCGGCTCCGCCCAGCCCTGGGCATGGCCCCTCCACGAACCCGGCTCCGCCCTCGGCGCCGGTGAGGCCGTCCTCCTCTACGCCCTCGGCTGCGCCCTCGCCCTCCGGCGAAGCCGCCCCCTGCTCGACCCGCTGGCCCGCAGCACCTCGTGAACACCCCGATACCAAGGGCGACCGAGGGCAACCAGCAGCGCTCCCTCGCGACTTGGCCCCCTCCGGGACCTCGTACTCTTCTGATCTGACGGGCGCAGGAAGGACCAATCCGCGCTGCGACCGGCGACGAAGAACCGGAGAGGGGCGGGATCGGCTGCGTCGGCGGCCGGACCGCCACCGCGCTCCACGCCCAGAACACCACAGCGAAGCAGAGAACGAACGACCACACCGTTCAGGCACACCGCCTCTTCCGGATGGGACAAACCCGATGGCCCCTTCTGCCCCCCACATCGGCACACACGTCACCGACTTCACCCTGCCCGGTGGCGTACTGACCGGCGACCGCTTCGAGCGCCGCGACTACACCCTCTCCCTCCAGCGCGGCCGCCCGCTGGTGCTGGCCTTCTACCCGGGGGACGACACCAGCGTGTGCACCAAGCAGCTGTGCTCCTACTCCAGTGGCCTCGCGCAGTTCCAGGACCAGGACGCGGAGGTCTGGGGCATCAGCCCGCAGGACGTGGACAGCCACGAGCGGTTCGCCCGCAGGCACGAGCTGCGGATGCCGCTGCTCGCCGACACCGACCGGCGGGTGGCCCGCGCCTTCGGCGTCGCCGCCCCCGGCATCGGTGTCCGCAGGGCGGTGTTCCTCCTCGGAGCCGACGGCGTCCTCCACTGGAAGCATGTCGCACTCCTCGGCGCCACCTTCCAGCCCCTCGCCACCCTCACCCGCCATCTCGCCGGCCTGCCCCACTCCTGACGCGACGACGGGCCGATGAGGCCGCGGACCACCGGGGGCGCGGGCGGTGTTCCCTGGGCTTCACTTCACGGTGAAGAAGTAGCCGGAGGGCGCCAGTTGGATGCCGGAGCGGGTTGTCGCGTAGACCGTGAGGGTGTACCAGCCGTCCGAGGGCGGGGTCCAGTCGATGCTCGCGGTGTGGTGGGCGTCCGCGGGGACCGTGACCTCCGGGTCACGTTGTTGAAGGTGTACGTGTAGCTCACGACATCCTTCACCTTCGACGTGAACGTGAACGTGCCCGGAACGCCGGCGCCGCCGCCCGAACCGTTCTCCGGGTAGACCTCCGAGGCGACGGTGGGAGTGGTGTCGTACCTGATATGCCACCGAGCCGCGTTGCTGACCCAGCCGTTCGCGCTCTTGCTTTTCACCTCAAGGTCCCCGCCGTGGATACCGTCCACCGCGAGATCCACGGTCGCCGTGCCGTCCGCCCCGGCCGCGACCTCGAAGGTCCTGTCGTTCTGGACTCCGCTGGTCTCCACGGAGTAGCTGACGACCGGGCTTTTCGCCTGGAGTTCGGGGTCGGGACGGAACGTGAACGTGGTCGGCTCACCGAATGCGGGTTTCGGGACAGCCGGGGTGACGGTGGGCATCGTGGAGCTGATGCGGAAGTCGTAGCCGGCGTACGGCGACCGGTTGTGGGCCCGGTCCAGGCTGCGCACCCACAGCGTCATCGGGCCATGGCCGCCCGGCGGGACGAGCCTGAGCGTGGCCGAACCGCCGAGCTTGTCGGCGCGCTTGAAGTATTTCGTGTAGGAGTACCAGTCGACGGGCTGCGGAACGCCGTGGTCACCGGTGTCCGTGCCGATGGCCGGCACGTCCTGCTGCCAGGAGAACTCGAACCCCTCGACATCGTCGACACCGCCCGCGCTCAGTGTGAACTCGGCCGGCTCGCCCCCCTTGTTCCACCCGTCCGGAGAGTAGTTCGGCGAGGTGATGGTGGGCGCTTTGGCCGGGGACGTCTTGTCGCTCGTGACATAGCAGGGGGCCGACCAGTCCGAGGCCGCGCCCCCGGCCACTGTCTGCGCCTGCCATGCGTAGGTCTGCCCGTCGGCGAGCGCACTGGCGGGCAGGGTGGCGGGGGCCTCGAAGCCGAGGCTGGCGTATTTGCGGGTGACCGTCGTGATCCGCGTCGGGTCGGTGACCGGCCAGGCCTGATACCGCACGCCGACCCGGAGGGTGTCGGTGCTGTCGGCGGTGCCGGTCACCCCGGGGATGCCCTCGACGACGAGGCCGTCGCCGGTCGACTGGTACGAGGGCCGGTTCACATCGGTCGAGCAGTGTTGGTATCCATTGAACAGCTGAGTCGGTGTGGCAGGCCTCCTGTCGGCCGCGCTCGCGGGCGACGTCGCGGCGGCCAGGGCCAGGCCGAGGGTTCCCAGAAATGCGAGGACTGCACGGGGTCTCGCGCCTAAGGACATGGTCAAGTGATCCCTCCCGTTCGGCGCCCGCAGGCAGTGCGCTGATACGCACTGCCGTACGAGCGGCGAGGGGATCGTACTTGGGTGCCGCAGACCGACGCACTGAGTATGGAGAAGTTCCGAGCGGGCCGAAGGCGTGAGCGCGGGGGGGGCGACCAGAGCAGAGAAGCGCAGCCGGCGGAGCGGGGCGCAGCCGACTGCCCTCTCCGCAAGGCAAGGGCCCGTGCCACGCCCCGAACCATCAGCCCATGACGGCACGAGAACAGGCGGCAGAAGGGGCTCGTTCAGTGCGCTGACGAGACGGGTGCCGGGTTTGTGCCCGGGGATTGGGGCTTGCCGGTGGGCATGACCAGCATTTTTGTTACTGTGCCGTCTTCTGCGACGACGTCGCGGACGTGGGCGAAGCCCAGTTTTTTGCCCAGGGCCAGGCTGGCGGCGTTTTCGGCGCCCACCATTCCGTAGACCTCGGTGAGTTGGAGCGTGTCGGCGGCGTAGTGGAGCAGGCCGCGAATCAGCTCGTTGCCCACGCCCTTTCCGCGGCTCTCCTCGACCAGGGCGGCGATCACCTCGTAGCCGTCGACGTTGCCGGTCTTCTTGAGTTCCGCGTGACCCACGAAGACGCCGTCGGACCAGACGGCCCAGATGTCGAACAGGTTCTTGGTATAGACCTCGTTGAGGATCGATTGGAATATCGCCCGGATCTCTTCTTCGGGTGCTCGCTCCTGGCCCATCCAGCGGCAGACCCCTTCATCGCCGAGGAGGGACACGAAGGCGTCCTCGTCTTCGGGCCGGTAGGGCGAAAGGATCAGTCGGTCGGTGCGCAAGATCGGGGTCATTTCCGTGGTCCCTTCTCATGAGGAAAGCCAAATGATCTCGGTGGGGCGAGCAGCGGCGCCGATAGGCGGCAGGCGCTTTGGCGAGTGCGGAATGTGCGCAGTCCGCGCGTGGGTTCGCGGCCGTATACGGGCGTGCGTGAGGGTGTGTGCGAGGGTGCGTGTTCCTGTGTGAACGTGCGTGCGGGCGGCCGGAGTTGTGGTGCGTTCAGGCCGTCGGGCGCGGTGGGCGGCCGGCGGTGCGGAGCGATGGACGACTCCGCGGCCGCGCGGAATGGGGACACGGCATGGACCGGCTGCTGAGAAAATCCCCCGCGATCACAGTTCCCCCACCCCGTAAAAGTCCCGGACTTCACTTTCGGGCATCCGGTCCGCCCGGTGCACATGACTGGTATAGCGCAATAATCGCCTATCGTCACCACCTGGCGCCATATCCGGTATGACCGGCAATTGAGGCGTACGGTGATTGTTATTTTTTGTTTGGTGCGGGAGGCGGCGGCGGTCCGGACGGCGAATCCGGCGGGCGGCGGCGGGGGTTCTGCGGCGGCATGACGGCGTGACAGCCGTGAGCGGCGCGGCCGTGCGGGGAGGGCCGGGCGGTGTCGGGTACGGCCCGGTGCTGTGGCGCGGTGTGGGGTGCGCTCAGGTGACGTGCGGGTGGGGCTGATGACGTGCAGGGGGAGTCTCCGCACCCGGTGGTGTCGTGGGGCCACGCCGAGCGGGCCGTGGCCGCGGCCCACACCACCGGGTGTTGTGGGAAGGGGCAGGGCGCGGCGGTCGGCCGCGCCCTGCGGGGTAATTCAGGTCAGGAGCCGGCGTGTTCCATGCGCTCGCGCAGGCTGCGGGGGCGCATGTCGGTCCACACCTCGTCGACGTAGGCGGAGCACTCGTCCTGGGTCCCCTCCTTGCCCACGGCGTGCCAGCCGTCGGGGACCTCCAGGTCGGCCAGCCACAGCGAGTACTGCTCCTCGTCGTTGCGCAGCACCTGGTAGCGGGCGTTCTCGTCCATGTCACGCTCTCCCATCGTGGGTTGACTTGTTGATCGGGCGGGTCTGGTGGGTGGTGCGGCGGCCCGGCCGCGGGGGCCGGGACCGACAGTCACGGTGTGCGGTCTTGGTGGGTGGTCTCGGTGGGTGGTTCCTGGCGTGGTGTCGTGGTGGGCGGTCGCCTTGTGTGGTGCGGGAGTTCGGTCTTCTTCAAGGCTGCCGTGACCGGGCGGTGCGGGGGCGGTTTTCGGCAGAATGCCGCCCGCCCCCGCAGGGCGCGACGGGGGGCAACGCCCCGGTATGCGGCCCCTCATGCGCTGTTCCTGGCGTGCCGGGCGATGTGGCGGAGTGCCTCGGCGAAGTCCTCGGCCACCGCCCGTACGGTCGTCTCCTCGTGGACGTCGGGGCGGTAGTGCCAGGTGAAGGCGAGCCGGCCGTCCTGGACCGCGCCGACGGCCTCCAGCAGGTGGGAGCCGCCGTCGCGGGGGTCGTGGTCCTGGCCGAAGGAGCCGTGCTCGGCACGGACCAGGGCACCGGTGGAGCCGTCGGGCCGCGCGTCCCACTGGCCCAGGTAGTTGAACACGATCTGCCCGCGGCCGGTGCGGTCGAGGCGTTCGCGCACCTCGTCGGGGCCGTGGGTGCGCAGGGCACCGAAGCCGAGGCCGTTGCCGGGGACGGTACGCAGCTGGCGCCGGACCGACTTGACCAGGGCCCGCCAGTCCCGGGAGGGACCGGGCTCCGCGGGGTCCGGCACCTGGAGGCCGACCGGGTAGACGGTGGTGAACCAGCCGACCGTACGGGAGAGGTCCACGCCGTCCAGGACGTCCTCCCGGCCGTGTCCTTCGAGGTCGATGCAGACCCGCTCCTGGCCGGTCCAGCGGGCCAGGGCCAGGGCCAGGGCGGCCAGCAGGACGTCGTTGATGCGGGTGCGGTAGGCGGTGGGGGCGGCGCGCAGCAGCGCCGCCGTGTCCGGCTCGTCGAGGGTCACGGACACCGTGCGGGAGGTGCCGGACGGGGTGTCGGTGTCATGGTCGACGGGCAGCGGGGCGGAGGTGACCGCCTCTTCCCAGTACGGGAGTTCGTGGTCCAGCCCGCCGTCGGCGACGAGTGCGGCCAGGCCCCTGGACCAGTCCCGGAAAGCGGTGGTCCGCTCGCCGAGGGTGCCGGTCTGCCCTGCCGTGGCCTGGTGGTAGGCGGTCTCCAGATCGTCCAGCAGGATGCGCCAGGAGACCGCGTCGACGACCAGGTGGTGGGCCACCAGGAGCAGGAAGGCGGGGCGGTCCTGGTCGCCGGTGAACAGTGCCGCGCGCAGCAGCGGGCCGTGGCTGATGTCGAAGCCGGTGTGCAGGTCGTCGGCGGCCTTCTCCATGGCCGTGTCGGCCTCCTCGGGCGGCAGACCGGTCAGGTCGTGCCGGACGAGGAGCTGGTGCGGGGTCGCGGGCGGCGGGTTGTGCTGGTGCCAGCGGCCGTCCTCCTCGGTGAAGCGCATCCGCAGCGCGTCGTGGTGCTCCAGCAGGGCGGCCAGCGCCTGGCCGAGGGCGGCCGGGTCGGGGGTGCCGTCGAGTTCGAGCAGTGCCGACTGGTTGAAGTGGTGGTGGTTGGCCCGGGGGGTGGCCAGGAACCACTGCTGGATCGGGGTGAGCGGCAGGTCGCCGGTCACCGGGCCGCTGTCGGTCCGGTCCGGGCCGGTGGTGACGACGGTGGCCAGGGCCGCCACCGTCTGGTGGGTGAACAGGTCCTTGGTGGCCAGGTGCAGTCCGTCCCGGCGCAGCCGGGACACCACCTGCATGCTCAGGATCGAGTCGCCGCCGAGCTCGAAGAAGTTGTCGTCGGCTCCGACGGTGTCGAGGCCCAGGACGTCGCCCCAGATCTCCGCGATCCGGCGTTCGGTGTCGGTACGCGGCGCGCGGTGCGGGCCGGTGGTGCCGGAGGCCGGGCCGGGGTCGGGCAGGGCGTGCCGGTCGGTCTTGCCGTTCGGGGTGAGCGGCAGCCGCGCCAGCGGGACGAACACCGACGGCACCATGTGCGGCGGCAGCAGCCCGGCCAGGTGAGCGCGCAGCTCCGGGACGGGCAGCGGGTCCGGGGCGCCGTCGGCCGGGACGACGTAGGCCACCAGCCGTGCCGGGCCGGCGGGAGGCCGGCCGGCCGCGGCGCGTACGGCCACCACCGCGTCGCGCACATGGGGACCGCTGCGCAGCGCGCTCTCGATCTCGCCGGGTTCGATGCGGAAGCCGCGCACCTTGACCTGGTCGTCGGCGCGTCCGGCGTAGCGCAGCTCGCCGTCGGCGCCCCACCGCACCAAGTCGCCGGTGCGGTACATCCGTTCGCCGGGCGCGCCGAACGGGTCGGCGACGAAGCGGGCCGCGGTCAGCCCGGGACGGGCCAGGTATCCGCGGGCGAGCCCGGGGCCGGCGACGTACAGCTCGCCGGTCACCCCGACGGGTACGGGGCGCAGGGCGGCGTCCAGGACGTAGGCCCGGGTGCCGTCGACGGGGCGGCCGATGGGCGGCGCGCCCGCGTCCGGAGTCAGCGGGCCGGTCCAGGTGGACACCACCGTGGCCTCGGTCGGGCCATAGGAGTTGATCATGCGACGGCCGGGGGCCCAGCGCGCCACCAGGTCGGCGGGGCAGGCCTCGGCGCCGACGATCAGGGTGCGCAGGTGGGGCAGGGCACCGGCGGCCTCGGGCGGCACGGTGGCCAGGGCGGCGGGCGGGATCAGGGCGTGGGTGATCCGCCGGTCGCCGAGCACCTGGGCCAGCCGGTCGCCGAGCAGCGGTCCCTCCTCGCCCGCGACCAGCGTCGCTCCGGCGAGCAGCGAGACGCACAGCTCCAGGACGGAGGCGTCGAAGCTGGGTGAGGCGAACTGCAGGACCCGGTCGCCCTCGTGTACGCCGTACCGGCCGGCGGCGGCCACGGCGAAGCCGGCGAGGCCGGTGTGGGTGACCACCACGGCCTTGGGGGTGCCGGTCGATCCGGAGGTGTAGATGACGTAGGCCGGGTGCGCGTCCGTCAGCGGGGTGCGGCGGTCCGCGTCGGTGGGCGCGGTGTCGGGGCCGTCGGTCCGCCAGACGGCGGCCGGGTCGTCGAGGACCACCGTGGCCGCGGAGTCGCGGACCATGAACTCCCGCCGCCCGTCCGGGTAGGCCGGGTCCACGGGCAGGAAGGCGCCGCCCGCCTTGGTGACCGCGAGCTGGGCCACCACCGTCTCCGCCGAGCGGGGCAGTTCCAGCGCCACCACACTCTCGGGGCCGACCCCGCGGCCGATCAGGTGGTGGGCCAGCCGGTTGGCCGCGCGCTCCAGCCCGGCGAAGGTCAGTTCGCGGGTGCCGTCGGTGAGCGCCACCGCTACGGGTGTCCGGGCCGCCTGCCGCTGGAAGAGTTCGGGCAGGGTGGCCGGGGCCACCGTGCCGCCGGTGGCGGTCCCGTGGGCCAGCAGGCGGCGCAGTTCGGCGTCCGGGGCCAGCGGCAGGGCGCCGAGGGGGCGGTGCGGGTCCTCGGCGATGCCGGTCAGCAGCGTGGTGAGCTGGTCGGCCATCCGCGCGGCGGTCACCGCGTCGAACAGGTCGGTGTTGTAGGTGAGCAGCCCGTGGAGTGCGCCGGTGTCGGTTTCGGCGAACTCCAGGGTGAGGTCGAAGCCGGCGTGGTGGGTGTCCGGTTCGATGTCGCTCACCTGGAGACCGGGCAGGTCCAGGTCCGCTCCGGGCGCGTTCTGGAGGACGACCATGGCCTGGAAGAGCGGCGTGCGGCTGGTGTCGCGGAGCGGCTGGACCTCGTCCACCACCTGCTCGAACGGCACGTCCTGGTGCGCGAAGGCGTCGAGGACGGTGTCCCGCACCCGGATCAGGAACGCGGGGAACGGCTCGTCCGGGTCGACGGCCGAGCGCAGGACCAGCGTGTTGACGAAGAAGCCGATCAGGCGCTGGGTCTCGGCGCGGTCGCGGCCCGCGGTGACGGTGCCGACGGCGATGTCGCGCTGTCCGGACAGCCGCGCGAAGAGGGTCTGCGCGGCGGCGACCAGGGTGGTGAACAGCGTGGTCTGCCGGGCCCGGCCGAACTCCGCCAGCCGGCGGGCGGTGTCCGGCCCGAGGACCAGCGGGACCGTGGCGCCGCTCCTGGTCTGTACGGCCGGCCGGGGCCGGTCGGTGGGCAGGTTCAGGGGCTCGGCACCGGCCAGGCGCTCCTGCCAGTAGCGCAGTTGCTCCTCGGCGGCCGTGCCGTGGGCGGTGCGCTGCCAGTGTGCGACATCGGCGTACTGGACCGGCAGCGGCGGCAGGGCGGGGGTGGTGTCGTCGAGGGCGGCCCGGTAGAGGTGGGCGAGGTCGCCGGTGAGCACGGCGGTCGACCAGCCGTCGGTGACGATGTGATGCAGGGTCAGCGTCAGGACGTGGTCGTCGTCGGCCAGCCGGATCAGTCCGGCCCGCAGCAGCGGGCCCTCGCGCAGGTCGAAGGGCCGGGTGCGGTCCTCGGCCAGCAGCTCGTCCCGCCGCGTGGTGCGCTCGCCGGCGGGCAGCGCCGACAGGTCGTGCAGCGGCAGCGGCACGTCCTGGGGCGGGTGGATGACCTGGATGCCCTGGCCTTCCACGGAGTCGAAGGTGGTGCGCAGCGACTCGTGCCGGGCCACCAGCGCGGTCAGCGCGGTGCCGAGCGCGGCGGTGTCGAGCCGGCCGCGCAGGCGCAGTGCCAGCGGGGTGATGTACTCGGTGCTGCCGGGCGCGAACGCGTCGAGGAACCACAGGCGTTGCTGGGCGAAGGACAGCGGCGGCGCGGTGTCCCGGGGCGCAGGGAGGATGGCGGCGCGCGGTACGGCGGCCCCCTCCCCCCGCGTCAGCAGGGCGGCGAGCGCGGCCGGGGTCGGGTGGGTGAACACCGCGCGCGGGGTGAGGTCGGTGCCGAACGCCTCCGCCAGCCGGGAGGTCAGCCGGATGCTCAGGATCGAGTCGCCGCCGCTCGCGAAGAAGTCGTCCTCCACACCGACGTCCGCCACGCCGAGGACCTCGGCCCAGACCTCGGCCGTGCGGCGTTCGGCGTCGGTGCGCGGAGCGACCGGCGCCGGCCGGCCCGTACCGGCGGCGGGTGCGGGCAGGGCCGCCCGGTCCACCTTGCCGTTGGCGCTGAGCGGCAGCGCGGCGAGCGGCACGAACACCGCGGGGACGAGGTAGTCGGGCAGCGTCTGCCGGGCGTGGGCCCACAGCGCCTCGGTGTCCAGGCCGTCGCGGCCCACCACATAGGCGATCAGCCGCTTCGTCCCGGGGCGTTCCTCGCGGGCCACCACCGCGACGTCCACGACGCCGGGGTGGGCCGCGAGGGCGCCCTCCACCTCGCCGGGCTCGACCCGGAAGCCCCGGATCTTGACCTGGTCGTCGGCGCGGCCGAGGAACTCCACCGTGCCGTCGGGGCGCCGGCGGGCCAGGTCACCGGTGCGGTACATCCGGGCGCCGGGCGGGCCGGAGGGGTCGGCGACGAAGCGGTCCGCGGTGGCGCCGGGGCGCCCGAGGTAGCCGCGGGCCACGCCCTCGCCCGCCAGGAAGAGTTCGCCCGCGGTGCCGGGCGGTACGGGCCGCATCCGGGCATCGAGGACATGGACCCGCATGTCGTCCAGCGGGTGACCGATCGGCACGGTCCCGGGGACCGCCGTGGCGTCGCTCATGGGGAAGGAGGTGGCGAAGGTGGTGGTCTCGGTGGGGCCGTAGCCGTCCACCACGGTGAGGCCGGGGCAGGCGGCCAGCACCCGGCGCACGGCGGCCGCCGGGACCACGTCGCCGCCGGTCCACACCTGGGCCAGCCCGTCGAAGCAGTCGGGCGCGTCCTGGGCCAGCAGCCGGAAGAGCCCGGCGGTCAGCCACAGGGCCGTGACCTCTCCCCCGGTGGCCAGGCGCCGCAGCAGGGCGGCGTCCACCGTGCCGGTCGGGGCCACCACGACGCGTCCGCCGTTCAGCAGCGGCGCCCAGACCTCGAAGGTGGCGGCGTCGAAGGCCACCGGGGAGTGCAGCAGCACCCGTGCGCAGGCCGGGCCGGTGAAGCGGCTGTCGGTGGCGAGCGCCGCGATGTCGCGGTGGCGCACGCCCACGGGCTTGGGGACGCCGGTCGACCCGGAGGTGAACATCACGTAGGCCAGCCGGTCCGGGTCGGCGGCCGGCAGCTCCGGCGTACCGGCCGGTCCGCCGGTCCGGGCGGCGGCCACCGTCTGCGCGGTCAGCTCCGCCGTCGCTCCCGCCTGTTCGCGCAGCATCCGCCGGCGTTCGTCGGGTGCCCGGCTGTCCACGGGCACATAGGCGCCGCCCGCCTTGAGCACCGCCAGCTGGGCCACCACGAGTTCCGCCGAGCGGTCCATGAGGAGCGCCACCCGGCTCTCGGGGGGCAGGCCGTCCGCCAGCAGCCGGGCGGCCACCCGGTCCGACCAGTCGGCGAGTTGACGGTAGGTCAGTTCTTCGCCGTCGGCGTGGGCGAGCGCCGTGGCGTCGGGGGTGCGCCGCACCCGGTCGGCGAACAGGTCCACCGGCGAGCCGGCCGCGGCGGGGCGTGCGGTGGTGTTCCACCGGTCGAGTACCGCGCGGTCGGCGGCGGTGAGCAGGCCGAGGTCGTCCAGGGAGCGGGCGGTGCCGTCGGCGAGCGCGGTGAGCAGGGTCTCCAGGTGGGCCGCGGCCCGCTCCACCGTCGTCCGGTCGAACAGCGTCCCGTCGTAGGCGAGGTCGAAGCCGAGCCGGTCGGCGAGGTAGGCGCGCAGGCACAGCGGGAAGTTGGTGGCGTCCTCGGCGCGGACGTCCTGGATGCGGATGCCCGCCTCCGTGGTGGCCGCCTCGTCGAAGGGGTAGTTCTCGAAGACCGTCATGCTGTCGAACAGCGCCTCGCCCGGCGGGAGTTCGCCGAGGGCCTGGATGCGGGCGAGCGAGACGAAGTCGAAGCGCCGGGCGTCGCTCTGCCGCGACTGGAGGTCGCGCAGCCAGGACAGGACGCCCTGGCCGCCGTCGGTACGGACCCGGGTCGGCACGGTGTTGATGAACATGCCGACCATCGACTCCACGCCGGGGAGTTCGGCCGGGCGGCCCGAGACCGTGGTGCCGAACACCACGTCCCGGCGGCCGCTGTAGCGCGCCAGCAGCAGCGCCCAGGCGCCCTGCACCACCGTGTTGACGGTCAAGCCGTTCCGCCCGGCCGTCTCGCGCAGCCGGGCCGAGACCTCGGGGGTGAGTTCCCGGTGCACCAGTGCGTCCGACCGGGCACGGTGCGCCTCGACGGGCGGCCGGTCGTAGGGCAGCGGGGTGCGGGCGGTGAATCCGGCGAGGGCTTCGGTCCAGTGCCGTTCGGCCGCCGTCTCGTCCTGTTCCGCCAGCCACTGCAGGAAGTCCCTGAACGGGCGGCGGGCCGCCGGTCCGGCCTCGCGTCCCGCTGCCGTCGCCGCGTACTGTGCGCAGACGTCCGCGAAGAGCAGTCCGGTGCTCCAGCCGTCGAGCATCAGGTGGTGCGAGGACCACACGAGCAGGATCTCGTCACCGGGCAGCGCGGCCACCGCGAGGCGGCTCAGCGGTGCGGTGGTGACGTCCATCCCGGCCGCCCGGTCGGCGGCGAGCAGCCGGTCGGTGGCGCGGTCGCGCTCGCCGGTGGTCAGGGTGCGCCAGTCGTGCAGGGTGACCGGCAGCTCGGCCCGGTGGTGTACGACCTGCACGGGGCCGGGCAGGCCCTGCCAGCGGACGCTGCTGCGCAGCGCCGGGGTGCGGTCGGCGACGCGCTGCCAGGCCGCGGCGAACGCCTGCGGGTCGGCGACCCCGGCGATCCGCAGCACCGTCTGGTCGAAGTAGGCGCCCGCCGAGTCGACCAGCCCGTGGAAGAGCATGCCGGCCTGGAGCGGGGTGAGCGGATGGATGTCCGCCACCTCCCGCCCGTCGCCCACGATCAGGTCCACCTGGTGCTGGTCGAGCCCGGCGAGCGGGAAGTCGGACGGGGTGCGGCCGCCGGTGCCGGGGCGGGCGCAGTGCGCGACGATCTCGGTCAGCGCCGTGAGGGTGTCCTCGGCGAGGCGGCGGACGGTGGACTCGTCGTACACCGACGGCGGGTAGGTCCAGCCGAGTTCGAGCCGGCCGTCCTGGACCACGCCGGTGACGTCCAGCAGGTAGGCGCGGGGCTCGTCGGGGTCGGTGTCCTGTCCGGCGGGCGGCAGGGCGGCCCGGTACAGGCCGTCGTCGTCCGGGCGTCCGGCGGCGATGTCCCACTGGCCGTGGTAGTTGAAGCCAATGCGCGGGGCCGGTGCGTCGGGCAGCGGGCTCCGCGGCAGCAGGTGGCGCAGCGCGCCGTAGCTCAGGCCCCGCAGCGGTACGGCGCGCAGCTGCTCCTTGACGGACCGGAGGGTGTCGCGCCAGTCGGCGTCCGGTGTGACGGACAGGGCGAGCGGGAACTCGGCGGTGAACCAGCCGACGGTGCGGGAGAGGTCGAGGTCGCCGAAGAGGTCCTCGCGGCCGTGGCCCTCCACGCCGATGAGGACGGAGTCCTGGCCGCTCCAGCGGGTCAGGGTGCGGCCGAGGGCGCTGAGCAGGACGTCGTTGACCTGGGTGCGGTAGACCTCGGGGACCTGGCGCAGCAGCGCGTCGGTCTCGGCACGGCCCAGGCGGACGGTCACGGTGGCGGCGCCGCCGTGGGTGTTGGTGCCCGGCCGGCCGGCGGGGAGGTCCGCCGGGGTCCGGCAGACCCGGGTCCAGTACGGCACGTCGCCGTCGAAGGCGCCGGACCGGGCGTGCCGTTCCAGGCGGGCCGCCCAGTGTCCGTAGCCGCTGCTCGCCGGGGCGAGGGCGGGCGTCCGGCCGGCGGCGGCGTCGCGGTAGGCGGTCTCCAGGTCACCCAGCAGGATGCGCCAGGAGACCCCGTCGACCACCAGGTGGTGGACGGTGAGCACGAGTTGGGCGGGGAGGCCGGGGCCGCGGTCGAAGTACAGGGCCCGTACGACCCGGCCCTCGGTGACGTCGAGGGAGCGCTGCGCGGCGGCGGTCGCCCGCTGGACGGCCTCCTCGCGCCCGGCGGCGTCGAGACCGGCCAGGTCGTGGCGGGTGAGGACGTCCGCCGGGGCGGCCGGCAGCACCTCCTGGTGCCAGGCGCCGTCGGTGTGGCCGAACCGGGTGCGCAGCGCCTCGTGGCGGGCCACCAGGGCGTCGACCGCGTGCCGCAGCGCCGTCTCATCGCTCCCCGGGGCGAGTTCGAGCCGGTTGGTCATGGTGAAGCGCAGGGTGTCCCCGGGCCGGCGGCCGTCGAGGTACCAGTGCTGGATGGGGGTGAGCGGGGCCGGTCCGTCCGGGGCCCCGGCGCCGTCGGCGGGCGGCGGGGTCACCGCGGCGGTGCGCAGGGCGAGTTCGGCGACCGTCTGGTGGCGGAAGACGTCCTTGGAGGTGAGTCCGAGGCCGGCCCGGCGGGCCCGGGACACGATCTGGATGCTGAGGATCGAGTCGCCGCCCAGGGCGAAGAAGTTGTCCTCGACGCCGACCCGGGGGACGCCGAGCACCTCCGCCCAGATCCCGGCTAGGCAGGTCTCGGTGTCGGTGCGCGGGGCCACGTACCGGGTCGCGGTGTCGGGCCCAGCCGGGGGCTCGGGCAGGGCGCGCCGGTCGGTCTTGCCGCTGCTGGTGCGCGGGATGCGGTCCAGGGGGACGAACACCGCGGGGACCATGTAGTCCGGCAGGGTGCGGCGCAGCCGGACCCGCAGCTCGTCGGCCGGGGGTGTCCGCTCCCCGGCGGGCACCACATAGGCCACCAGCCGTGCCCGGCCGCCGTGTTCGGCGGCCACCACCACGGCGTCCGCCACCGTGGGGTCGGTGAGCAGGGCGGCCTCGATCTCGCCGGGCTCGATCCGGAAGCCCCGGATCTTGACCTGTTCGTCGGTGCGTCCCAGGTACTCCAGCCGCCCGTGCCCGTCCCGGCGCGCGCGGTCGCCGGTGCGGTACATCCGGGTGCCGGGCGGGCCGAACGGGTCGGCGACGAAGCGCCCTGCGGTGAGCCCGGGGCGTCCCAGGTAGCCGCGGGCGACCTGGGCACCGGCGAGGTACAGCTCCCCCGGCACCCCGACCGGGACCGGCCGCAGGGCGCCGTCGAGCACATAGGCGCGCAGGTTGCGGCCCGGCCGGCCGATCACCGGACGCCCGGTGCCGGTGACACGGCCGTACACGGCGTCGACGGTGCACTCGGTGGGGCCGTAGACGTTGTAGGCGGTGAGGCCCTCGGTCGCCGCCAGCTCCTGCCACAGCGGGGCGCCGACCGCCTCACCGCCGACCATGACGATCCGGGGGCGGTGGTGGTCACCGGTGAGCAGCCCGGCGGCCATCAGCTCGTGCAGGAAGGACGGGGTCACGTTGACGCAGTCCAGGCCGCTGCCGGCGACCTGGCCGACGAAGGCCGCCGGGTCCAGGCGCACGTCCTCGTCGATGAGGTGGACCTCCTGGCCGAGGGCCAGCAGCAGCGGGCCCTCCCACGAGGTGTCGAAGGAGAAGGCGGCGCTCAGCGCGAAGCGCAGGGGCCGGGTGCCGGTGGTGTGCGGGGCGAGGAGCCCGGCCCGGTGGTCGTGGCAGAGGTTGACCAGCTGGCGGTGTTCGACGGCGACGCCCTTGGGGCGGCCGGTGGAGCCGGAGGTGTAGTTGATGTACGCGGTGTGGGTGGCGCACAGGGCCGCCACGCGGTCGGCGTCCGTGGGGTTGTGGGCGGGCTGCCGGTCGAGGGGGGCGTCGCGCAGCGCGTCGGCCGTCAGGACGGTGCGCGGCGCGGCGTCCGCGAGCAGGAACGCGACGCGTTCGGCGGGGAGTTCGGGGTCCAGGGACAGCTGGGTGCCGCCCGCCTTGAGGACGGCGAGGAGCGCCACCGGCATGTCCGAGGTGCGCGGCAGCTGGACGGCGACCACCCGCTCCGGGCCGACGCCGAGCGAGATCAGGTGGTGGGCGAGCCGGTTGGCGCGCTCGTTGAGGGCGGCGAAGTCCAGCGTGGCGTCCCGGGCCACCAGTGCCGTGGCGTGCGGGGTGCGGGCCGCCTGCGCCTCGAACAGGTCGACGAAGGTCTGGTCGGGGACGGGCTGGGTCTCGCCCTGCCACTCCTCCTGCACCTGCCGCCGCTCGGCACCGGACAGCAGCGGCAGGGCGCCGACCGTCCGGGCGGGGTCGTCGGCGACCGCTTCCAGCAGCAGGCGCAGCCGGGCGGTCGCCCGCTCGACGGTGTCCGCGTCGAACAGGTCGGTGTTGTACTCGACGTAGCCGGTGAGGCCGCCGTCGCGCTCCACGAAGTCGAAGCCGAGGTCGAAGGCGGCGTGCCGGCCCGGCGGCTGGACGGTCTCGACATCGAGGCCCGGCAGGTGCGGTGCCTCGCCGCCCAGGTTGTGCAGGGCCACCATGACCTGGAAGAGGGGGGTGCGGCTGGTGTCCCGTTCGGGCTGGAGCACGTCGACGAGCCGCTCGAAGGGCACGTCCTGGTGGGCGAACGCCTCCAGGACGGTGGTGCGCACCTCCGACAGCAGCGCGGTGAACGGCAGGTCGTCGCGCACCCGGCTGCGCAGCGTCAGGGTGTTCACGAACATCCCGACCAGATGCTCCAGTTCGGGGCGCTCGCGCCCGGAGGCGACGGTGCCGACCGCGACGTCCTCCTGGCCGGCCCAGCGGGCGAGCAGCACCTGGCAGGCCGCGAGCAGGGTCATGTAGAGGGTGGCGTCGGCGCGGCGGCCGGTCTCCCGCAGCCGGTCGGTCAGCGCGGCGGGCAGCGAGAACTCCAGCAGCGCGCCGTTCTCGGTGCGGACGGCGGGCCGCGGCCGGTCGGTGGGCAGCTCCAGCGGCGCCACGCCGGACAGCTTCCGCCGCCAGTAGGCGAGTTGCGCGTCATCGGCGGCGGCCGCGCGGGCCCGCTGCCAGGCCGCGTAGTCGGCGTACTGGAGGGGCAGTGCGGGCAGGTCGGGGCGGCGGTCCTGGAGGGCGGCCGCGTACAGCTCGCCCAGGTCGCGGCCGAGGACGGCGGTGGACCAGCCGTCGGTGACGATGTGGTGCATGGCCAGCGTCAGGACGTGTTCCCCGGCGCCGAGCCGGATCAGCCGGGTCCGCAGCAGCGGCCCGTTGCCCAGGTCGAACGGGACGGCGCCCTCGCGGGCCAGCAGCGCGTCGAGTGCGCCGTCGCGGTCCTGCGCCGGGGTGTCCGACAGGTCGTCCAGCGGCAGCTCGACCGCCCGGGGGGCGTGGACGCGCTGGGCGGCGTGGCCGTCCTGTTCGGCGAAGGTGGTGCGCAGCGGTTCGTGCCGGGCCACCAGGGCGTCCAGGGCGGTGCGCAGGGCCGCCGCGTCGAGGGCGCCGCGCAGGCGCAGCACGAAGTAGGTGACGTAGGCGGTGCTGTCCGGCTCGAAGGTGTCCAGGAACCACAGGCGCTGCTGGGCGAAGGACAGCGGCAGGGCGGCGGTGCGGTCCGCGGCCGGGATCGTGTCGTCCGGTGTCCGGCGGGCCGCCGCCGGGTCCGGCAGTGCGGCGGCCAGGGCGCCGACGGTGGAGTGGGTGAACAGCAGCCGGGGCGAGACCTCGGCGCCGAGGGCGGCGCGCAGCCGGGAGGTGACACGGATGGCGAGGATCGAGTCGCCGCCCAGGGCGAAGAAGCCGTCCTCCACGCCCAGTTCGCGGGTGTCCAGGACCTCGGACCACACCCGCGCGACGAGGCGCTCCGCCTCGGTGCGCGGGGCGGTGCGGTCCTCGCCGGCGGCGAAGCCGTCCGGGCCGGGGGCGGGCAGCGCCCGGTGATCGAGCTTGCCGTTGACGGTCAACGGCAGGGCATCCAGGGCGACATAGGCGGCGGGCACCATGTGGGCGGGCAGGGTGTCCGCGAGGTGGGCGCGCAGCGCGGCGGCGGACGGGGCGGCACCCGGACCGGTGCCCACGACATGGGCCACCAGCCGCCGCACTCCGGGGGTGTCCTCGCGCACCCCGACCACGGCCTCGGCGACGTCCGGGTGCGCGGTCAGGGCGGCCTCGATCTCGCCGGGTTCGATCCGGAAGCCGCGGATCTTGACCTGCTGGTCGGCGCGGCCGAGGTACTCCAGGGTGCCGTCGGGCCGCCAGCGGGCCCGGTCGCCGGTGCGGTACATCCGGGTGCCGGGCGGCCCGAACGGGTCCGCCACGAACCGCGCTGCGGTCAGGCCGGGCCGGTTCAGATAGCCGCGGGCCAGGCCCTCCCCGGCCACGTACAGCTCGCCGACGGCACCGGGCGGCACCGGGGCGAGGCGGCCGTCGAGCACCCGGACCCGCAGGTCGGGGATGCCGCGGCCGATGGTGCTGCCGGTGGCCGCGGTGACCGTGGCGCGGTCGAGGGGGGCGTAGGAGACGTGCACGGTCGTCTCGGTGATCCCGTACATGTTGACCAGGACGGGCGCGGACTCCGGGTGCCGCGCGTACCAGTCGGCGAGCCGTCCCAGGTCCAGCGCCTCCCCGCCGAAGACCACCCGCCGCAGCGCCAGCCGCGCCCCGATGTCCGGGTGTTCGGCGTCGGCGCGCATCAGGGGGTAGAACGCCGAGGGGGTCTGGTTGAGGACCGTGACCCGCTCGTCGACCAGCAGCCGCAGGAACTCCTCGGGGGAACGGGTGACCTCGTGCGGGACGATGACGAGCCGGCCGCCGTGCAGCAGCGCGCCCCAGATCTCCCAGACGGAGAAGTCGAAGGCGTAGGAGTGGAACAGCGTCCACACGTCGTGCTCGTCGAAGGCGAACCAGTCCTGGGTGCGGGAGAACAGCCGGACCACGTTGGCGTGCGGGACGACCACGCCCTTGGGCAGGCCGGTGGAGCCCGAGGTGTAGATGACGTAGGCGGGGTGCTCGGGCAGCGGGCGGACGGCCGGGGCCGGGCCGGTGGCGGGGCGCCGTGCGAGGTCGGCGCGGACCGCGGGGTCGTCCAGGAGCAGCCGGGGGCAGGCGGTGTCCCCGAGCCGTCCGGCGACGTCCGCGGTGGTCACCAGCAGGGCCGGGGCGGCATCGGTGAGCAGATGGGCAAGGCGGCTGCCGGGGAGTTCCGGGTCGACGGGGACGTAGGCGGCGCCGGTCTTCAGGACCGCCACCAGCGCCACGATCATGTCCGGGGACCGGGGCAGGGCGAGCGCCACGAAGCCCTCGGGCCCGGCGCCGCTCTCGGCCAGCCGGTGGGCCAGCCGCCCGGCCCGTGCGTCGAGTTCGGCGTAGGACAGGGTGCTTCCGGCGCAGGTCACCGCGGTGGCGTCGGGGGTGCGGGCGGCCCGCTCCTCGAACAGGTCGACCAGGGTCGGCTCGGGCCGCCCGTGCTCGGTGCCGTTCCAGTCGACCAGCATCCGCCGCCGTTCCCCGGCGGTGGTCCACGCCAGCTCGCGCAGCGGCCGGTCCGGTCCGGCGGCGATCTCCGTGAGCAGCAGGCACAGCCGGTCGGCGAGCGCGCGGACGGTGCCGGCGTCGAAGAGGTCCGGGTCGTGGGCCAGGTCGAAGCCGAGGCGGTCGCTGTGGTGGGCGCGCAGCACCAGCGGGAAGTTGGTCGCATCGCGCGAGGCGACGTCCAGGATGCGCACGCCGGCGCCGGAGGTCCGGGCGTCGTCGAACGGGTAGTTCTCGAAGGCGACCATGCTGTCGAACAGCGCGGTGCCCGCCGGGACGTCGCTGAGCGAGGTCAGCTGCGCCAGCGAGACCGCCTCGAAGCGCCGGGACTCGGACTGGGCGTCCTGCAGCTCCCGCAGCCAGTCGGCGGCGGTGCGGTGTTCGTCGACCCGTACCCGGGTGGGCAGGGTGTTGATGAACATCCCGACCATGGACTCGACGCCGGGCAGGGCGTCCGGGCGGCCGGACACGGTGGTGCCGAACACCACGTCCGGCTCGCCGCTGTAGCGCGCCAGCAGCAGCGCCCAGGCGCCCTGCACCACCGTGTTGAGGGTGAGTCCGCCGCGCCGGGCGGTGTGCAGCAGCTCCTGGGACAGTCCGACGGGCAGGCTCGCGGTGACCACCGCCGCGGAGCGGGCCCGGTGGGCCTCCCGGGCCGGGCGGTCGCAGGGCAGCGGCGTCGGGGTGGCGAAGCCCGCGAGGACGGTGCGCCAGTGCTCCTCGGCGGCGCGGCCGTCCCGTCCGGACAGCCAGCGCACATAGTCGCCGAACGGGCGGCGCACGGGCGCCGTCCGGTCCTGGCCCGCGACGAGGGCGGCGTACTCCTCGCACACCTCCGTCAGCACCTGCGCCAGGCTCCAGCCGTCCAGGATCAGGTGGTGCGAGGTCCACAGCAGCCGCAGCCTGCCGCCGGGCAGCCGGATCAGGGTGAGCCGCATCAGCGGCGGGGTGCCGAGGTCCAGCCCCCGCGCGAGGTCCTCGTCCCGCAGCCGGGCGAGTGCGGCCGCCTGCCCGTCCTCGTCCTGTTCCCGCCAGTCGACGTGAACGGTGGGCACGGTCACCCGCCGGTGCACGATCTGCAGGGGTACGGGCACGTCCTCCCAGACGACCGCGGTGCGCAGCGCCGGGGTCCGGTCGACGACCCGCTGCCAGGCCCGGGCGAACGCGCGGGGGTCGGCGACGCCGTCCAGCAGCAGGGACGCCTGGTCGAGGTAGACGTCGTCGGCCCCGCCCATCAGCCGGTGGAAGAGCATGCCTTCCTGGAGCGGGGTGAGCGGGAGGAGGTCCTCGACGGCGCGCCCGTCCCCGGCCAGGCGGTCCACCCCGGCCTGGTCCAGCCGGGCGAGGGGGAAGTCGGAGGGGGTACGGCCGCCCGCGTCCGGCCGTGCGCAGTGGGCCACGAGCGCGGTGAGCGCGCTGACGGTGCCGTCCGCCAGCTGCCGTACCGTGCGCTCGTCGTGCACCTGCTCGCTGTAGTGCCAGGTCAGTTCCAGGTCGCCGTCGGCGACCACGGCCGAGATGTCCAGCAGGTGGTCGAGCGGTGCGTCGGCATCGAGGTCGCGGCCGGGGACGTCGCCGGCGGGTGCGAAGTCCCCGCCGGGCGCGCTGTCCCACTGGCCGTGGTAGTTGAAGCAGACCTGCGGCAGGGGCAGTTCGCGCAGGGCGCGGGCGGCCGGGTCCGGCGAGCCGAGGCGGGCCAGCGCCTCGTAGCCGAGGCCGCGCCGGGGGACGGCGCGCAGCCGTTCCTTGACCGCCTTGAGCGTCGCGCCCCAGTCCGGCTCCCGCGACGGGCCGTCGAGGGTGAGGGTGACCGGGTACTGGGTGGTGAACCAGCCGACGGTACGGGACAGATCGACCTCACCGGCGCCCGCCGGCCCGTCCTCGGTGCCGTCGGTGCCGTCGAGGTCCTCCCGGCCGTGTCCCTCCAGGGCGACGGTCACCCGGTCGGTGCCCGCCCAGTCGGCGAGCACCCGGCCCAGCGCGCTGAGCAGCACGTCGTTCACCTGGGTCCGGTAGACGCCGGGGACCCGGCGCAGCAGGGCCTCGGTGGTGTCGCGGCCGAGCCGGGTGCGCACGGTGCGGACCGAGCCGGCGACTGCGGGGCCGGGGCGGTCCACCGGCAGCGGGGTGCGGGGCGTCTCGCTCTCGGCGCGCCAGTGGGCCAGGTCGCCGTCGAGTCCGCCGTCCCGCACCGTCCGGGCCAGGCGGGCGGCCCAGGTGGTGAACGGTGTGGTGGCGGGCTCCAGTGGGAGGGGCTCACCCGCGGCGGCGGCGCGGTAGGCGCGCTCCAGGTCGGTGAGCAGGATGCGCCAGGAGACGCTGTCGACGGCGAGGTGGTGGGCCGTCAGGAACAGCTGGGGGCGGCTGCCCGGCCCGGTCGTCAGCAGGGCGGCGCGCAGCAGGGTGCCGGCGGCGGGGTCGAGGTCCGAGCGGGCGGCGTCGGCCGCGGCGGTGCGGGTGGCGTCCCGCGCGGCGCCGGTGGTCCGGGACAGGTCGTGCCGGGCCAGGAGGCCGGGCGGCACGGTGTCGACGGGGTGCTGGCGCCAGCTGTCGCCGGTGCGGACGAACCGGGTGCGGAGCGCCGGGTGGTGGGCGGCCACCGCGTGCAGGGCCCGCTCCAGGGCGTCCGCGTCGAGGTCGGGCGGCAGGTCGAGCAGCATCGACATGCTGAAGTGCCGCAGCGGTCCGTGGGTGGCGAAGAACCACTCCTGGATGGGGGTGAGCGGGGCCGGTCCCGTCTCCTCCGGCTGCGCCGCCGCGGGTGCGGGGGCGGTGCGCAGGTCCGCGGCGGCGGCCAGCTCCGCGACGGTCTGGTGCCGGAAGACGTCCCGGGAGGTCAGGCTCAGTCCGGCGGCGCGGGCGCGGGAGACGGCCTGGATGCTGAGGATCGAGTCGCCGCCCAGCTCGAAGAAGTTGTCGGTGACGCCGACCCGCGCGAGGCCGAGCACCGCGGCCCAGATCCCGGCCAGTTCCCGTTCGGCGGGGGTGCGCGGGGCCACGAACTCCCGCTCGCGCGGGGCCGCGTCGAGGTCGGGGGCGGGCAGCGCGCGGCGGTCCAGCTTGCCGCTGGTGTTGAGCGGCAGGCCGTCCAGGGTGACGAAGGCGGCGGGCATCATGTGGCCGGGCAGGGTGCTCCGGAGGGCCGCCCGGAGTGCGGAGGCGGCCGGCCGGCCGGTGCCGGCGGCGGGCACCACGTAGGCGGCGAGGCGGGCGTGGCCGTGGGCGTCGGTGACGGCGACCACGGCCGCCCCGGCGACGCCCGGCAGGTCCAGCAGCGCCGCCTCGACCTCGCCGGGCTCGATGCGGTGGCCGCGGATCTTGACCTGGTCGTCGGCGCGGCCCAGGTAGTCGAGCCGTCCGTCGGCGGTCCACCGGGCCAGGTCGCCGGTGCGGTACAGCCGGCTGCCGGGCGGCCCGAACGGGTCCGCCACGAACCGCGCTGCGGTCAGACCGGGCCGGTTCAGATAGCCGCGGGCGAGCTGGTCGCCCGCCAGATACAGCTCGCCGCCGACACCGGGCGGCACCGGCCGCAGGCGGTCGTCGAGGACATGGGCGCGCACATTGGCCAGCGGACGGCCCACCACCGGGCGGGTGGCGCCGTCGATCCGGCAGGCCAGGGCGTCGACGGTGCACTCGGTGGGGCCGTAGAAGTTGTAGGCCGCGACCTCGTCCAGCCCGGCCAGCTCCCGCCACAGCGCGGGGCCTACGGCCTCGCCGCCGAGCATCAGTACCCGGGGGTGGTGGCGCGGGTCGGTGAGCAGCCCGGCGGGCAGCAGCTGGCGCAGGTAGGAGGGGGTCAGGTCGAGGAAGTCGATGCGGTGCTCGACGACGTACTCGACCAGGGCGGCCGGGTCGAGCCGGGTCACCTCGTCGACCAGGTGCAGCGGGTGGCCGTCGGCCATCAGCAGCACGCCCTCCAGGGAGGTGTCGAAGGAGAACGACGCGGTCAGGGCGGTGCGCAGCGGACCGCCGCCCGCCTCGGCGACGAAGCCGTGCCGGTGGCCGGCCAGCAGGTTCATCAGCGCACGGTGCTCCACGGACACGCCCTTGGGGCGGCCGGTGGAGCCGGAGGTGTAGAGGACGTAGGCGGTGTGGCCGGGGTGCAGCGGGGCGCGGCGGTCGGCGTCGGTGGGGTCGTGGGCGGGGGCGGTGGCCGGTACCGCGCGCAGCGCCGCCTCGTCGAGCACCAGCGACGGCCGGGCGTCGTCGAGCAGCAACCGCGTCCGCTCGTCGGGGAGTTCGGGGTCGACCGGCAGGTATCCGGCGCCGGACTTCAGCACGGCGAGGAGCGCCACGACCATGTCGGCGGTGCGCGGCAGCCGCAGCGCGACGAGCTGTTCGGGGCCGGCGCCGCGGGCGATGAGGTGGTGGGCGAGCCGGTTGGCGCGGGTGTTGAGCGCGGCGTAGTCCAGCGTGGTGTCCCCGGCCACCAGGGCCGGGGCGTGCGGGGTGCGGGCCGCCTGCGCCTCGAAGACGGCGGGGTAGGTGGTGGGCGGGACGGACAGCGCGGTGTCGTTCCACTCGGTGGTCAGCCGGTGGTGTTCCCGCTCCGACAGCAGGGACAGTTCGCCCAGCGGCCGGTCCGGTGCGTCCGCGACTCCCCCGAGCAGCAGCACCAGTTGCCCGGCCATCCGCGCGGCGGTGCCGGCGTCGAAGAGGTCGGTGCGGTACTCCAGCAGCCCGGTCAGCCCGTCCCCGTCAGGGACGAACTCCACGCTCAGGTCGAAGGTGGCCGAGCGGCGGGGCACGGTGACGGTCCCGGCCGTGATCCCCCGCAGTCCGGGGGCCGCCGGCGGGGCGGGGTGGAGCAGGACCATCACGTCGAAGAGCGGGTTGCGGCCCGCTTCCCGGGCCGCGCCCGCGGCCTCCACGACCCGCTCGAAGGGGGTGTCGCCGTGCGCGAAGGCGTCGAGGACGGCACCGGCGGAGGTGTCCAGCAGCTCGCGGTAGGAGCGGGCGGTGTCGACGGGGGCGCGCAGCACCACCGTGTTGACGAAGAGGCCGACCGCGCGCTCCAGTTCGGTGCGTCCGCGGCCGGGGGTCAGCGAGCCGACGGCGATGTCGTCCTGTCCCGACCAGCGGGCGAGCAGCGCCTGGCAGGCCGCGATCAGCGCCGCGAACAGCGTGGTGTGCTGCGCCGCCGCCACCTCCCGGAGCCGGGCCGTGGTGGCCGCCGGGACCCGGAACGTGTGGACGGCGCCGTCACCGGCCTCCTCCCCGCCGCGGGGACGGTCGAGCGGCAGCGCCGCCGGCACGGTCTGGTCGAGCTGCTTGGTCCAGTAGGCGAGCTGCTCGTCCAGCAGGGCGCCGGACAGCCGCTCGCGCTGCCAGGCGGCGAAGTCCGGGTACTGCGTCGCCACCGGGGCGAGCGCGGGCGTCTCGCCGTGGGCCAGGGCGTCGTAGAGCGTGCACAGTTCGTCCAGCAGCACGCCCATGGACCAGCCGTCGGTGACGATGTGGTGCGCGGTGAGCAGCAGTACGTGCGCGTCGTCGGCCAGCCGGATCAGCAGGGCCCGCAGCAGCGGACCGGTGCGCAGGTCGAACGGGCGGGAGTACTCCGCCAGCAGCAGGTCGTCGAGCGCCGCGTCCGCTCCGGTGCCCTCCCCCGTGCCCGCCGCCGGGGCGCCGGGCACGGCCCCGAGGTCGTGCACCGGCAGCGGCACGGGACCGGCCGGCCGCACCGTCTGCACGGGCCGTCCGTCGACGGCGTCGAACGTGGTCCGCAGGGACTCATGGCGTTCCAGCGCGGCGTCCAGCGCCCGGGACAGCGCCGACCGGTCCAGGGCGCCGGCCAGCCGGAGGGCGACCGCGCTGTTGTAGCGCGCGTCGCCGGGCCGGAGCTGGTCCAGGAACCACAGCTGCTGCTGGGCGAAGGAGAGCGGCAGGGGCTCCGAGCGGTCCGCGCGCGGGATCTGCTGCCTGGCCTTGGCCGCGGGCGGGGCCTGGCCCGCCAGGCGGCGGCGCAGTGCCTCCTGCAACTCCTGGGGCAGGGCCGCGGCACGGTCCTTCTTCGACTGCGAAGACGTCATGTCGGGGTTCCTCACCGTTCGTTGGGGTCGCTGGTGCCGCGTGCGGCGTCTTCGAGTTCGCGCAGGACGTGCTCCTCCACGAGTTCCGCCAGGGCGGCGACCGTGCGAGCGGTCAGCACGTCCCGGGGGGTCAGCTCCACGCCGAAGGTCTCGTTGACCCGGGAGGCGATGAGCAGGCTGCGCAGCGAGTCGCCGCCGAGGGCGAAGAAGTCGTCCTCGGCGCCCACGGCCGTCTCCAGGGCCTCGGACCAGACGTCCGCGAGGAACTGCTCCGTGGGGGTGCGCGGGGCGACCCGGTCGGCCGGCTCCGCGGCGTCCGGGCCGGGTGCGGGCAGGGCCGCGCGGTCTGTCTTTCCGTTCTCGGTGAGCGGGAAGCGCTCCAGGACGACGAAGGCCGAGGGGACCAGGTGGCCGGGCAGGGTCCGGGCGGCGAAGGAGCGCAGCTCCGCGCCGGACGGGACCTCGGTGGCCGGTGCGGCGAGCAGATGGGCCACCAGACGCGGCCTTCCCGGCTCGTCCTCCCGTACGGACACCACGGCGTCCGCGACGGCGGGGTGACCGGTCAGGGTGGCCTCGACCTCGCCCGCCTCGATGCGGTGGCCGTGCAGCTTCATCTGGTGGTCGGTGCGGCCGAGGTAGTGGAGCTCGCCGCGGGCGTCGCGGCGGACCAGGTCGCCGGTGCGGTACATCCGGTCGCCCGGCGCGCCGTAGGGGTCGGCGGTGAACCGGGCGGCGGTCAGGCCGGGCCGGTGGAGGTAGCCGCGGGCCAGCGAGGCTCCGCTGATCCACAGTTCGCCGGGGACGCCGTCGGCGACCGGGCGCAGCCGCTCGTCGAGCACATAGCTGCGGCTGCCCGCCCGGGCCCGTCCGATGGGCGGCGCGGCGCCGTCGGGCACCAGTGGGCCGGACCAGGTGGCGACCACCGTGGTCTCGGTGGGCCCGTACGAGTTGATCATCCGGTGGTGCGGGGCCCAGCGGGCGACCAGGTCGGCGCCGCAGGCGTCCGCGCCGACGACGAGGGTGCGCAGGTCCGGCAGGGTGCCCGCGGTGGCGGGCGGCACCGTGGCGAGTGCGGCGGGCGGCAGCAGGGTGTGCGTGATGCGCTCCCGGCGCAGCACCTCGGCCAGTTGCTCGCCGAGCAGCGGGCCGGGCGGCGGCACCACGAGGCGGGCACCGGCCGGCAGGGCCATGCACAGCTCCAGCACCGAGGCGTCGAAGCTGGGCGTGGCGAAGGCCAGCACCCGGTCGCCCGGCCGGACCTGGTAGTGGTCGGCCTCGGCGGCGGCGAAGGCCGCCAGTCCGCGGTGGGTGACGACGACGCCCTTGGGGGTGCCGGTGGAGCCGGAGGTGTAGATCACGTAGGCCGGGTCGTCGAGGTCGAGCGGGCGGACCCGGTCCCGGTCGGTGGGCCGGTGGGCGGGTGCGTCGTCGTCCCCGGCGGCCAGGAGGTCATGGACCTCGGCGGCCTCCAGGGTGACGGCCGGGGCGGCGTCGCGCAGCATCAGCGCGATCCGCTCCGAGGGGTACCCGGGGTCCACCGGCAGGTAGGCGGCACCCGTCTTGGCGGTGGCCAGCTGGGCGACGGCCATGTCGGCCGATCTCGGCAGGACCAGGGCGACGAGGTCGCCGGGACCGGTCCCGCGGGTGAGGAGGTGGTGGGCGAGGCGGTTGGCCCGCGCCTCCAGTTCCGCGAAGGAGAGGTGCAGGTCCGGCGCGGTCAGCGCGGGGGCGTCCGGCCACCGGTCCACCGCCGCCTCGACGAGCGCGGCCAGGGTGGCGGCCGGGACCGTGTCCCCGGCCGGCTCGGTGCGCCCGGTCAGCCGGTCGCGCTCGGCCGGCGGCAGGATGTCGATCCCGTCCACGGTCGCCGCGCCGCCGGGTGCCGCCAGGGCGCCCAGGGTGTGCACCAGCTGCGCGGCCAGGGAGCGGGCCGTGGACTCCTCGAAGTACCGCGGGTCGTAGCCGAGTTCGACGCTCAGGCAGGTGTCGGGCGAGATGACCACGGTGAGCGGGTAGTTGGTGGCCTCCAGGGCGTGCAGATCACGGACGCGCAGGCCGTGTGCGGTGGCCGCGGTGTCGTTGATCGGGTAGTTCTCGAAGACCACGAGGCTCTCGAACAGCGCCTCTCCGGCGGGGAGTTCGCTCCAGCCGCGCAGGTCGGACAGCGGGACCTGCTCGAAGCCGCGGGCGTCGGCCTGCGCGGACTGGAGGCCGCGCAGCCAGTCGGCCGGGGCCGCGCCGCCGTCGACCCGGCACCGGACCGGCAGGGAGTTGATGAACAGGCCGGTGATGGCGTCGGCGCCGGGCAGGTCGGCGGGCCGTCCGGAGACCGTCGTGCCGAAGCACACCTCCCGCTCTCCGCTCCAGCGGGCCAGCAGCAGGCCCCAGACCCCCTGGACGACGGTGTTGAGGGTGAGGTGGTGGCGCCGGGCGAAGTCCTGGAGGGCGGTGCTCTCCTGCTCGCCGAGCCGCTCCGAGAGCCAGGTGCCGGCGCGGGTGGCGGCTCCCGGCGCCGGGCGCCGGTCGTAGGGCAGCGGGGTGGGTGCCGTCAGTCCGGCCAGCGCGCCGCGCCAGTGCTGTTCGGCCGGGGCCGGGTCGTGGGCGGCGAGCCAGGCGGCGTAGTCCGCGAACGGCCTGCGGTCCGGCAGCTGAGGGGCCTCGCCCCGGGTCAGCGCCGCGTGGCAGGCGAACACGTCCGAGAGCACCTGGAAGACGCTCCAGCCGTCGAGCAGCACATGGTGGAAGGTCCACACGACCCGTACCTCGGCCGGGGAGAGCCGGATCAGGGTGAGCCGCAGCAGCGGCGCCCGGTCGAGGGCGAGCCCGCGGTCCCGGTCGTCGGCGAGCAGCCGGGTCAGTGCGGCCGTGCGCTCCTCCTCGGTCCGGGCGCTCCAGTCGAGCGCGGTGACCGGCAGGGTGACCGAGCGGTGCACGGTCTGCAGCGGTACCGGCACCTCGTGCAGCACGACCGCGCTGCGCAGCACGGGGGTGCGGTCGACGACGTGCTGCCAGGCGGCGGCCAGCAGCCGGGAGTCGGGCACCCCGTCCAGCACGAAGGTGGCCTGTTCGACGTAGAGCCCCTGGTCGGGTTCGTCGAGCCCGTGGAAGACCATGCCGGTCTGGGTGGGGGTCAGCGGATAGAGGTCCGTGACGTCCCGCCCGTCGCCGGCGAGCCGGTCGACGGTGTCCTGGTCGAGGCGGACCAGCGGGAAGTCCGAGGGGGTGCGGCCCCCGGCGTCCGGCCGGGCGCAGTGCCGCACGATCTCCCGGAGTTCGGCGGTCATCTCCTCGGCCAGCCCGACCACGGTGGAGCGCAGATGCAGGTTCGCCGAGTACGACCAGGTGAACTCCAGGCGCTTGTCCGTGACCAGGCCGATGACGTCGATGAGGTGCGGCCGGTCGGCCGACAGGGCCATGTCGCCCGCCAGCGCGCCGTACGGCGCGTGCAGCAGACCGTCGCCCGCGGAGGCGCTCCAGTCCTGCTGGCCCAGGTAGTTGAAGGCGATCTGCGGGTCGGCGGGCAGCCCGGTGGCGGCCGGGGTACGCAGATGGCGCAGCGCGCCGTGGCCCAGGCCGTGCCGGGGCAGGGTCCGCAGGCCCTCCTTGGCGGACTTCAGCGCCGCGCCGAGGTCCGCGTGCGGCGGCAGGTCCAGGGTGACCGGGAACAGGGTGGTGAACCAGCCGACGGTGCGGGAGAGGTCGACGTCGTCGAAGATCTCCTCGCGGCCGTGGCCCTCCAGTCCGATCCGTACCCGGTCGTGCCCGGTCCAGCGGGCCAGCACCCGGCCCAGGGCGCACAGCAGCACGTCGTTGACGCGGGTCCGGTAGACGTCCGGCACGTCCTGGAGCAGCTGCCGGGTCTCCTCGGCCTCCAGGCGGACGGTGACGGTCTCCTCGGAGTCCGCCGAGTTGCGGCCGGCGTGGTCGACGGGCAGGTCCGCCCGGCCGTCCTGGCCGCTCCAGTAGGCGAGTTCGTCGTCGAAGCCGCCGGCCGCGGTGTGGTCGTGCAGCCGCTGCGCCCAGGCGCGGAACGAGGTGGTCTTGGGGCCGAGCGCGGCCCGCTCCCCGGCCCGGACCCGGCGGTAGGCGGTATCGAGGTCCTCCAGGACGATGCGCCAGGACACCGCGTCGACGACCAGGTGGTGGGCCGCCAGCAGCAGCACCGGCCGGTCCTGGTCGCCCAGGTGGCACAGCGCGGTCTTCAGCAGCGGCCCGTCCGCGAGGCCGAAGCCGGCGGACAGCTCCGCCGACAGCGCGCGCAGCCGCGCGGCCCGGTCCTCCGGCTCCAGGGCGGAGAGGTCGTGGACGTCCAGGGCGGGTGCCGCGCCGGGCGCCGCGCTGTACTGGCGCCAGTGGCCGTCGCCGGCGGGCTCGTACACCATGCGCAGGGCGTCGTGGTGCTCCAGCACCGCGGCCAGCGCGGCCCGCAGCGCGCCCTCGTCGACCTCGGCCGCCAGTTGGAAGGAGAGCGCCTGGGTGAAGTGCCCGGGGCTGTCCGGGACGCTGTCGAACAGCCAGTGCTGGACGGGGGTGAGCGGCACCTCGCCGACCACCGGGCCCTGTTCGGCGGTGGACACCGTGGCCGGCAGATCGGCGGCGGCCGCGGCGAGCGCGGAGACGGTCTGGTGGACGAACAGATGGCGCGGGGTCAGCGCGAGGCCCGCGCGGCGGGCCGCGGAGACGATCTGGATGCTCAGGATCGAGTCCCCGCCGAGCGCGAAGTAGTTGTCCTCGGCGCCCACCCGCTCCAGGCCCAGCACCGCGGCCCAGATCCCGGCGAGGGTCTTCTCGGTGTCCGTGCGCGGCGGGACGTAACCGGCGGCCGGGGCCGCCCAGTCGGGCGCCGGCAGGGCACGCCGGTCGAGCTTGCCGGTGGCGCCCAGCGGCAGCCGCTCCAGGGGGACGACGACGGCCGGCACCAGGTGGTCGGGCAGGCTCTCGGCGAGGAAGGCCCGCAGCGCTGCGGGGTCGGTGTCCTCCGCGCCCCTGGTGACGACATAGCCCACCAGGCGCTTGTGGCCGTCGGACTCGGTCACCGCAGCGGCGGCCTCGGCCACCGCGGGGTGCCGGGCCAGCGCGGCCTCGACCTCGCCCAGTTCGATGCGGAAGCCGCGCACCTTGACCTGGTCGTCGCTGCGGCCGAGGTACTCCAACTGCCCGTCGGCGTCCCAGCGTACGAGGTCGCCGGTGCGGTACATCCGCTCGCCCGCGGGGCCGAACGGGTCGGCCAGGAAGCGCCGGGCGGTGAGTCCGGGCCGCGCGAAGTAGCCGCGGGCCACGCCGGTTCCGGCGAGGTAGAGCTCACCGGGCACCCCGACGGGGACCGGCCGCAGCCGCAGGTCGAGGACATAGGCGCGCGCGCCGGCGACCGGACTGCCGATCGGCGGGGTGCGGTCGGGGTCGGCCGGGTCGCAGTACCAGGCGGTGGCGTAGACGGTGGCCTCGGTGGGGCCGTAGATGTTCGCGACCCGGCAGCCGGGGACGGCGGCGCGCACCTCCCGTACGGTGCGGGCGGCGAGCCCCTCACCGGCCAGCACCACGGTGTCCGCGGTGACCTGGACGGTGTCCTCGGCGAGCAGCTGGCCGAGGGCGGAGGGGACGGCGCTGAGCAGGCTCGCGGTCCAGGGCGCTGAACGTTCGGCGAGGGCCAGCAGGTCGCCGACCATCTCGACGCAGCCGCCGGACAGCAGCGGGCTGAAGATCTCGAAGACCGACACATCGAAGTTGAGCGAGGTGGAGGCCACGACGTGGGACAGGCCGCGGCCGCCGAACTCGGCGGCCGCCCAGTCGGTCAGCGCCACCACCGACCCGTGGGTGGCCACCACGCCCTTGGGCAGGCCCGTCGAGCCCGAGGTGTGGATGACGTAGGCGGGGTGGGCGGGCAGCAGCGCAGCGGTCCGCTCGCCGTCCCCGATGTCGGCGGGGCGCTGCCCGGCGAGCCGCTCCGCGACCCCGGGGTCGTCCAGCGCGATCCGGGTGGCGGGCCCCTCGGGCAGCCGGCCGGCCAGGGCGGCGGTGGTGAGCACGATGTCCGGCCCGATGTCGTCGAACAGGAAGGAGACCCGCTCGGCCGGGTACTTGGGGTCGACCGGCAGATAGCCGGCGCCGCTCTTGAGCACCGCCATCAGGGCCACGACCAGGTCCGCGGTGCGCGGCAGCGCCAGGGCGACGAACCGCTCCGGGCCCGCGCCCGCCGCGATCAGCAGTCTGGCCAGGCGGTTGGCGCGGGCGTTCAGCTCCCGGTAGGTGAGCCGGGTCTCCCCGGCCAGCACGGCGGTGGCGTGCGGGGTGCGGGCCGCCTGCGCCTCGAACACCTCGGGCAGGACGCGCCGCGGCGGGGTGACGGCGCTGCCGCCGAACTCCCGCAGGACGCGCCCGCGCTCGTCGGCGGTGAGCAGCGGCAGGTCCCCCAGGCAGCGGTCCGGGTCGGCCGCCATCTCCGTCAGCAGGACCCGCAGACAGGTGCCCAGCCGCTCGACCGTCGCGGCGTCGAAGACGGCCGGGTCGTAGTCCAGGGCCACGGTGAGGCGCTCACCGGGGGCGACGATCACACTGAGCGGGTAGTTGGTCGGCTCCAGGTCGCGTTCCTGCTCGATGCCCAGGCCGTGCCGGGACAGCGCCTCGCTGTCGAAGGGGTAGTTCTCGAAGACCACGATGCTGTCGAACAGGTTCGTCCCGCGCGGGACCTCGCTCCAGGTCTGGAGGTCGGTCAGGGAGACGAAGTCGTGGCGCCGGGACTCCGACTGGGCGTGCTGCAGCTCGCGCAGCCAGTCCAGCAGCCCGCGGCGCCCGTCGATCCGTACCCGGGTGGGCAGCGTGTTGATGAACAGCCCGACCATGGACTCCACACCGGGCAGCGCGGCGGGCCGCCCGGAGACGGTGGTGCCGAAGACCACGTCGTCGCTGTTGCCGTAGCGGGACAGCAGCAGGCCCCAGGCGCCCTGGAGCACGGTGTTCATGGTGAGGCCGGCCCGTTGCGCCGTCTCCCGCAGGCGGGCGGAGTCCGCCTCGTCCAGCGCGAGGTGCACCGAGCCCGAGGAGGAGGCGCGGTGGGCCTCCAGCGGCACCCGGTCCCGCGGGAGTTCGGTCGGGGAGGCGAACCCGGCCAGCGCGGTGCGCCAGTACCGCTCGGCCTGGGTGCCGTCCTGCTCCGTCAGCCAGCGCAGATAGCTGCCGAACGGCGGGCGGGAGGGGAGGGCGGGGCGGCGTCCCGCGGTGAGCGCCGCGTAGCGCTCGCAGACCTCGTCGAAGACCTGGGCCGCGCTCCAGCCGTCGAGCAGGACGTGGTGGAACGTCCACACCAGCCGGACCCGGTCCTCGGACAGCTTGATCAGGGCGAGCCGCATCAACGGGGCCGCGGCCAGGTCGAGTCCGGTCGCCCGGTCCTCGGCGAGCAGGGTGTGCAGCGCGTGCTCGCAGGCCTCGGCGGTGCGCCGGGACCAGTCGTGGTGGGTGACCGGCACGGTGGCCCGTGCCTGGACGACCTGCAGCGGCTCGGCCGTCTCCTCCCACACCAGACGGGTGCGCAGCACCGGGTTGGCGTCGGCCGTCCGCTGCCAGGCGGTGGCGAGCGCGGCCGGGTCGGTGACGCCGGAGAGCACCAGCTGGACCTGGTTGAAGTAGGTGTGCGCGTCGGGGTCCATCAGGCTGTGGAACAGCATGCCCGCCTGCATGGGCGTCAGCGGGTAGAGGTCTTCCACCGCGCGGCCGTCCCCCGCGACCCGGTCCACGGCCGCCTGGTCGAGGCGCGCGAGCGGGTAGTCGGACGGGGTGCGGCCGCCGGCGTCCGGCCCGGCGCAGTGCGCGACGATGTCCTCCAGCGCCCGCAGCATCCCCTCGGCCAGCGCGGTGACCGTCTCCTCCCGGTGCACCCGGCCGCTGTAGTACCAGGTGAGTTCGAGCGACCGCTCCTCGACCCGGCCCACCACGTCCAGCAGATGCGGCCGCACGGACTCGGGTGCGGCGGCGCCGCCCAGTCCGCCGTGCACGGCGCGGATCAGCCCGCCATCGCCGGTCCAGTCGAACTGGCCCAGGTAGTTGAAGCTGATCTGCGGCTGGGGCGGGCCGGCGGGTGCGGCGGCCTCCGCGAGGTACCGCAGCGCCCCGTGGCCGAGTCCCCGGCCGGGTACCGCGCGCAGCTGTTCCTTGACGGACTTCAGCGCCGTGCCCCAGTCTCCGCGCGGGACGTCCAGCGCGACGGGGAACAGGCTGGTGAACCAGCCGACCGTACGGGACAGGTCGACGCCGTCGAAGAGGTGGTCCTCGCGGCCGTGCCCCTCCAGGCCGACGGCGACGGTCCGCTGTCCGGTCCACTCGCCCAGCACCCGGCCGAGCGCGGTCAGCAGCACGTCGTTGATCCGGGTGCGGTAGACGCCGGGCACCTTCTGCAGCAGGTCACCGGTGCGCCCGCGGTCCAGGCGGACGGTGACCGAGCGCAGGTCGGCCATGGTGTTGCCGCCGTCGGCGTCCACCGGCAGCCCGGTGGCGCAGTGTGCGGCCACCGCGCTCCAGTGCGCGCGTTCGCCGTCGAAGGCGCCGGCCTCGGTGTGGGCGTGCAGCCGGCGGGCCCACTCCTGTGCGGAGGTGGTCCGGGCGAGCGGGCTCACCGGATCGCCGCTGCGGGCCTGCCGGTAGGCGCTCTCCAGGTCCTCCAGCAGCACCCGCCAGGAGACGCCGTCGACGACCAGGTGGTGCACGGTCAGGAACAGCCGCGGCGGTGCGGTGCCCGCGCCGGTGAACAGCCGGGCGGCGAGCAGCGGGCCCGTGTCCAGCCGGAATCCGGCGTCCGCCGCGGCCATGGCGGCCTCGGCAGCGGCGGCGCCGTCCGCCTCGTCCCGGCCGGACAGGTCGTGCACCTCCAGCAAGCGCGGTGCGGTGGTGTCCGCCGCCGGGCAGTGCTGGCGCCAGGTCCCGTCCGCCCGCCGCTCGAAGCGGGAGCGCAGCGCGTCGTGGTGGTGCCACAGGGCACCCAGCGCCGCCCGCAGCGCGGGGACGTCGGGCTCCTCGGCCAGTTCGATGACGACGGACTGGTTGAAGTGGTCGGGACGGTGCGGCCCGGCGTCGAGGAACCAGTGCTGGATCGGGGTGAGGGCGACGTCTCCGGACACCGGGCCGGTGCCGCTGACCGGTGCGGCGGCACCGGTGGCGGCCGCCAGGGCGGCGATGGTGGGATGCCGGAACAGGTCCCGCGGGGTCAGGGTCAGGCCCGCCCGGCGGGCGCGCGAGACGACCTGGATGCTGAGGATCGAATCGCCGCCCAGCATGAAGAAGTTGTCCTCGACGCCCACCCGGTCGAGGCCCAGCAGGGCGCACCAGATCTCCGCGAGGACGCGTTCGGCCTCGGTGCGCGGCGCGAGGTGCTCACCGGCGGTGGCCGCCGACCAGTCGGGGGCGGGCAGCCTGCGCCGGTCGACCTTTCCGTTCGCGGTGAGGGGCAGCGCGTCCAGGGGCACGAACGCGGCGGGGACCATGTAGTCGGGCAGCTCGGCGGCGAGGGCGGCGCGCAGCTCCGCCGCCGGCGGCACCGTCGCGTCCGGGGCGGGGACGAGGTAGGCGACCAGGCGCTTGCGACCGCCGTCGCCGGGCACGGTGACGACCGCCTCACCGACCGCGGGCAGGCCGGTGAGCACGGCCTCGATCTCGGCCGGTTCGACGCGGAAGCCACGGATCTTGATCTGGTCGTCGGTCCGCCCCACGAAGTGGAGTTCGCCGTCGGCGCTCCAGCGCACGAGGTCGCCGGTGCGGTACATCCGGGTGCCGGCCGGTCCGAACGGGTCGGCCAGATAGCGGGCGGCGGTCGCACCGGGGCGGCCGGCGTAGCCGCGGGCGAGCCCGGCACCGGCGATGTACAGCTCTCCCGGGATGCCCGGCGGCTGGGGCTGGAGCGTGTCGTCCAGCACGTAGACCCGGGTGTTGTCCAGCGGACGCCCGATGGGCAGGGCGGCGGGCAGCGGTTCGCCGGAGCGGAAGGCCCGCCGGGTGGCGAAGGTGGTCGTCTCGGTGGGGCCGTAGCCGTCGACGACGGTCAGGCCGGGGCAGGCGTCGAGGACGCGGCGGACCGCGGCACCCGGCACGGCCTCACCGCCGGTCCACACCTCGCGGGCGCCGCGCAGGCACTCCGGGTCCTCCTGGGCCACCAGGCGGAACAGCCCGGCGGTCAGCCACAGGGAGGTGACGCCCTGCTCGCCGATGGCCCGGCGCAGGGTGGCGGCGTCCACGTCGGACGGCGGGGCGAGGACGGCCCGGCCGCCGCGCAGCAGGGGCACCCACAGTTCGTAGGTGGCCGCGTCGAAGGCCTGCGGGGAGTGCACCAGGACCCGGTCGTGCCCGTCGAAGGCGCGGTCGGCGGCGAGCGCCACGACGTCCCGGTGGCGCACCGCGACGCCCTTGGGGCGGCCGGTGGAGCCGGAGGTGAACATCAGGTAGAGCGCGTTGTCGGGGTGGAGGGCGGGCAGCGGCGCGCCGTCCGGGGCGTCGTCGCCGGCCGGCCCGGCCTCGTCCGTGATCAGCAGGGTGCGGCCGCCGGGTGCCGCGGCGCGGGCGGTCTCCTCCCAGGCCGCGTCGGTGAGCACCAGGTCCACCGTGCTCTCCGCCAGCACCTGCCGCAGCCGCTCCCGCGGGGCGCGGACGTCCAGCGGGACGTACACGCCGCCCGCCTTGGCGAGCGCCAGCTGGGCGAGGGCCAGGGCGGCCGACCGGTCCATGAGGACCCCGACCGGGGTCTCCGGCCGCACGCCGAGACCGGCCAGCTCGCGGGCCAGCACGTCGGTGCGGGCGTCGAGTTCCCGGTAGGTCAGCCGGGTGTCCCCCGCGTCCAGCGCGAGGGCGTCGGGGGTACGCAGGGCCTGGGCGGCGAACGCCCCGGCCACCGTGTCCTCGGACACCGTGGTGGCGGTGTCGTTCCACTCCTCGACCACCTGGCGGCGGCGTGCCGCGCCGAGCACCGGCAGCCGGGCGGGCGGGCGCCGGTGGTCCTCGGCCATGCCCGCGAGCAGGACCGTGAGGTACTCCCCCATCCGCTCGACGGTGGCCGCGTCGAACAGCTCCGGGTCGTAGCCGAGCCGCAGCGCCAGCTCCTGGCCCGGGTAGGCGACCAGGCTCAGCGGGTAGTTGGTGGTCTCGATGCCGTCGAGGCCGGTCAGCCGCAGTCCGTGGGCGGCGGCGAGGTCGTCGCCGACCGGGTAGTTCTCGAACACCACGATGCTGTCGAAGAGCTGGACCCGCTCGGGCAGGTCGCCGAACGTCTTCAGCCGGGCGAGCGGGACGAAGTCGAAGCGCCGGTCCTCGGTCTGGATCTCCTGCACCCGGCGCAGCCAGTCGGTCAGGGTGCCGTCGGCGGGGACCGTCAGCCGGGTCGGGACGGTGGCGATGAACAGGCCGTTCATGGCCTCGACGCCGGGCAGCTCCGGCGGCCGTCCGGACACGGTGGTGCCGAAGACCACGTCCCGGCGGCCCGCCTGACGGGCCAGCAGCATCGCCCAGGCGCCCTGCACCAGGGTGTTCATGGTCAGGCCCGCGTCCTTGGCCAGGGACTCCAGCCGGCGGGTGGTGGCGGCGGGCAGCGCGATCCGCACCGCGGCGGTGGACTCCGCGCGGTGGGCCTCGCGGGGCTCGCGGTCGTAGGGCAGTGCGGTGGGTTCGCCCACCCCGGCGAGCCGGTCCCGCCAGTGCCGCTCGGCCTCCGCCCAGTCGCGGTCGCGCAGCCAGGCCACGTAGTCGCGGAAGGGCCGGCGGCCGGGCAGGACCGCCTCCGCGGGCGCCGCGCCGTCCGCGGCCGCCGGGCCGCGCAGCGCGGCATGGCACCGGAAGACGTCGGAGAGCACCTGGAAGAGGCTCCAGCCGTCCAGCACCAGGTGGTGGAAGGACCACACCACCTGGACCTCGGTATCGGACAACCGGGCCAGGGTCAGGCGCTGGAGCGGGGCGGTGCCGAGGTCGATCCCCTGCCGCCGGTCGCGGTCGAGCAACTCGCCGAGCCGGCCGGGCCGTTCGCCGTCCGGCAGGGCACGCCAGTCCAGCTGCGTGACCGGCACCGTGATGTCGCGCTCCACCAGGAACAGCGGCTCGGGCACGTCCTCCCAGACGACCCGTCCGCGCAGCACCGTGGTGCGGTCCGTCACCCGCTGCCAGGCCGCGGCGAAGGCCTCCGGGTCGGGCACGCCGTCCAGGACGAAGGTGAGCTGCTGGAAGTAGACGCTCTGGTCGTCCTGGGAGAGCCGGTGGAAGAGCATGCCGGCCTGGGTCGGGGTGAGCGGGTGCAGGTCCTCGACGGTGGTGCCGTCGCCCACCAGCCGGTCCACGGTGGGCTGGTCGAGCGTGGCGAGCGGGAAGTCGGACGGGGTGCGGCCGCCGGCCCCGGGCCGGGCGCCGTGGCGGGCGATGTCGCCCAGCGCGCGGGCGAAGTTCCCGGCCAGCCGGGAGACGGTCTCCTCGTGGTGCAGCCCGGCCGAGTAGAACCAGGTGAACTCCAGCGCGTCGCCGTCCAGCCGGCCGACGACCTCCAGCGCGTGCGGCCGCTGCGCGGCGGGGTCGGCGTCGAGCGCCAGCTCGCGGTACGGGCCGCGGTAGAGGCCGCCGTCACCGCCCGGTGTGCCGAACTGGCCGAGGTAGTTGAAGCTGATGCCGGCGGCCGGGGTGCCGGGCAGGCCCTCCGGCCGGAGCAGATACCGCTGGACGCCGTAGCCGAGGCCGCGGCGGGGCACGGCGCGCAGCTGCTCCTTGACGGACTTCAGCACGGTGCCCCAGTCGGCGTCCCGCGCCACACTGAGCGCCACCGGGTAGCGGGTGGTGAACCAGCCGACGGTGCGGCTCAGGTCGACGTCGTCGAAGAGCTCCTCACGGCCGTGGCCCTCCAGGTCCACCGGGACCCGGTCGTGCCCGGTCCACTCGTGCAGCACCCGGCCCAGCCCGCTCAGCAGCACCTCGTTGACCTGGGTACGGAAGGCCCCGGGCAGGGTGTGCAGCAGGACGGAGGTGTCCTGTGGGGTGAGGCGGACGGTCACCGAGCGGGCCGAGGCATAGGTGTTGTCGCCGGTGAAGTCGGTCGGCAGCGCCGGGGTGCAGGTGCGGGCGAGCGCCGTCCAGTAGGCCGTCTCGTCCTGGAAGCCGCCGCCTTCCGTGTGCCCGGTCAGCCGCCGCGCCCAGTGGCGCAGCGGCGAGGACTTCGGCGGCAGCGCGGCGTCCGCTCCCCCGCGCCGTGCGCCGTAGGCCCGGTCCAGGTCCTCCAGCAGCAGCCGCCAGGAGACGCCGTCGACCACCAAGTGGTGCACGGCCAGGTGCAGGACGGCGGGCCGGCCGGTGCCGCGGTCGTGCAGCACTGCACGCAGCAGCGGGCCGCGGCCCAGGTCGAACGGCCCGAGGTGCGGTGCGTCCTCGTCGGGTCCGGTGTGCCGCCCCAGGGTGAAGCCGGGCGCCTCGTCGTCGATGTGCTGGCGCCACCGGCCGTCCCCGTCCGGCACGAAGTGCGAGCGCAGGGCGTCGTGGTGGGCGAGGACGTCGCGCAGGGCGGCCTCCAGCGCCGGGACGTCCAGGTCGCCGGTCAGCTCGACGGAGAGGGTCTGGCCGAAGTGGCCGGCCCGCTCCGGGTCGCTCTCGAACAGCCAGTGCTGGATGGGCGTCAGCGCCGCCGGGCCGGTGGCCCGCGCCGCACGGTCCGGGCCCGGCGCCGGCCGCCCGCCGGCGTCCACGCACTGCGCGAGGGCGGCCACCGTCTGGTGCAGGTAGACATCGCGCGAGGTCACGGCCAGGCCCGCCTGCCGTGCCTGGGCGACGACCTGGATGCTGAGGATCGAGTCGCCGCCCAGCGAGAAGAAGTTGTCGTCGACGCCGACGCGCTCGACGCGCAGCACCTCGGCCCACACGGCGGCGAGGGCCCGTTCGGTGGCGGTGCGCGGCGCCACGTAGTCCGTCGTGCCGGCGGTCGTCCAGTCCGGGGCGGGCAGCCGGTCGCGGTCCAGCTTGCCGTTGGGGTTGAGCGGCATCGCGTCCAGGACGACGACCGAGGCGGGCACCATGTAGTCGGGCACACTGCGGCCGAGGGTCCGGCGGAGCGCGCTCGGAACGAGTTCCGCGCCGGGCTCCGGGACGACATAGCCGATCAGCCGCTTGTGCCCGTCGCCGTCCTGGGTGGCGGCGGCCGCCTGGGCCACCCCCGCACAGCGCAGCAGCGCCTCCTCGACCTCGCCCAGCTCGATGCGGAAACCCCGCACCTTGACCTGCTGGTCGGCCCGGCCCAGGTACTCCAGCTCACCGTCGGAGGTCCACCGCACCAAGTCGCCGGTGCGGTACATACGGCTGCCGGGACCGGCGTAGGGGTCGGCGACGAACCGCGCCGCGGTCAGACCGGGACGCCCGAGATAGCCCCGGGCCAGTCCCCCGCCGCCGAGGTACAACTCTCCTGTAACGCCCGGTGGTTGCGGACGCAGCATGCCGTCCAGGACGTAGGCGCGGGTCCGGGCGACGGGCCGGCCGATGGGCGGGGCCTGCTCCGGCGCGGCGTCACCGGCGAACCAGGCCGTGGCGTACACGGTGGCCTCGGTGGGGCCGTAGATGTTCGCGACCTGGGAGGACGGCATGGTCTCCCGGATCTCCCGTACGGTCCGGGCGGGCAGCGCCTCACCGGCCAGGACCACGGTGTCGGCCGTGAGGGTGCCGGCGTCCCGGGAGAGCAGCCGGGAGATCACCGACGGGACCCCGCTGATCAGTCCGGCCCGCCGCGGCGCAGCACCGGCCCCGTCGGCGAGCGCCGGCAGGTCGGCCACCACGTCGATGCTGCCGCCGCACAGCAGCGGGCAGAGCAGTTCGAAGACGGACACGTCGAAGTTGAGCGAGGTGGAGGCCACCACGTCCGTCAGCCGCTCCGGTCCGAACCGGGCTCCCGCCCAGGCCGCCAGGTCGGCCACGCTGCGGTGGGTGACCACCACGCCCTTGGGGCGGCCGGTGGAGCCGGAGGTGTAGATGACGTACGCGGGGTGGTCGGGGTGCAGCGGCCGGACCCGTTCGGCGTCGGTGAGGTCCTCCTCCGCGTACACCGCGAGTTCGGCCGCGGTCTCCGGGTCGTCCAGGGCCAGCCACCCGGTGTCCCCGGGCAGGCAGCCGGCGGTGTCCCGGGTGGTCAGCACGAGGGCCGGACCGGCGTCGGCGAGCATGAACCGGATGCGCTCCGCCGGATATCCGGGGTCCACCGGCAGATACCCGGCCCCCGCCTTGAGCACCGCCCACAGGACGGCGACCAGGTCGGCGGAGCGCGGCAGGGCCAGCGCCACCAGGGTCTCGGGGCCCACCCCGCGCCGCACCAGCAGCCGGGCCAGGCGGTTGGCCCGCCGGTTCACCTCGTCGTAGGTGAGCCGGGTGTCCCCGCAGACGACGCCGGTCCGGTCAGGGGTGCGGGCGGTCTGCGCCTCCAGGAGGGCGGGCAGCGTGGTGTCCGGGCCGCCCTGCTGCGGGGTGTTCCAGGCCTCCAGCATGGTGCGCCGCTCGTCGTCGGTCAGCAGCGGCAGTTCGGCCACGGTCCGGTGCGGGCCGTCCGCCATGCCGTCCAGCAGGAGGTGGAGCTGGCGGCTCATCCGGGCCACGGTCCGGGCGTCGAACAGGTCCGTGTTGTACTCCACGGTGAGCCCGAACGACCCGTCGTCGCGCGGCTGGAACTCCAGGACCAGGTCGAACCGCGCGGCCGGGCGCGGCAGCGGATGGTCCGCGATCCGCAGGCCGCCGGCCTCCTTCGGGTGCGCCGGGGCGGTCTGCTGGACGACCAGGACCTGGACCAGCGGGGTGCGGCTGGGGTCCCGCGGCGGGGCCAGCTCCTCGACGACCCGGTCGAACGGCACGCCGTCGTGGCCGAAGGCGTCCAGCAGCGTCGCCCGCACCGAGTCCAGGAACCGGTCGACGGTGGCGGTGCCGTCGACGTCGCTGCGCAGCACCAGGGTGTTGGCGAAGAAGCCGGTGACCTCCTCCAGTTCCCGGTGGGCGCGTCCGGTCGTGACGGTGCCGAACACGATGTCGCGCTTGCCGGTGTAGCGGGAGAACAGCACCGAGGCCGCCCCGGCGAACAGGGTGAACACGGTGGTGCCCTTGGCGCGGGCGAGCCGGCCGAGGCGTGCGGTCAGCCCGGCCGGCAGGTCGTGCCGGTGTGCCGCGCCCGAGGTGCTGCGCACCGCGGGCCGGGGGCGGTCCGTGGGCAGGTCGAGCTGCGTCAGCCCGGCGAGGTGCCGCTTCCAGTAGGCCAGGTCGTCGGCGTGCCGGTCCGGGGTGGCCTGCGCACGTTCCCATACCGCGAAGTCCGGATATTGCAGGATCGGTTCTGCGAGGCCGTCCGGGCTCCCGTCCGCCTCGGAGCCGTACAGCGCGGCCAGTTCACGGACCAGCACGCCGACCGACCACCCGTCGGTGACGATGTGGTGCTGGGCCAGGAGCAGCAGCTGCTCCTCGTCCGCGAGGCGGATCAGCAGCGCCCGGGTCAGCGGCCCCTCGCGCAGGTCGAAGGGGCTCTCCAGCTCCGCGGTCAGCAGCCGCTCGGCCGCCGCCTCCCGCCGGCCGGCCGGGAGGTCCCGCAGGTCGGCGGTGCGCAGCGGCAGCTCGGCGGTGTCGTCGACCCGCTGCACCCCGCGCCCGTCCACCGTGGTGAAGGTGGTGCGCAGGGAGTCGTGGCGCAGGGCGAGGCGGTCCAGCGCACGGCGCAGCGCCCCGGCGTCCAGCGGGCCGCCCAGCCGCACCGCGACACCGGTGTTGTACTCGGTGTCGCCGGCCGTCAGGTCATCGAGGAACCACAGCCGTTGCTGCGCGCCAGACAGCGGCAGCGGACGGTCGCGGCGGGCCGGGGTGAGCGGCGCCGCCCGGTCCGCGGTGGCCGGGTCGCCGAGCAGCGGCACCAGTCCGGCGATGGTCCGGGCGGTGAACAGGTCGCGTACGGACAGCCGGTCGCCGAGGACCTCGCGGATGCGGGACAGCACCCGCACGGCGAGCACGGAGTCGCCGCCCAGCGCGAGGAAGTCGTCCCCGGTGCCGATGCCGCTGACCGACAGCACCTCCGACCAGATCCCGGCGAGGGTCCGCTCGGTGGCGGTCCGGGGGGCGAGGTGCCCCTCCTCGGGGGCGCGGGCCGGGTCGGGCGCGGGGAGGGCCCGCCGGTCGATCTTGTGGTGTGCGGTCAGCGGGAACGCGTCGAGCACGACGACGGCAGCGGGCACCATATGGGCCGGCAGGCTGCCGGCGACGGCGGTGCGCAACTCCGCGGGGCGCGGCGGCCGGAGGGGATCGGCCGGGGTGACATAGCCGACGAGCCGCTGCCGTCCGGGCTCGTCCTCGCGCACCAGGACCACGGCCTCCGCGACGCGGGCGTGCCGGGTCAGCACCGCCTCGATCTCGCCGGGCTCGATGCGGAAGCCGCGGATCTTGACCTGCCGGTCGAGGCGTCCGAGGAACTCCAGGTCGCCGCCGGCGTTCCGGCGCACCAGGTCGCCGGTGCGGTAGAGCCTGGCCCCGGCCGGCCCGTACGGGCTGGCCACGAACCGGGTGGCGGTCAGCCCCGGACGGTCGAGGTAGCCGCGTGCCACCCCGGCGCCGCCCACATACAGTTCACCGCTGGTCCCGTCCGGCACCGGCCGCATCGCCGGGTCCAGCACATGGGCCTCGGAGTGCGGCAGCGGTCTGCCGATCGTCGGGGTGCCGCCGCCCACGGCCAGCGGCCCGGTCCACGACGCCACCACCGTGGCCTCGGTGGGGCCATAGGAGTTGATCATCCGGCGGCCCGCCGCCCAGCGGTCGGCCAGCTCGGCCGGGCAGGCTTCGGCGCCCACGATCAGGGTCCGCAGGCCGGGCAGTCCATTGTCGGGCGACGGCGTGGGCAGGGTGGCGAGCGCGGCCGGCGGGATGAGCGCGTGGGTGATGCGGTGGTCCGCCAGGACGGCCGCGAGATCCTCGCCCAGCCACGGACCGTGCGGCGGCACGACGAGGGTCGCGCCGGACAGCACGGAGACGCACAGCTCCAGGACGGAGGCGTCGAAGCTCGGCGACGAGAACTGCAGGACGCGGGCGCCGGGCGTGACGTCGTACTGCGCGGCGGCCGCGGCGGCGAAGCCCGCCAGGCCGGTGTGGGGCACCGTCACGCCCTTGGGGGTTCCGGTCGATCCCGAGGTGTAGATGACGTAGGCGGGGTGCTCGGCGTACAGCGGCGCGACCCGGTCGGCGTCCGTCGGCGCGTGGTCCGGCCCGGTGGCGGGCCGGGTCTGGGCCAGGTCGTCGAGGACCACGGCCGGCCGGGCGTCGGACAGCATCAGGGTGCGGCGTTCGGCGGGGTAGGCCGGGTCGACCGGCAGGAACGCGCCGCCCGCCCTGGCCACGGCCAGTTCCGCGACGACGAGTTCGACCGAGCGGGGCAGGACCACCGCCACCGTCCGCTCGGGTCCCACCCCCTGTCCGACGAGGTGGTGCGCGAGACGGTTGACCAGCCGGTCGAGCTCCCGGTAGGTCCAGGTCCGCCGCCCGTCGGTCACCGCGGGTGCGTCCGGAGTACGGGCCACCCACGCCGCGAACAGGTCCCCGAGCGGGGTGCCGGGCACGGTCCGGTCCTGCGGCGACGCGGACTCCGGTGCTGAACTCTCGTACTGGTCCGTCATGGAGGTCGGTCCTTCTCAGCGGGGACGGGGCGGTACAGCGGGACTTCGGGCGGCCCGGACGAGCGCTCCCGGGCGGCCGGGCCGGAGCGGTCGGACGGAGGGCTGCGCGGGGAGCGGGGAGGCGCAGCCGGTGCGTCCGCGGCGTGCCCGGTTCAGGCGGTGACGGTGCGGCGTGCCATGCGGCCGGAGATCTGCAGGCGGTCGATGGCGCCGCTGTCCGGGTCCCGCAGGAAGCGTCCGCCGGGAACCCGGCGGCCGGTCTCGGGGTCCACCAGGTCGCAGCTCAGATCCGGGTAGCAGACCAGGGGCGCGGGGGTGTCGCCGTTCACGGTCAGCGCCAGGGAGCCGGTGGCGTCCGCGGTGACCCGGTACTCGACGGTGCCGTTGTGGTAGGCCCCGGCGCAGTGCGGAAGCGCGACGGTGCGGCTCTGCTCGACGGCCGGGCGCGCGGCCGCGGGGATGTGCACCCCGCAGATCTGCGCGAGTTCCTCGGCCAGTTCGTGCCACAGCGCCGTGCCGTTGTTGGCGTTGCTGGTGAACGCGACCACCGTGCCGCTGTCCGGTTCGGCCCGCAGATGGCACGAGGTGCCCTGGGCGTTGCCGTCGTGGCCGCACCACTGCTGGGCGCCCTGCTGGAAGAGCGCGAGGCCCAGGCCCCAGGCGTCCGCCAGGACTCCGGGAGCGGCGCCCGGAACGGGACGGCGCATCTCCTCGGCCGCGTCGGGCGTCAGCACCGCGTGCGGGCCGTGGCCGAGCAGGGCCCGGCCCAGGGCCACCAGGTCGAGCGCGCTCGCCTGGAGGCCGCCCGCCGGGGCCTCCACCGGCGCGAGGTTCTGTTCCACCGGCCGGACCCGTCCCAGGGCCGTGTGCACGGAGTGGCCGCGGGCCACCGGGCGCTTCGCGGCCTCGCCGAGGAAGGCGGGATCGGTGCCCAGGGGCTCCAGGACCAGCGCCCGGACGGCGTCCTGCCAGGACATGCCGGTCACCGCCTCGATCAGCCGGCCGGCCGCGACGTACCCGGCGTTGGAGTAGGAGAAGCCGCTGCCGGGCGGGCACACCGCGTCCCGGCCGGAGCAGTGCACGGACAGATAGCGGGCCGCGCTCAGCGCCGCCGCGTCGTCCGAGTCGGGACCGGTCGGGAGTCCACCGGTGTGGCTGAGCAGCTGGCGGACGGTGAGGTGCGGTGCCCGCCGCAGCTCCGGTACGTGGGTACCGATGAGGTCGGTCAGCGCGAGGTCACCGTCGTCGGCGAGCAGCAGCACGACCGCGGCCGTGTAGGGCTTGGTGACGGAGCCCAGCGGCACCGCGGTGTCGGCGGTGAACGGCTCACCGGTGACGCCGTCCGCCGCGCCCGTGTGGACCGCGTACGTCACCGAGTCGAGCTGGAGGGCGAGTTGGGCCCCCGGCACCTGATGGATACGCGCGAGCGTGTCCAGACGCTCCTGTAAGAAGCGGCGTATCTCGGTCGGCTGCCGGCTCGCGACCGGTGCGCTCGAAAGTTGCGGCATGACTAGGACTCCCGGAACTCGGAACTCACGGGGATGGCGCGCCTGACTGCCGTGACCCCTCTTCGCTCACGGCATGCGCGGACAAACCCCTGGGCTTGGCCGCCGAGGGACCTCGGCAGCCGAACTCGTCGCATGCGCCCGGCCCTTGGCACCGGGCGCGCTCTCCTGTGCGAACGGCGCTACGTCCTCCGCACCTCCACCGGCAGACGACGCGCGCTGACGATGGCGGCCGGGTTCTGGAACTCGACCGCGCGGTGGCTCGGGACGGTGATCCAGGAGAAGCGGTCCAGGAGTTGGCGCAGCGCGATCCGCGCCTCCATCCTGGCCAGCGGGGCACCGAAGCAGAAGTGGATGCCGTGGCCGAAGGTCAGGTGCGGGTTGGGGTGCCGCGTCACATGGAAGGTGCCGGGGTCGGCGAACCGTGCCGGGTCGCGGTTGGCGGCGCCCAGGTGGGCCATCAGGATGGTGTCGGCGGGAAGGGTCCGGCCGCCGAGTTCGACCTCGCGGGTGGTGCGCCGCCCCAGTTCGGGGAAGGGCGGCAGCCAGCGCAGCACCTCCTCGATGGCGTCCGGCAGCCGGCCGGGTTCCGCGCGCAGCAGCGCGGCGGCGTCGGGGTGCTGGTCGAAGGTGAGCACGGCGTTGCCCAGCAGGGCGGTGGTGGTGATGTGCCCGGCGACCAGCAGCAGCGCCACGAAGCCGGTGATCTCCTGCTCGGTGAGCCGTACGCCGTCCACTTCGGCCCGCAGCAGCCTGCTGGTCAGGTCCTCGCCGGGGTGCTTCCGGCAGTGGCGGATGTGGTCGAGGAAGTAGCCGTTCATCTCGCGCACGGTGGGCGCGAGGGAGTCCAGCGCGCGCTCGACCTCGCTCATGTCCAGCGCTTCACCGATCTCGTCCCCGCCGAACAGCGTGCCCGCCCAGTCCTGGAACAGCCCGCGGTCACCGGCCGGCACCCCGAGCAGTTCGGCGATCACCAGGATGGGCAGCGGATAGGCCAGCGCGTCCACCACGTCGAACCGGTCCCGGTCCGCGACGGCGTCCAGGAGTTCGGCCGTGATCGCGTGGATGCGGGGTTCGAGCCCGGCGACCGTGCGCGGGGTGAACGCCTGGCTGACCAGGGTGCGCAGCTTGCGGTGCTCCGGCGGGTCCATGCCGACGAAGTTGCCCTGGAGGAAGGTCTCGAAGTCCGGCTGGGTGGGCGTCAGTCCGGAGAAGTCCGAGGAGTAGGTCGCCGGATCGGCCAGCACGGCGGCCACGCCGGCGTGGTCGAGCACCTGCCAGAGGTTCTGTTCCTCGTCGTGGCGCACGGAACCGGCCTCGCTCAGGGTGTTCCACCGGCCAACCAGGTCGTCGAAGACTAACGGTGCGTCTTTCAGTTCGTTGCTGGTCACCGGAAACTCCCTGAAGTACGGGTCCGGGGTGTTCCTCCCCGGCGGTTTGTGCGCTGGACTGGGCAGCGGCCATTGCCCTCGAAAGACGGATCGCCGTGCGACGCAGAAGGTTTACTATCACAGCCCTTTCATGGCATTGACTGCCTTCGGATGAATTTTTCACTTCCGCCGGGCGAAGCGAGTTCGGGTAAGCCGGACACCCTTGCACATCACGGCAATACCGGCACGCCCCAAAAAGGGCACCCCGGATCTCCCGATGGCAGGAATGCCTCTTCAGGTACGCACACATGAACACCGGTGAAAGGGCACGCCAATAGGGACGACCACGGAGCTCCACGATGAAGTGACGGCATGGACCCCGGAATCCGGGTTACCTGTCGGTGTCAGCGCTCAGCGCCTGCCCACGCCACCCGGTAATCGACGTCGGCTCCGCCCCCGTAACACCGTGGGGCGACTCAATGGCGGGAGCAATGCGGCCGCGACGGCCGGCCCGAAGGCGACCGCGGACAGAACGCCAGGCCCTTTCGCACGGAATCGGACCGCATACTCCGCACGCCGAGCCTCCTCCTGCCCCATGGCGCGGGCAATGACGAACATGACCTCAGGCCCGCCTGACGGCTCGACGAACCGGCCCACGGAGCCCCTCCCTGGCCTTTCATCGTCGCCCAGACACACGGTGACGTAGCCACCGTCGACCATCTCGTTACCACTCATCCCCCACTGAATTCCCCACACATGACACGTGTCAGACGTTCCCGCGCATATGAAGGCGGGCGATCCGCACACGGGCCACCGGCACCCGAAAAGAGAGCGAGAGAAACGCAAAAACTACCGGCAGGTACAGTTTGATGTTGTCAGCGGGGCGCACCCCAGGCGTTTTCGCGCCAGCCCAGCTTGACCGACAGTCTTCACTCCCAGTCATACAATAGCAACCCCTTGAGTTTGACTGAGAGTAATTTTTCAACCCATTTGCCTTGCCGCGCCGGCGGACCGCAAGCGACCCCTGTTACTCGCGAGGTAACAAATGTCGATCGTCCGTTCGAACTCGGCGTGGGGAAGCGGGTATTGCACGTTTCACCGGAGAGCGGCAGCGCACACCGAGGGTCCCTCTTCCCGCCGCAGGATGATGCCACCACCGCCCGACGCCGGGTGCCGGACCTTGGCGAACACGGGCCGGGAGAGGTGGCCACCGGAACACCTCCCGGCCAACCCGGAGTCCGCCGCCGCGCCCGTACCGCGCTCATCGGCACGGCGACCGCACAGAGACCGGGCAGGCCAGAGGCACTGCCCGGTTCCCGGGGTCAACGCGGCCTCTCTCAAGGGTTGTTGATCGGCCAGCGCGGCCCCGCGCGCGGCGGCTTGCTTTCGACGTCCGGTTTATTGGCTGGATTCCACGTCTTGCGGCTGATACGGCGTCTGCCGTATCAGCCGCATCCTCGCTTGTCCCGAAAACAGGGACGTATGTGCCGCCGGAAAGCGGGCAGTTGGCGAGACGCCGGTCTCAGATCACCACGACCGGGCACGGGGCGTGCCGGGTGACGTGCCGGCGCACCGAGCCGTGCAGCTCACCACCGAAGAGGCCCTGCTTCCGGCTGCCCAGGACCAGCAGCGAAGCATCCCGGGCCGCCTCCCGCAGCACTCCGGTCGCCGTTCCGTAGGCCACGACGGCACGGACCGACGGGCCTCCGCCGGCGCCTTCGAGCGCGTCTATGGCCGCACCCAGGGTCTGACTCGCCGAGGTCTCCATGTCCGTCGCGAGCTCCTGTGGTGCGTCGATCCAGCCGATCGAGCCGTAGAGCGGCGGGTACTCCCAGGCGATCACCGCGTCCACGGTGGAGTGCTCCCGTTCGGCCTGCTGCACCGCCCATCGCAGGGCGTCCTTCGAGGCCTCCGAACCATCGACTCCCACGACGATGCGCTCAGCTGCGTGCGGTTCGCTGTTCATGGGCACCTCCGACATGTCCCAGCAGGAGAAGGAAGGAAAGGGATGAGGGGAGAGAAGGCCGTTGGGGGACGGCCCATGTCTCACGGGCCTGAGGAGCACGAGGGCCGGAGGCTCACGAGGCTCACGCCCACTCCGCAGCCCAGCCGTCCCGCTGTCCCACCGCCCGCCGTCCCACGCCTCCCCGTCCCTTTCAGTACAGCTCGCCCGGCGGTCCGCCGCCCAGAGGCGGCCGCCCCGGCCGGGGCGGCCGTCGGCCCCGCCTGTGCGCGGGACCTTCGCCCCCTCCCCCGGGGCCTTCCGCCCCGCGGAACCCCGTGCCGGCTCAGGCCCGCATCCCGCCGTCCACCCGGAGGACCGTGCCGGTCACATAGGAGGAGCGGTCGCTGAGGAGCCAGGCGGCGGCCTCGGCGATCTCGTCCGGATCGGCCGCGCGGCGCAGCGGGGTCCGGGCATTGAGCTGCGCGATGGTGCCGGGGGACCGCTCATCCCACTCGTGGAGCATCTCGGTGAGTGTGGTGCCGGGCGCGATGGCGTTCACGCGGATGCCCTCCGGGCCGTAGGTGGCGGCGGCCGACGCGGTGAGACTGTTGAGCGCCGCCTTCGCCGCGCCGTACGCGGGCAGGTCGGGGTTGGCCATCAGGCTGCCGACGCTGGAGGTGTTGACGAGGGCCCCCTGCCCCGCGGTGGCGCGGATGGCGGCGATCTCGGCGTTCATGGCCAGCCACGGGCCCTTGAGGTTGACGGCGCAGACGCGGTCGAAATCGGCCTCCGACAGCTGGTCCATCGGGCCGGGCGGCTGGCCCGTCGCACCGTTGTTGAAGGCCACGTCGAGCCGGCCGTACAACTCCACGCACCGGTCGACGGCGGCACGGACGTCCGCCGGGTCGGCCAGGTCGCACCGCACGTGGTCCGCGGTGCCGCCGGCTGCCCGGATCTCCTCTGCTACCGCTCTGAGCTGCGGCTCCGTGCGGGCGGCGAGAAGGACACTGGCGCCCTCCCGGGCGAACAGCCGCGCTGCCGCCGCGCCGATTCCGCGGCCGGCGCCGGTGATGAGGGCGACCTTCCCGGCGAGCAGGCCGGCGGTCGTGGGGGAGGTGATCGGTGAAGTGGTCATGCCGACGAGCCTGCGTGCGGCCGCCCGTCCCATCCAGGCACCGGCAGTACCTGGCTGGGCGCCCCGGCGCCGCGCACACTGGGGAGGTGGACCGACGAGTACGCCAAGAACTGGGTGGCTTCCTGCGCAGCAGACGCGAGGGCATCACCCCCACCGACGTGGGACTGCCCGCCGGGGTGCGCCGCCGCACCCCGGGACTGCGCCGCGAGGAGGTGGCGCAGCTGGCGTTCATCTCGACCGAGTACTACACCCGGCTGGAGCAGGCCCGTGCCCGGCACCCCTCCCGGGAGGTGCTGGCCCAACTCGCCCGCGCCCTGCGCCTGTCGGACGCCGAGCGCACCCATCTCCACCACCTCGCCGGTGCCCCGCCCGCGCCGCCGCCCGGACCGTCGCGGGAGGTACGGCCGAGCATCGTCGACCTGCTGGACCGGCTGCCGGAGGCCGCGGCGATCGTGATCTCGGCGACGTACGAGGTCCTCGCCTGGAACGACCTGGCCGCCGCCCTGATGGAGGACTTCTCCGCCCTGCCGCGCCAGGACCGGAACCTCATCCGGCGCGCCTTCCTCGGCCCGTACCGCAACGGCCGGCGGCTGTACGGCGTCTCGGACGCGGACACGTTCGCCCGGACCTCGGCCCAGCACCTGCGCACCGCCGCGGCCCGCTACCCCGCCGACCCGGAGGTGACCGGCCTGGTCGCGGAACTCCTCGCCGGCAGCGAGGAGTTCGCCCGCCTCTGGGCCACCCACGAGGTGGCCGCCCGGCCCACCCTCTGCAAGACCTTCGCCCACCCGCTCGTCGGCCCGGTAGCCGTCACCTGCGACGTCCTGGACATCACCGACCGGGACCAACAGGTCATCATCTACACCGCCGCCCCCGGCTCCCCCTCACACGAGTCCCTGCGCCTCCTGTCCGTCATCGGCACCCAGCACATGAGCCTCCCGGGCTGATCCGCCGCCGGCCTCGACGGTCCCCAGCCACGATCGGCCCCAGAGCTTGAGGCGGCGGCCCGGCCACCGGGCCGCCTCAGCGATACCTCAACTCAGCGGACCGGTCGGTCGTGCAGGCACTTCAAAGATGAGTTCACGCCCGTCCTCCTCGTCCCACTGCTCTCCGACCTCGACGAAGCCGAAGCCCGAGATGGTGGCCAGGGACGCCACGTTGTCAGGGGCGATCGTCGCCCGCACGGTCGTCACTGCGGGTTCGCCGGCTGCCCGGCGCAGCAACTCGGCCAGCGTGGATCGCGCGTATCCGCGGCGACGGAATTCGGGAGCGACGGCGTAGCCGATCTCGACCATGCCGACTCCATCGGGCGGTCCGTGGAATCCGGCATGTCCGAGGACGAGACCCCGGTCGCCGACGACTGCTTGCCGCACCATCCACCGTGCACGGCCCGGATCAGCGGCCATCTGGTCGAGCCGGAGCCGCCACAGCCACTTCGCCCTGTCGGTCACGAAGTACTCGGTCAGCGAAACCCCCGCTGCTCTGCCGGCCTTGGCCAGGTCTCCCTCAAGCAGAGCGGACATCGCCTCGCCGCCCAGTTCGACGAAGCGGACGTGTCTGAGGCCCCGCGTGAATCGTCTTTGTTCATCGGCTTCATCTGTCACCGGCGGATGCTCGCCCACTGACCGGACGGATGTCCAACGACTTCGAAGCAGTCCTGCACCAGAGGTCCCGGCACCTGCCCTCACCACCCCCGTCGACCTCATGCTCATGCGGTCACAGCACCAGCTGCCCCGACCGCCTCAGACATCCCCTCAGCTCGGCAACAGGCCGGCCGCGGTGCGGCCTTGACGCTGACGCAGCGGCAACTTGGACCATGACGCCGTACGGCAGGAACAGTCACCCCACCGGAGGCATTCATCATGTTGCGCGGCAAGGGCATCCACTACGACACCGGCACCTTTCCCAACGGCGACACATCGCGCCCCGTCTTCGACGTCCGGGACGCCGAACGGGACATGCGTGTCGTCGCGGAGGACCTGCACTGCACCGCTGTCCGTATCACCGGCGGCGATCCGGACCGTATCGAAACCACGGCACGCTACGCGGCGGAGGCGGGCCTGGAGGTCTGGTTCTCGCCGTTCCCCTGCGAGCTGTCGGACGCCGAGATGCTACCGCTGTTCACCGACTGCGCCGAGCGGGCGGAGCGCCTGCGGCGCGACGGCGCCGAGGTCGTCCTCGTCACCGGCTGCGAACTCAGCGTGTTCGCCCGCGGATACCTGCCCGGGGACACCCTGAACGAGCGCATCCCGGTCCTGGCGGGCCCCGGCCGCGAAGCCGCGCTCCAGGGCATCCCCGACAAGGTCAACGCCTTCCTGGGGGAGGTCGTCGACGCCGTGCGGCCCCTCTTCGGCGGCCGCGTGAGCTACGCCTCCTGCCCTCTGGACGGCGTGGACTGGGCCCCGTTCGACATCGTCGGCCTGGACGCCTTCCGCAGCCTGCGCAATGCCGCCACCTACCGCACCGACCTGCGCAAGGAATGCGGCCACGGCAAGCCCGTCGCCATCATGGAGGCCGGCTGCTGCACCTACCGGGGAGCGGGAGAACACGGCGGCTCCGGCTGGTACATGGCGAGGGAGGCCGACGGCGTCACCCTCAAACCCGGCCTGGTCCGCGACGAGGGCGAACAGGTCCGCTACCTCGACGATCTCATGACCGTCTTCGAGGAGGAGGCCGTCGACTCCGCCTTCTGGTTCAGCTTCGCCGGTTTCAGCACACCCCACCGGACAACCGGCCCGGACGAGGACCTCGCCTCCTACGGCATCGTCAAAGTCCTCGACGAGCACAGCGCCTGTCCCGCCGGCAAACGCACCTACCCCGACATGCCCTGGGAACCGAAGCAAGCATTCCACGCACTCGCCACCCGCTACAGGTCCCACTGAGCTTCTTCTGAACTTCTTCGGAGCGGTCACCTACCGAACTCGCGACACCCCAACTCAGCGGATTCCCAGCTCCGCAAGCACCCGGTGCTGAGTTGGTGCCGGCTTAGCCGGGAAGTAGAGGTAACAGACCCCTCCCGAACCACTCTTGACCTGGCCGTTTGCATCGTGGCGCTTGGTCCGCAGCCAGATGTTCTCGAACTGGGATGCGGATTCTTATCAGACACCGAACACGATGACAAACATGCAGGTCAACAGCTTGGGCTCGTTCGCCTCGAACGAGCCCAAGCCGGACCGTGCTGAGTTCGTGCTGACTTCCGCTGCCGCCCCTTCCGGTCCGTTCGGGGGCGTTGTGCTGGATCGGTGCTGGCTTCTGGCGCTGAGGGCCGAAGCGCGGATAGCACCAGACAGACAAGATGCGCACTCATCACTACGCGTCGCCTCGGCGCCCTCGCCAGCCTCCCCCGCGGACGCCCGCCACGACGGGCCCATGAAGATCAAGTGGCGTTGTACGGGTCGTTTGGTGCGGCCGTGTTCCGTCCTTATCGTGTCGCACTCCCGACCTACGGAAGAGAGCAGCGATGGATCAACGGATGTGGACCGTGCTGGCTCTGGCGAACTTTCTCGGAAAGCCCACCTCCTGGGTTTACGACAATCACGAGAAGCAGGCCATCCCCAGCTTTCGCGTGGGCCAACAACTTCGGTTCTGGCCCAACGAGATCAAGGTCTGGCTGGAAGAAAATTGCCGCGAACGGGCTGCATGAACGTCAAGCACCAGGCGACCGCGAGCGTCGAATACCGCACGTCCGCCCCTCGGTGGATCAGACCGCACTCGGCAGATCGCTCCCACAGTCAGCAGATCTCACTCGTGCTTGCCCTCAAAGGGCCAGGGACTGGGGACGCTCCGCAACTCGCGCCTCGGAGGGCGGCTGTGCGGGCTCGGTCCGAACACCAGCTTGGGGGCGCTATGCAGGGCGGGTGGGACTCGAACCTATCCCGGTGACGCGTCTCACCTGCGGCTTCATCGAAGGAGCCGACATTTCCATCCCATTCAATCCTGCTGCGCCCTACTCGATCCTGCTGGATCCGGTGCGGTTAGGTGATCGCCACACCACTTCCCCTGACAGACGCCTCCACGGAGCGAGACGTGTTCCAACCCCAACCCACACCGAACCAAGCGCACAAGAGGATGACCACACAGCCTGAACAGTCACCCCGGAGCAGGTCACGCTCTGTAGTCACTGGGACGGAGAGCCTTGGCCCAGCCACGGCCTGAGAACAGCACCAGCCTGGCCTTCCCTTTGAACTTCCACACAGGCCGCGCATGAGTTGAGTGCCGTGGCGAGCGCCTTCACCACCGCGTGAGACCGTCTAGGGGTGGATCGATCGGCGGCGCGACCGCACGGCACACTCTCGCCTTGTTCGCCACGTTCGCCCTCGACCACCGTAGACGGGCACCTTTGACGAGCCCGTTACTACTGTGGCGGAACAGCTGCCAGACAACACCTTTATCAGCCCGGCAGCAGAGGCCTATCGTGGGCAGGCAGCCAAGCTGGGTCGGGCATCGCGCCCCGCCATGGCGCCGGCTCAAACCCGGCAAGATTCGTCGTGACGGATCGAGAGAGTCCAGTATGAGCCTGGGGACACCGACATCACATGTGCCAGCGGTACGACGCCGGGGCGGTGCTGCAGGCCGCAGTGGCGCTGTGGACCACTGCGGCCTGCAGCACCTGCAACCCACCGAAGGGCGTTATTTCCGAATCGCCGAAAGTAAGCAAAAACAACTCACCGTCTTCCTGAAACCGCAGCTCACGGCGTGTGGTCCCCGCGCATGCGGGGTTGGTCCCTGTGCGCCTACTCGCGCGGTGAAGCGAGGAGGGTGGTCCCCGCGCATGCGGGGTTGGTCCCGCCCCGGGCACGTGCCGCCACGGACCAGGAGGGTGGTCCCCGCGCATGCGGGGTTGGTCCCAGCTGTCCCACGGTCCGGCACTCGTGACTTTCGTGGTCCCCGCGCATGCGGGGTTGGTCCCTTGACCGTGTTGGTCCAGATGGTCTTTGCCGCGTGGTCCCCGCGCATGCGGGGTTGGTCCCTCGGCGGCGATCCACTCGATGTTGAATGCCAGGTGGTCCCCGCGCATGCGGGGTTGGTCCCCGCAGCGGCAGGTGCTTGATGGCCGGCTCGTGGTGGTCCCCGCGCATGCGGGGTTGGTCCCATCGCGCCCGGACGCCGATCGATTGCCCGTTGGTGGTCCCCGCGCATGCGGGGTTGGTCCCGACAGCAGTTCGGGCGAGCAGCACCCTCTTCTGTGGTCCCCGCGCATGCGGGGTTGGTCCCAGGGCTGTGAAGTCGCGGGACTTGCACGCCTCGTGGTCCCCGCGCATGCGGGGTTGGTCCCTCGACACCGGCCCACATGTCCTCGGCGGCCGGGTGGTCCCCGCGCATGCGGGGTTCACCATTTGATCTCCGGCGGGGAGCCGCACTGCTCCCCGCACCCGCGGGGTTGGTCCCACGACGCGGGCCTCAGTGGGCGACTCGACCGCCTGCTCCCCGCACCCGCGGGGTTGGTCCCGACTGGGGCCGGGACGCCGACCCGCTGCTGCTCTGCTCCCCGCACCCGCGGGGTTGGTCCCGGAAGAGGCCCTACTGGGACAGCGGTTCCGCACTGCTCCCCGCACCCGCGGGGTTGGTCCCGCGTACCCCCTCGCCAGGGCCGCCGTCTCCAGCTGCTCCCCGCACCCGCGGGGTTGGTCCCTTGTAACAGCTCGCGCCGCGCCGCCCCGCGCCCTGCTCCCCGCACCCGCGGGGTTGGTCCCGGGGTCAGATTTTGCCCAGTGAGCGGGTCTTCCTGCTCCCCGCACCCGCGGGGTTGGTCCCAGCCCGCACGGCCCGTACCTGTACGCGGATCACTGCTCCCCGCACCCGCGGGGTTGGGCCCACCGACCCCCACCTCCGCCCCGAACCGGGAGCCTGCTCCCCGCACCCGCGGGATTGGTCCCTCACGGCGCTGGAGAACGGCGGTGGTGAGTGACTGCTGCCCGCACCTGCGGGGTTGGTCCCGGCGCGGACGAGGTCCACCTCGGGCGTCGGCTCTGCTCTCCGCACCCGCGGGGTTGGCCCCCTCTGCTCCGCCCGGATGCGCTGGTGGATGAGCTGCTCCCCGCACCCGCGGGGTTGGCCCTCCGCTTTGGCTTCGGCCCTGTTGATTCGCTTCTGCTCCCCGCACCCGCGGGGTTGGTCCCGTGAATGCGACGGGCGTCCCCGTCGTGAAGACCTGCTCCCCGCACATGCGGGGTTGGTCCCGCGGTCGAGCAGGCCCAGGACGAGACCAAGCAGTGGTCCCCGCGCATGCGGGGTTGGTCCCGGACGGACGGACGGGGGCAGCACCGTCTGAGCGTGGTCCCCGCGTATGCGGGGTTGGTCCCTACGCCGCGGCGGTCGAGTACGGCACGGCCCCGTGGTCCCCGCGCATGCGGGGTTGGTCCCTGGGTGGCCTACGCCGGGGGACAGCTGGCCCTGTGGTCCCCGCGCATGCGAGGTTGGTCCCCAGGGCATCAGATATCCGTTGTCCGGAACCGGGTGGTCCCCGCGCATGCGGGGTTGGCCCCAGCCGGCCGCGGTCGAGGAGCAGCGCGTCCAGGTGGTCCCCGCGTATGCGGGGTTGGTCCCTTGCTCAGGTCCAGGGTGATGGTGTTGGTGTCGTGGTTCCCGCGCATGCGGGGTTGGTCCCAGGTGGAACTCGACGATGTAGGTGGCGTTCGCGTGGTCCCCGCGCATGCGGGGTTGCTCCCATCCAACGCGGCCTGAATGCCGCCGCGGTGACCTACTCCCCGCACCCGCGGGGTTGGTCCCACGGACGGCACCGTGGACGTCGACTCGGTCCGCTGCTTCCCGCCCCCGCGGGGTTGGTCCCGTCGCCAGGACGCCCGGGGACAGCTCCACCGGCTGCTCCCCGCACACGCGGGGATGGTCCCTGGAAGTTGGTGCTGGTGTCGGCGGTCATCGTCTACTCCCCGCGCATGCGGGGTTGGTCCCTGGACGGCGACCTGCGCGACTGCCCACCCGCACCGCGCCCCCGCCTCCTGTTCCGGGCCGACGCGGAAGCGTTCCGGCACTCCCCGGTCCGGCTACCAGCAGTCCGCAGCCCCTGGCTACGCGAGATCCTCGACAACCTCACCCAGCACATGCGCGCCGGCCTCTTCTAGCCAGTTGGCAGAAAGCGCCGACGCCCAGCCTCCGGCCCATCCGGTGACCGTGCTGCCGCGAGCGAACTATGCCGGATAGTGGTGCCTTCCGAGCAGCCCCGAACAAGCCTCGCGGACTCCGGCTTTCCGGTCCGGCTCAGACCGGCAGTCCGAACATAAGAGCGGCATCCGGCATCCCATGTCCCTTAAACTGACGGTAAGTGGGGGATGCGAGACGACGAGGAGCACTGTGCGAACAGGTCGAGTCGACGCCTCAGGGACGAGCCCAGTGCCGCACCACTGCGAAGCTATCGACCGTGGGCCCGTACCTCAGGGGCTGGCCAGGTCCGCGCTCATCGCGGCGTTGTACGACTCCTACGACGAGACGCTCCGTGCCCCTGCAATAGCCGCGCCCGTGGCGCACCCGAACGGCTTCGTCAAGCTGCCCTTGGCGCTGGTAGCTGAGGACTCAAGGCGGCTCTTCCTGCACGTCTGGCTTGATGGAGAAGAGGACTCACAAGCCCACGATCACCGTTGGGACTTCTCGTCCACCGTGTTGCGCGGAACCGTGAACAACAGCTTGCTGGACATCACCCAAGCCGACGAACCCCTCGTCGACAGCGACCCCCGCCTCGGCGCGGCATCGTCCCAGTCTCCGGGTTACCGGGTCATCCGCTACGAGCCCCGCGAAGAGGGATACCGATTCGACGCAAGCTGCGGGGAGCGAGTGGTCGTGACAGGGCATCGGACGGCCGCGGTGTGCGCAGGCGACGCATACGGCATGTCGGCTTTCATGTTCCATCGGGCGAGCGCGCTGCCCGGCACGATGACCTTGGTTGCCAGGGGGGCGCCGATTAGCCGGTACGCACGTGTCTTGGTCCGGGGTGAGGTTTCCGAGGGGCCGAGGCGGTGGCGGCACGTGGGGCCGTCGGAACGGCGTGGCTACCTTCGCGAGGCGTTGGACTGCCTCGTATGAGCCGTACAGGCAATCGTCACGGACGCGCGTCGGGACGGGATGACCCTCGGGCGCTCATCCGTAGGGATACCGTCCTGATCATCGCTGTCCACATCGATGACGTCCCTGGGGCGCCTTTCCGTGCAGGCCCTCTGGAACGACGCTGGCGCGTTGGCCGGCCCGACGAAGTGGTGTCCAGCGCATCCCGCCGTGCCGCATACACGCAGCGTCACCTCGTACCGCTCCTGTGGGGGCAGCAAGTCCGGTGGCATCGCGAGGTGCCCCAGGCAGAAGCGTCGCCTTCCCGATTCCAGCTTTCAGCCATCGAGTTGGTGCGCCTGAACGACACTGCGCTCGGCGCGCTCAAGGACATGGGCTCACCGGTTCATGCGAACGGAGTGGCTCTTCTGCATGGCGTTCTGCCGCCGGATCCGCCAGCGCAGCTACCGAAAACCCTCCAGGAGTGCGCTGACGTCGACCCGCACCATGGGCAGGGCGCCCAACGAGCCTGGGTCGCACGGCAGCTGCCATCGGGGTGTCGGATCGCTGATACCGAGCGGGAGGCGGTGCACTGCACTCTCGTCACCGCCCAGAGTGGTCTGGTGCGGCTGCATCCGGGGCGTGCGCAGCGGAATTGGGATTCCCTCGATCAATGGCTGTGGCATCTGCATCACGCGACGTTGTATCCGCCGGGTCCGGAGGCCGCGGAGCAACTCCACGCCATGCGCCTGCCGCTACCCACCAAGGTGCGGGGCGTGCTGGGCGTTCGTGGGCTCACCCTGGTGGGCACCGAGCACGATCCGGGTGTCGGAGTGCCACGTAACTACTACGACGGCACCAGCTACCACCTGGCGACGCTGTACGCCGACGCCCTGGCCCTGGCCCGGCTGCAGCAGACCGTGCTGGACGCTTTCGGCAGCGAAGTGGCACGGATCGGCCAGCACGAACCCCGCCGGCGGAAAGTGGCACAGATGGAAAGGGATCTGCTCGTTTTCCGCCGCAGCTACTGGGCGGCCGGCTTCGGTCGGCAAGGAACCGTCGATGCCATGGTGCGGGCATGGCAGCAGAGCGCCGGTCTGCCGCAGTCGCTGCAGAACCTCGTCAGCGACCTCGGCGAGCTCTCCCGCCAGGTGCAGTCCGCCGAGACGGAGACGACCAACGCGATACTCGGCCTGCTCGCAGCGGTCGGCCTGCCGTTGACCACGGGGCTCGCCATCTGGCAGGGGCTTCCGCAGGCCGGGGCTTCGTCGCTGTTCCGGATCCTCGGGGCGACCGGCGTGGTCACCGTGGGCCTCGTCACGCTGTTCCCTGGATTGCGCAGGCTGTTCGTGGATCTCTTCCGGCGCAAGCGGCGGGGTGGCGGGCGGTGACGCCACCACCCGCCTTCTCCTGGCCGCCCCGGCATGCTCCCGGCTACCCGCTGGGATGTGTGGACACGGGGGACGTGCTCGCCCGCTTCGCCCGCGAGCCACGTCAAGAGGCGACCGTGGTTGTCGTCACGAGCGCGTTGCGGGCCAGCGTGGAGGACAGTGGGGATCACATGGCGGGGCTCTCACGAGTCCGGCAGAGCCTGGCGGCGATCGGGCATCGCCTTGAGGCCGCATGGAGCTCTTCGTACTACGGCAAGGATCTGGTCCTGGTCCGCGCCGGGAAGCATGCTGTCCCCGCGTGCCTGTCCTTGGAGCCTCCGGCTGGAGGCAGCGACAGCGGGGTTCGGCATGGCTGGGCCTTCGACTTCGTTTCCCTCAGCGGGAGTGGCGACGAGAGGCGGGAGGGGCTGCTGCGTGCCTGCTACGCCATTTCGATGGCCGCTCGGCTGCGGCGGGACCGGCCGGATCTTCGGCCGTGCCGGGCGGCTGATGTCCTGTTGCGGGTGCCGGGACTCCTGTCACCTGAGCGGGGGGCCTCGCTGCTCGCCGGTGTCCTTGTCCGGCCGCTGGGCGGTGCCGACGAGGGCTCGGGTGCCCGCCCGGGAGAAGATCCGCGTTTTCCCGGGGTGCCGTCGGCCGACGCCTGGGACGTGTTCGCGCAGAGGCCACCGCAGCGAGGTCTCTACGCGGTCAGCGACGTTCACGACATCGAATGGGGCACCCTCGACCGGGAAAGCGGTGAGCGTGTTACGGAGGGCAGTGCGCACGAGCTGATTCCCCTGAGCACGGCTTGGCTGGACGGATCCCTGCCGGTACCGGACGTGTTGGACCGGGCATACCGGCTTCGGGTGCGGCGTGAATCGCTGCTCTCACGCCATCTGCGGGCCCTGAGCGACGCGGTCGCGGCCGGTGGCCGGCTCTTCGCGACGCTGGGGGACGGCCTCTCCGGCGTCGTCTCCGACGCCGCGCTGATGCGTTCGGCGATGGTCGCGGCGAACGCTGAGAGTGCGGGTCGTATGCACAGTGGGGCCGGTGTGGCGCCCATGGACGAGTGGGGGCTCACCGCGGCCCGCCGTCGCGCGCATTTCAGCCTCCATGTGACCAAGGCCCTCAAAGGCACGGGACACCAGGAGCGGTTCTTCCACGCTTTCGGTAACCCCCTCGGCTCCCGAGCGGCCGATTCCGTCGTCGGTTTTCTGTCCGCTTTGCGGAGGGCAGGACCCGGCACCCCGGGTTTCCACCATCTCGCGCACGCACTGCGATGGCGCGACTGGTGGCATCTGCACCTGCCGCCCACCGCACAGGGCCACCTCGACCGACTCTTCGCATCGGTACAGGAATCGATACCGGGCACGTCGGCGGGAGCGTGAGCCCTGACCTCATGCGGTCGCCCACTTCCATGCGCTGGACGACCACACCTGTGGCGCCGTCGGCGGTACCGGTGCGGGAGAGGGACCGTACGGAGCGACCCGCGTCCCCAGCACCGGGTTCCAGAACTGTGCGAGCCGGTCCGCCGCTTCGGGCAGGCGGCCGAACTCCAATCCGTCCCGGAAGGTTGCCGTGTCCCAGAAGTCCAGCCATTCGCGTGGTGGTTGAGGCAGGTGGTCCGGCCAGGTGCGGCCCATGGCAGCGAATTCGATCGCCACGTCACGCCGTACTTCGTCCAGGAACAGTGCGGGGGCCAGGGGGCTCGCGGCAGCCAGCAGGAAGTCCGTGAGATCGGTCCAGCGCGTATTGATCTTGCCGCCGTCGCGCCGTCGGGTGTAGCGCAGCAGCTTCTGCGCCAGGCACCGGCTGAGGGTCGCCGCCGGTACGGTGACCGGGGCCTTCCGGCCGGGGAAGTCAAGGGGTGCGGTGCGGTTGTCGCGCGCCGTCTCGGCGTCCGGCACCAGCAATATGTTGAGCAGGACCTTCCCGATGGCTTCCCCCGCCCGTAGGCGGATCAGTGCCCGGTGTACGGTCGCCCTGCCGGGCGAGCTGAACACCACGGGTTCCGAACGCAGCAGCCGGAGACTCTCGCCTTGCGGGCCGGGCGGCAGTTCGGAGGCGGACAGCAGTTGCCGGCCCGCGCGCTCGGAAAGGGCCAGATCGACATCGTTCGGCAGCCGGGCTGAAGAGCCCATCCACCCCATAAGCGCCGTCGAACCTTTGAGATGCCAGGCGTGCGGTGGCAGGAGCCGGTCGATACTCGACAGGACCACCGCTACGGATTGGACCAGGTGTTGGTCAGCTGTGGGAAGCGTGATCCAGTCGGCCTGCTCCCATGATCCGCGCCGCTGTTCCATCCGTGTCCCTCGATCGCGTGTCCGCCCGGTTCGCAGGGATGACAGTGTCACAGGAGGGTGGCGACGGAGGGTGGATTCCGCCGGATGTCCGCGCCTTGAGCGATCCAGCGCAGCAGGTGCGCAGGTGGCCTGTGCACCAGCCACCGACGCCCGGTGCACAGGGCGACACGTGCTGCCAGGGCCCGCAGCCCGGAGATCCCACAGCCGGCGGCCACGTCCAGCAGCCTGTCGGAAACGCCCGACGCAAGTACCTGATGCCGGCCGGCCAGAGCAAGTATCCGTGCGGCCCCGAACAGATCTGCGTGGGCGTCTTCCAGCAGTTCTCGCGCCGCCTCTTGACCCGCTGGGGTACTCACCGCGCGGTCGAGGTACTGGACCGCACGCGGCAGCAGCACCGGCCACGTTCGTACGGTGCCGACGAGGGCGCGGGACACCTGCGCGTCGGGCTCGATACGGGCCAGGGCATACCTGAGGGCACGTACATCGGCGTCCTGTATGCCCCTGCGCCAGACCTCGGGTGGGTGGCCTGCGACGTCGTGGGCCGGTCCCGTGAACAGGTCGTTCACCGGCTCGGTGGTGGTCTTTTCTTCGGACAGACGCAGTCCGAGTCCTTCCAGCCCGCCTTCCACAACGTCGCGGACCTGTTCCGCTTCCGCGCTGTCGCGGACGAAGACATGCCAGTCGTCGCCCCAGCGAAGCCACCGGCGCGGCGTCGTCACGGCCAGGAGCGCGTCGATCGGGGCCAGCGCTGCGGTACCGAGCCGGTTGGCCCAGCGGTGACCGGGCAGGAGGCACCGGCCGGTGGCACGGTGCAGTTCGGTCAGGTATCCCGCCAACTCGCCGGTCATCCAGGCAGCATCGAGCAGTACGTGCAGGGGAAGCGACTGGCCGAAGCGGTGAATGTCGAGCCTCAGGACGAGTGGCAGATCACCTCGGCGTGCCATTTCGCGCATACGGGTCTGTCGTGCCCGGTAGGCGGAGCGGTAGTCCCAGACCGGGGAACGGTAGCTGAACACCTCGGGGCGCGGCTCCTGGTAGAGCAGCGAGCGCTCCACCAGGAGATGCGCATGGGCGCGTACGGCTGGTGGCACGACGGGCACACTCTCCGTCCGCCGGGTCAAGGGCACCTGAAGCCACCCGACATCAAGCCGCTCCGGCACCGCGACAGTTCCGCCGGCCAGGTCCCGGATGACATCGGTGGCGCCGAGGGCGTCGGGGATCCACTCGGTCAGCAGGTCATGGCCGAAACTCGTACTGAGCGCGCTGTTCAGCACGGTGACGTCGTCTCTCACGACGGCATGATGTCACCCGGACGGGGGCCGCTCGCATCGCCTAACCTGACCGGTGGACGAGGCGAAGAGGGGGAGTATGGCCAGCATTCCGGGCCCGGACGACAGCCTGGACCTTAACGCGGCGCTGGGCGCTCTGGTGGGAAAGACACCCGAGTATGCCGAAGGGACGATGAATCTCCTGCTGTCGCACATGCTCGACGCGGCAGCCGTCGCCGACGTCATGTGGGAGCGCTATCTGGCGCCGTCCACCCGGCGGTTGCTGGACGAGACAGCCGGTGGCCAGGGCCGGGGCCGGGGGTTGTTCATCTGGCTCTGCGGGATGCACGACTACGGAAAGGCCACGCCGGTCTTCCAACGCCGGTGGCCACGAGGGGCGGAGGCCGTACGAGCGGCCGGGCTGCGGTGGCACGAGCCGACCGCCGGACGGTTCGCATGGCATCACGGACGAGCCGGAGGTTATCTGCTGCAGCGGCTGCTGTCGGCGGCCGGGTGGCCCGAGGAGCACATCGACTGGGTGTGGCCCCTTGTTGCAGGGCATCACGGGTTCTTCTCAGTCGAGAGCGCGCTGAAGCCGGACCGTAAGGCACGCGGGCAGTTGGAGGGTGACGAACGCTGGGCTGAGGTACGACTCACCCTCGTCCAGCGTCTTTCCGGGGAACTGGGACTGGGTGCTCTCACCGCTCCGGCCCCCGCGGTGGTGCCGACGCGTGCTGTCCAACTCCAGTTGAGTGGACTGATCGTGATGACGGATTGGATCGCCAGCGGGGCCGGCTTCCGGGGGATCGACGCGTTGGCCGACGTGAGCTTCAAGGGTGCACGGCAACGGGCAGCTGCGGCATGGGAGAAGCTCGGCCTGCAGCGCGGATGGGGAGAGCTGCCAGAGTCGCCACCGGACGCCTTCGCGAAGCGGTTCGGGTGCGAGCCGCGTCCCTCACAGGAGCTGGCGATGGAAACGGCGCGGCAAATGGCGGCTCCCGGCCTGATGGTCATCGAGGCGCCGATGGGCGAGGGGAAGACCAGGGCCGCCCTGATGGCGGCGGAGATCACGGCCGCGAAGTTCGGCGCGGACGGCGTGTTCGTCGGCATGCCGGAGTGGTCCACCGACGACCCCATGTTCGGGAGGGTCAGAGAGTGGGTGAGCCGGATCGACGGGAAGCTGGCCGATCGGGTCGCGCTGCTCCACGGCAAGCGGACCTTCAACAAGGAGTGGAGCGCCCTGCTGAGCGAGCCGCGGGGGGTCAGGCTCGCCGCCGTCGGCGAATGCGACGAGGACGAGCAGCACGGCGAGCAGGCGAGCGACGGTCCGCACGGTTCCGGGGGCGGCGGGCCGGTGGCGCGCGTACCGGCCGAATGGTTCTTCGGCTACGCGCGCGGGCTGCTGTGCCCCTTCGTGGTGGGCCCGGTCGATCAGCTGCTGTACGCGACAACCCGCACCAAGTTCGTGATGCTCCGGATGGCGGGGCTGGTGGGGAAGGTCGTCGTACTCGACGAGGTGCACGCCACCGATGTCTACACCTCGCAGTTTCTCCTCGAGGGCCTGCGCTGGTTCGGCCAGGCAGGCGTACCGGTGGTGCTGCTGTCGGCGACGCTGCCGGCACCGCAGCGCCAGGCACTTGTCGACGCCTATCTGGCCGGGGCCTTGGGACGTGAGGAGTTCACGGCGGACGACCTCCGCCATCCTCAGGGGTACCCCTCCGCCACCGTCGTGTGGAACGCACCGGACGGCACCGGCCACCGTTCCGCCGTGTCGGTCTGTGACAGTTGGCGCACGGATCGGCCCGTCGACGTTGTCCTCCTGCCGGAGGCCGTTCCCGAGGGGGGTGCAGATCCCGAGGAGCACCGGGCAGCCGATACGGCCGCCGACGCAGCGGTCGCCGACCTGCTCGGCGAGGAGCTGACGCACGGCGGATGCGCTCTGGTCATCCGCAACACCGTCGAACGGGCCCAGGCGCTGTGCACCGTATTGCGTGAGCGCTTCGGCGACCAGGTGGTGCTGCTGCACGAGCAGCTTCCGCTCGGGACGCGTGCCGATCGCACGGCGGAATGTCTGCACCAGCTCGCCCCGTGGCCGACCGGCACCGCGGCGGTCCGGCCTCAGATGATCGTGGTGGCCACCCAGGTCGCCGAGCAGGCATTCGATGTCGATGTGGACGTTCTGATCACCGACATGGCCCCGATCGATGCGCTGCTGCAGCGGATGGGCCGGCTGCACCGCGGCGACAGGATGCACCGCCCCGGCCGATTGGCCAGGCCACGGGTGATCGTCACGGGTTGGGCCCCCGGGAGCGCCCTACCTGGCCGGGACGGCACCGACGCGGATCCGCTCGGCCGTGGCGCTCCGAGGTTTCCCGACCGCTCACAGACCCTCTACGGCCGCCATCTGCTCCTGCGCACGGCGGCCCTGGTCTTCACGACCGCCGGGCAGTCGGGCGGCTGGAGCCTCCCGGGGGATATTCCTGCGCTGGTGGCGGCCGGTTACGGCGGCGACGACGAGGTTCCGGAGGCATGGCGGGACGACACCGAGGCGGCCCGGCGGCAGGAGGAGGCCGAGCGACGGAAACGCATCGGGAACGCCTCCCACCACCTACTGACACGGCGCGGCGACAGAGAGGCAACGACGCTGGCCGATCTCCATTATGTCGCCGTGCCTCCCGTAAAGGGCGATGCCGGGATGACCGCCCTGGTCCGTGACGGGGATCCCGGGGCGGAGGCCGTCCTCGTCATTCACGATGGTGCCAGGTACCTGACGCTGTCGGGGAGCGCTCTGGCAGAGGACGGTGCCGTCCCCGACGACGACCTCATTGACGAGGTCCTCGCCGACACGGTGAAGCTGCCCGCGACCTGCTCTTCGGAAGCGGCTGTGGAGCTGTCCGTCCTACCCGGCTGGGTTGGGCACGAACGGTTGAAATACCGCAGGGCTCTTGTCCTCGGGGCGGACCGCACCGCTTCGGTTTCGGGGCGGCGGCTGCGCTACGACCCGGTGCTCGGAATCATTGACGAGGGCGCGGTCACTGCAGAGTCGTCCGGCTCCGCAGTGGGGCGAGGGTGAGCAGGCCGCAGCCGTATGCCTTCGAAGGGCCGATGCCCTCCAACAGGCGCGTGACGAAGGCAGCGGGGTCGGTTACCTGAAGGCGCCCTTCGAAAGTGGCGCTCTGAATGGTGACGCGGGGGCCTTTCCCGTTCTTGACGAAGGAGTGCCGACGGCTTGCGGTGATACGGATGTCGCGTGCCGGGCCGGCGTCCTCCGTCCCTACCTCGGTGTTGCGCGCGTCGTCAGCGGTCCGGCTGTCGGCGAGGCCGGGGGCCGGGGCGTCGGTACGGGCTGTGGGGACGTCGAAGCCCCATCGGGCGGTACGGGTCAGGAACCAGTTCAGCTGCGCGCTCGCGGTGCTATGGCCCAGCCTGAAGCCGCGTACCCGTTTGCTGTCGCTGTCAGCGGCAGCGGCGAGGCGGGCCGCCTGCGTGGGCGTGGGGCTCATCGGCGCCGCGGTGTTCTGTACGGGGCTGGCGGTCAAGCGGAACGCGAACTCCCGGCCGACGGCGATCTGGTCGAGGAGCGGGGCGTAGTCGCGGACGGCGGCATGTTCTCCGTCGGCGTCCGGCCAGCCAGCCTTTTCGACGATATGGGTCCAGTCGGGCTTGGCGGAAGTGAGCACGAACAGGTGTGGGCGACGGGGGTTGTCGGCGTCCAGCCGCCACAGCACGCGGTCGCCCTGGGGGGCATCGGGGATGCCCCCCATGACGGCACCGCGCATGGCACGCGGGTTGGCCAGCAGACGACGGCTTTCGGCGCGAAGGGGGTTGATGCGGATACGGGAGAGGTAGGTCATGGCGGTCACCAGCCCAGCAGGGCGAAGGGGTCGTGTCCGGCGGCTTCGTCCGCGCCGTCGTCGGTGGTGTCGGGCCGGGGGAACCCGGTGGGGATGCTCAGCCAGCCGTGCCGTACCCGTCGGCTGGTGAAGCTGCGGGCGTACGGATCGAACGAGACCGGGGAATCGTGCAGGACGTCGTCACCTTCGGGGTCCTCAACGGTGACCGAACGGTCGATGCGCGCCGGGTACAGCGGCCGGTCCAGCTCCTGCTCCCGTCCGCACTGGGCGGCGTACTGCTCACGGGCGCGCCGGGAGGCCTGCCAGGGCTCCTTCCGCAGAACGTGTTCCAGGCTTCCTTCCCGCAGGCCGAGGGCAAGCGGCTGGGTGGGAGGGCAGGAGCGGCGGCCGAGGGCAAGGGGGAAGGCGGGGGCCCGGACGGCCTGGTCCAGGGTGCACAACAGGTCACGGGGGCCGGCGACAGCCGCGACGAAGACCGCGTCCTGGAGGTAGTAGCGAGTGGTCACATGGGTGTACTTGGCCGGGGAGGTGGGCTTCTGGAGGCCCTTGGCCGAGACTCCGGCCTGGAGCAGTGGCCGGCCCCGGAAGTCGCTGACGGTGTGGTAGTCCCGCAGGAGCGTTCCGGGCTGGTCGACGCGCACGCCCAGGCTCAGCGGCGTCAGCTCGTCGAGCGGGTCCTCACGAGCCATTCCGGCAGCCGCCGCGAGCAGGCCGATCACACCAGATTTGGTGGGCTCCGGGTTGGTCTCACGTCGGTTGAAGGCACTGCGAGAACCCCATGACTGCAAGGGGCCGGCCAGGCGGAGCAGGAGTACAGCCTCGGTTGTCACCCCTTGAGGGGCGGGCGTTGCCGGCGGAGGGCTGGTCATCGGGTGGCTCGCTTGACCGTGTCGGTGAGGTGGGCGCGCAGGCCGGCCAGCAGCTTCGGGAACGCCACGGGCTCGGCGAAGGTGCCCTTGAGCTGCTCCGCGATCTTCCCGGAGGTGTCGAAGGTGTGACACAGCGCGGTGAACGCGGGGGTGTCGCCCCAGACACTGGTAGCGGTGGCGTACTCGCGCGCCAGGCGGCGGGCGGACTCCGCGGCGATTCCGGAATGGGCCCCGACCGGCTCCTCGAAGGCGGAAACGAGGTTGACCGGTTGGTCTGCGCGTACGACGACCGCGACCAAGCTGGGCAAGGTGCGGTGGCCGAAGGAGTTGCCGTAACCGGTGGGCATAGAGCGGGCGAAGGAGGTGACGAACTCCTCGACGGCGGTGACCGCTGCCTCCTCGTCGGTGAGGTTGTGCAGAAGCTGGTGGAGGTTGACAGAGGCGTAGCGGTAGAGGGTGGCGGAGTTGAAGCCGATGGTGCCGATCATGCCGGCGCCGGTTTCCTGCTCCTTCATGGCCTCGTCGTCGACGGCCGTGAAGTAGTCGAATTCCAGCTCGACGGCATGGGTGGACAAGGCGTGGGCGACCTGGGTGGCAGCGTCGACCTTCAGTGCGGGAATGTCGGCCACCATGCGCCCGAAGAGGGCGACGTCCATCGGATGTCCGGTGCTGAACTTCTCCTGCACCGGCAGCTGGTCGATCTCGGCTGCCAACTCCGCGTCGTCCAGCACTGCCAGTTCGGCAGCACGGCCACGGACAAGGTCGGCCACAGCGCTGAGTTGCCGGCGGCCGTAGAAGAACAGGTAGGCAGTGTCCCCCTCCTTCTTGCCGGCGCTGATCTTCAAGGGCGCCAGCAGAGCGCCCGCCAATCGGGACGAGGACTCGGCGGGCAGGTCGCTGTCGGCGCCGATCAGGCCGGCGAGCGCGCTGCTGATGCGCCTGGTGCGGGTCGCCAGGTCCTGTTCGGGCATGCGCTCGGTGAAATGGAGGCGGGTGGCCCGCTTCCACGCTTGCGACGAGACGCGGGACCGTCGCACACCGCCGTAGTACGCCTCCTTGGGGTTGCCCTGATCATCGCGGTTGAGGTTGGCCGGGGGCACTGTCTGAAGGATGTGGACGTCGATGTAGGTGCGGGGCGCGGTGAGCACCGTGAAGTCCTCCGGTGATGTGGTCTGCGGACGGGCGTGGCGGCTCTGTCGTGAGAGCGCTAGGAGACGTGGTCAGGTGATGACGTGACCGGGTGGGCATTCCAGGAGTGGTACGCCAGTCCCCAGGTGCGGCGGACCCGTCGACGTGACTCGGGGTAGTGCCAGTTCTTGATGTCCTGAAGCAACTGGTCGTAGTCCAAGGGCGCTTTGACGGACCGGAGTTGGGTGATCAAGCCCCGCAGCCGGTACACCAGGGCGGAGACTGAGGTGGTGTTCACCGCGGCTGCGACCCGGCGGTCCACGGCTTCCGTGCTGAACCGGTCGTCGTGACGTAGCGCGCGCAGGGCCGCCCCCAGCCCGACACCCCTCTTGTGCACGGGGTGGGACTGGCTCTGCTGATGCAGGCCATAGAGCGATAGCGCCGCGTGTTCGGCTTCCAGCTCCGGCGTCACCTGTCCGTCCGTGTGGCTGGTGTAGAAGGGCCAGAGCGCGGGAACCGTGCCAGCTGGCTGCCCCAGACCGGACCGCAGGGCGGCGAGATCTTCGCCGGGCGCCTTGGCGAGCGCCCCGTTCTTGGGATCGATGCGCCAGGTGCCGTCGTTCCGTACGTACTGGCTCCAGTAGCGGCGGACGAGCGTGGACGCCGTGGGTTCGGTGGTGCTGCTGGGGCCGGTCTCGGGTGTGGCAGACACGGCAGTCCCCCTTCACTTTCGTCGGGCAGCCGATCGGTCATGTGTGGTGCGGTGACGGGACGGGTGGAAGAGCGGGGCCTGCACTGCCGCTCAGGCGGACTTCCGCAGGGCCGTGCGACGGGTGAGGATCTCATCCATGCGGTCCAGGAAGTGACGTTCGGCGCGACTGAGCTGATAGAGCCGTTCCTTGCCGTCCTTCGTCACGGTTCTGCCGCTGAAGAGTCCGGGGGCGGCTGTGGAGAGCACCTGTTCGGCCACCTTCCATGTCTCTCGCCCGGCCTTTTGCTCCCATGCCGTCAATCCACGCTCGGACTGTTCGAAGTCCTCACCGACCGTGCGCAGGCCGGCCAGCAGCCGCCGTACCAGCGGATCAAGGGCGTGCAGCAAGGTGTCCCCGGGGCGTTGCCCCTTGTCCCAGGGGATCGGTTCGGTGCCGGCCGCCCGCCGCAGATCAGCGGAGAGATTGTTGACCGCGCCGGCGAGACTTTCCGCCTGGCTCAGGGCCTCCAGAAGCGAGCCGCAGACGATGCCGTCCGGGTTCAGTGCAGTCAACGGTAGGGGAATCTCGTCGAAGAAGACATCCTCGACGACGGAGGACTGAGTGCCGTAGGCGATGCCTGTCAGCTCTACCTGGAGCGGGTACTCCTGGGGCAGCCGCTCCCTGACCGCACCGATGCGGCTCAGCAGAACGCTGGTGTGGAAGCCTGCACGAACGTCCGTCGCATCGATCTGCTCCCCCGCACGATCAACCGCCAGCAATGCGTTCAGACCTCGCCAAGCAGCACGCCCCAGCTGATGTCGTCGAGGACGAACAGGAGAGACGACCTTCCCCTTGCCGCTCTTCTTGCCACGGGTAGCGGCGCTGTCGACGACCCAGGCGGTATGGGGTTCGTGATCGGGCGTGCTGTCCAGTCGGTCACCCGCTGCCACAACGACCTGCGTGACCCGCAGCCCGCTCGGGGTCTCCTCCGGAACCAGCCGGATGCGACGCGACTGCCAGGTCCATACGTCCAACAGCCCACGAGATGCGCGGGCCTGCCAAGCCGGTGTGGCACAGGACAGCGTCTCTTCAACCCTGCTATCCGGCTCGCGACGCCTCCACTGGGGAAGGTCATCGGACAGCAGCGGCTGTCCGAAGGGAATGTTGAGCAGAAGAGTTTCGTAGACGGTACGCCCCTTGGGCATAACGACGCCCAGTTGCCCCAGCGGACCGACCGGATTCCCCGTCGTCTTCCCCGCCTTCACCCGCGGATCGCCCACTGCACCGGTCTTGATGGCGGCCGTGTCCCAACAATGGGTGTGCAGCAGCCACCTTGCAGCCTGCGCCGGGGTCAGCTCCAGCGAGTCCCCCTCCGAACGGGACGAGAACAGCGGCACGTTGTTGCCAGTGGCAGCCGTCGCCACCAGAAGCGCAGCCCCCTTGGTCTCGTCTCTGGCGGTACGCAGCCCCGCTACCTGTGCGAAAGGCGCATCCTTACCGAAGAGGTCGAACAGATGGCGGTGTCCGTCAAGGTAAGCATTGAGCTTGTCGCACTGCTCAGGAGAGAAGGCCCCGGCCTCGAACATCGCAACCCACTCAGCGGCATCCCGCGGCCGTCCCAGCGCATCCACGACGATGGGCAGCAACAACTGCCGGAAAATTGCAGGCTTCTGGGTCGGCAGCTCGACAGCGATGTCCTGGAACCGCTCGGCCCCCAGAAGGAGCCGTCGTACGCCAACTTCTTCGAAGGCGCCAAACCCGCGGTGGCCCTCCCCCACAGCACTGTTCGAGGCGCGTGCACGCAGCCACGCGTCGTCCAGCAAATTACACAACTAGGCTTCCCCCCATACGTCTACGCCATAAGACGCGAGAAACATCGTTGCACAGCAGCCCCCAGCCCCGTCCCGAAATGCCAAAATGAACATCGGAGTGCCGCTCCCCGCACCTGCGGGGTTGGTCCCTCGAAGCCATCACCGCGCTCGCCGTCGCTATCCTGCTCCCCGCACCCGCGGGGTTGGTCCCACGCCCGACGAGATCAAGAAGCAGCTCGCCGACTGCTCCCCGCACCCGCGGGGTTGGTCCCACGAGTACATGGCAAGGGCGTGGTCGGCGGCTCTGCTCCCCGCACCCGCGGGGTTGGTCCCGAGGTCGTGGCGTTGACCAGGGTCAGGGTCCACTGCTCCCCGCACCCGCGGGGTTGGTCCCTTCTCGCCACCATCGCATCAGACAGTGGCGACCTGCTCCCCGCACCCGCGGGGTTGGTCCCGCGGCGCACGACGGGTTCGTGCTGCCGATCCGCTGCTCCCCGCACCCGCGGGGTTGGTCCCGCGGCGCACGACGGGTTCGTGCTGCCGATCCGCTGCTCCCCGCACCCGCGGGGTTGGTCCCGCACGGCAGAGCGAAGACGAGCGACACGAGACCTGCTCCCCGCACCCGCGGGGTTGGTCCCCCCCCGCCGATCAGGGGCTGCTGGCGTGGACGTCTGCTCCCCGCACCCGCGGGGTTGGTCCCTTCCAGCCGGACGTGCCGGAGGTGCTCCAGGTCTGCTCCCCGCACCCGCGGGGTTGGTCCCGGGTAGACGGGGCGGATGCCCAGTGCGTGGTGCTGCTCCCCGCACCCGCGGGGTTGGTCCCGACACCTTCAGCGCAAACCTGCTCCGCGACCTCTGCTCCCCGCACCCGCGGGGTTGGTCCCTGTGCGTTTGAGGCGAAGGGATTGTTCTCCACCTGCTCCCCGCAACCGCGGGGTTGGTCCCGCGCCCCCTGCTCTCCAACTTGGCCTGCCAGGCTGCTCCCCGCACCCGCGGGGTTGGTCCCGAGCTGCCGGTCGGGGAGGAGTCCGCTGCCATCTGCTCCCCGCACCCGCGGGGTTGGTCCCAGGGCTTGATCCGCACCCGCTCCTGGTTCTCTCTGCTCCCCGCACCCGCGGGGTTGGTCCCGACAGCTATGTGCAGGGCCTGTCCCAGCACCTCTGCTCCCCGCACCCGCGGGGTTGGTCCCGACAGCTATGTGCAGGGCCTGTCCCAGCACCTCTGCTCCCCGCACCCGCGGGGTTGGTCCCCTTCCGGTGCGTTGATACGGACGGCGAACATGCTGCTCCCCGCACCCGCGGGGTTGGTCCCCGCACCGGCCGCCTGCCCGGCTATGCCTCGGGCTGCTCCCCGCACCCGCGGGGTTGGTCCCGGAAGGCTGTTCGCCGCGGCTCGGAGGCTCGGCTGCTCCCCGCACCCGCGGGGTTGGTCCCCTCGCGGCGTACCAGAAGCAGCTGAACTCCTCCTGCTCCCCGCACCCGCGGGGTTGGTCCCTCGGGTTGATCGCCCAGCCCGACCGAGAGGACCTGCTCCCCGCACCCGCGGGGTTGGTCCCATCGCCATGACGTCCGGGATGGCGCGCTTGACCTGCTCCCCGCACCCGCGGGGTTGGTCCCTCCGGCTCAGGCTCTGGCTCGACCGGCGGCGCGGGAACGGCCGGGGCTGCTCCCCGCACCCGCGGGGTTGGTCCCTCCAGGTCGAGTTCGCCATTGCCGTAGCGCTCCTGCTCCCCGCACCCGCGGGGTTGGTCCCGTCGACCATCTGGATGACAACCTTGTTCTGCTCTGCTCCCCGCACCCGCGGGGTTGGTCCCATCACCTACCACGTCGCCGAGGCGACCGGCGCCTGCTCCCCGCACCCGCGGGGTTGGTCCCCGCTGTCGTTGTCGCCAAAGGGCTTCGGGCTCCTGCTCCCCGCACCCGCGGGGTTGGTCCCTGCGAGAGGATGTTGGATCCGGCCTTGGACCACTGCTCCCCGCACCCGCGGGGTTGGTCCCGCGTCCCCGAGCGCCACGGCCTGGTGCCGGTCCTGCTCCCCGCACCCGCGGGGTTGGTCCCCTCACAGGTTGGCGTGGCGCCACGCACGCGGTCTGCTTCCCGCACCCGCGGGGTTGGTCCCGTCCCCTTCCCGCAGGTCAGAGCGGTGCGGTCCTGCTCCCCGCACCCGCGGGGTTGGTCCCGGGACACCGTGCCAGGCGCCAGTGGCCTCGGTCTGCTCCCCGCACCCGCGGGGTTGGTCCCGCGCAGCCGTCGGGGTTGTCCTCGACGTCCGCCTGCTCCCCGCACCCGCGGGGTTGGTCCCGTCAACCGCCGGTGGAGCCTGATCATCTGGGTCTGCTCCCCGCACCCGCGGGGTTGGTCCCTTCCCGGTCTCTGTGGACAGTCCCGCCGTGATCTGCTCCCCGCACCCGCGGGGTTGGTCCCGCGGCCGCAAGCCGATGGGAGCGGTTGATTGCCAAGGGCGCCGTCCGCCTGGATCTGGACCACTACCTGGAGGCACTGGTCCGCAAGCCCGGCGCCTTTCCCGGCTCCACCGCGCTCGAACAGGCTCGCTCGGCGGGCAAATTCACCCCGGTCCATGACGCCTGGTGGGATCAGGCCAAGAAGATCCACGGTGAGCGAGACGGCACCCGGGCCCTGATCGAGGTCCTGCTGCTGGGCCGGCACCTGCCTCATGAGCATGTCGTCGCCGGCCTCGCCGCTGCCCTGCGGGCTGGGGCCCTGACAGCGGACGCCGTCGCGCTGGAGGCCCGCAAGGCCGCCCAGGCCGAGACCGAACCCGGCCCCAGGGCAGACCATCTGGCTTCCGGCAAGTTGCCGGCGACGGTGACGTCTCTGAACGAGTGGCGCCTGGCTCATCTTCCGCCGGACACCAGGCCGCTGCCCTCGGTGCCCCCCTATGACCAGTTGCTCCGACGCCGCCGCGACAGCGGCGGTGACCACCGTGAGGGAGAAGCACAGTGACGACCCTGCCCCGCCAGCGAGGCTTGACCGAGCAAGCCGCCGACGCCGCCATCGACACGGCCTGCCGCATGCTGCGGCTGCCGTCGATCCGCAAGGAGTTCTCCGACATCGCCGAGCGGGCGCTGAAGGAGCAGATGAGCTACCGGGGCTTCCTCGCCGAACTGATGATGGCCGAGTGCGACGACCGGGCCCGCCGCCGTTCGGAGCGGCGGATCAAGGCGGCGAACTTCCCTCGGGAGAAGTCCCTTCGGGCGTTCGACTTCGACGCGAACCCCAACATCGACGCGGCTACCGTCCACACCCTCGCCAGCTGTGAATGGATCAAGCAGGGGCAGCCGCTCTGCCTGATCGGCGACTCCGGCACCGGCAAGTCACACATGCTGATCGCCCTGGGCACCGAGGCGGCAATGAAGGGCTACCGGGTCCGCTACACGCTCGCGACGAAGCTGGTGAACGAGCTGGTCGAGGCCGCCGACGAGAAGCAGCTGAACAAGACCATCGCACGCTACGGGCGGGTTGATCTTTTGTGTATTGATGAGCTCGGCTACATGGAGCTGGACCGGCACGGCGCCGAACTCCTGTTCCAGGTTCTGACCGAGCGCGAGGAGAAGAACAGCGTTGCCATCGCCTCCAACGAGTCCTTTGGCGGCTGGACCAAGACGTTCACGGACCCTCGGCTCTGCGCGGCCATCGTCGACCGGCTGACCTTCAACGGAACCATCATCGAGACCGGCACCGACTCCTACCGCCTGGCCAGCACCCGAGCCCGAGCCGAAGAACCCGCCAAGGTCAGCTGATAGAGGCACTCACCCGACAGCCCGCCGGCCCTCACGGACGGCGGGCGGTCCCGCATCGCCTCTCGCTCAATCCCACCAAAGACGTGCCACGGGCTGGAGCCGGCCTTACAAGGACACGGGCTCCGCATCCGTTGCCAGGCGGGCGTGGAGTTCCACGTCGAAGCGGACACCGTCGTATTCGAGCTTCTGTCGCTGCTGTCCCTCCACCGCGAAGCCGGCAGCGCGAGCCACTCCGCATGAGGCGGGATTGTTCACCCGGTGCCCCAGCTCCAGCCGGAAGAGTTCCGCGTCGTCGAAAGCCCAGCGGGCCACAGCACGGCAGGCACGGGAAGCTATGCCCCGGCCACGGGCCGCTGCCGTCGTCCAGTAGGACACCCATCCAGTGGCATGACGCCGATCCACTGAGCCAACACACACCTGGCCGAGAACGAGGCCACCCCCGTCGACGACGGCGAAGGAGTAGGAAGACCCCGCAGCCCACTGGTCACCACGAGCCGTTATCCACCGCTCGGCAGCCGAAACAGAATCAACCGGCTCGATGGACTGGCCACGCATGAGCGGATCCGCGAACGCGGTCATCACCGCCCGGGCGTCCTCGGCCATCCATCTCCGCAGCACCAGGCCAGAGGGGGTATCTACACGATCGCGCACGACGCGAGTCTTCCTCAGCAGGCATCGCCTGTCACGTCGGTTTCCCCAGCAGCCGACAACCCCGCCGGGGCTCGTGTCAGGGACGTGAGCCAACTCCCACCGCCGTTAGTGCCGTCATTTCTCATCGACATCCAAACGAGGAAAGATCACCAACTGCCTCCCAACCTCGTCCACATCTCCTGTTCCTAAAGATGCACGAAGCCAGTCCCGAGGACCTTCCTCAGAAGAGCAGCATTCTTCTCCGCCACATGATCCACCCGCCGCCACCCGCATTCCCGCAGCCACGGCTCAGTCGATTCGCAGTTCACGGTCCGGACGACACAACGCGCATGCCTCCACCCCAGCGGTGAGCGCCTCGATAGCACCGCGTCGGGTGATCGGCCGTACGCGGGGCTGCCCCACGGCGCACTCGCCATGGTGGATGGCCACTGGCTGCGGGTCCGCGCCGACGTTCATCTGCACCGTCCAGGCCGGCGGCGGCCCGGCGCTGGCAGCGACCCGCCGAGCAGCCTCCTGCTCCTGCTGTTCGGCCTCGGCGATGCGCAGCTGGACGCGGTCCAGCTCCAGCCGAAGGTAGGTCGCGATCACCCTCAGCCGGGACAGGTCGGCAGGGAGAGGAGATGCTTCGCTCACACGTTCGATTCTAAGCCTGCCGTGCTCGCTGCACGGCGCCACCGTTGATGTCCTCTGCCACTTGATCTTGGCCGAATGGTCCTCCAGCGTGAAGGGGAGCGGCAGTGGACCAGATGTCGTTTCGGTCGGACATCCCGTTGGGGCCCTTCCTGGTCTGAGACCATCAGCAGGGTCGTACAACTGAACGCAGGGGTGAAGAACATGATCAATCTGGTGCTGCTCGGCGTCGTGGTGCTCGCCGTCGGCGGGTGTGCATGTGTGGTGTGGGCGGAACGCGGCGGACCCCGCTGGGCCCGCCGCGTGGCGACCGTGACGCTCGCCGTAAGCGAGCTGGTGCATCGCTCCGAGAAGCGCCGACGCCGACGCCAGCGCCTGAGTATGACGCCGACCAACAACAGCGGTCGTGACTAGGAACAGCCAAGGGCGCCTGGCAATCGGTCAAGATCACTTGTCAGAGGTCAGTTGAGCTCGCGGCCCGGGGCTCCGACCGCGAATTCGTGGGCTGAATCACGGGCTGAGCTGACCCTCCGCAACGCGATCAGCTGGTGAGTCAGGCCAGCTCGACCGGGGCGGGGAGATCAATCAGTGATGCCGTGACGTCCGAAGGCTCCAGGGGGGGCACGGCGGCTTCGCGCTGACCGGTGCATCATGGACCTGGAGCCCCGAGGGACCCGCCAAGAAGGGCGGAGTGGTACGTGACGCGCATTCTGGTCATCGGTGGTGGGATCGCCGGTACGGCGGCTGCGCTGGCGCTGCACAAGGCGGGGTTCGAAGTCGCCGTGCACGGGCGCACCCTGACACGGCTGAGGATATCGGGGCGTTCCTAGCCGTGGCGAGCAATGGGATGCGCGCACGGGCCGAGCTTGACGCCTCGGGCGTGGTCGCGGCGCTCGGCTTCCCGCTGCGTTCGATGCGGGTTCTCGACGCACAGGGTGGTCACCTGGTCCAGGTGCCGCTGGGCGAGGCCGATGACCCAGGGCTGTGGTACCGGTGCCTGCGCCGGGGCGAGTTGAACGCCGCTCTGCAGGCCGAGGCGGTCCGCCGGGGAATCCGGCTGTCGCACGGGGCACGGCTGGTGTCCGTCGAGAACGGACAGGACGAGGTGACCGTGCGCTTCACTGATGGAAGCGTCGCGACCGGCGATCTGGTCGTCGGCGCGGACGGCCTCAGCTCGACCGTCCGGCGATCGGTCGCACCCGGCGTGGAGCCCGTCTACGCGGTCTTCTACGGCTACACGAGCAGTAATCCGGCGGCGGAGCCCACCGGCCAGTTCACCACAGTGCGGGGCAGCGCCGCGGCGTTCGACTACATGGTCTCGCCGGACGGGGAGACCTACTGGTTCGCCCACGTCAGCGGCGACGCCGTCCCCGCCGGCGAACTCGCACACCCCACGCCGTCCCACTGGCGAGATCAAGTCGTCGCGCTGCTCGCCAAGGACGCCACACCCGCCGCGGACATCGTCGCGGCCTCCGCCGAGGACATCATGGCCACCAACGCCACGGAGATCCCGCCCGGCACCCGCTGGCACTCCGGACGGACGTTGCTCATCGGCGATGCGGCGCACGCGGCTTCGCCGGTGACCGGGCAAGGGGCCTCGATGGCGCTGGAGGACGCCGTCATCCTCGCCAAGTCCCTGCGGGACAGTCCCGACCTGGACAGCGCCCTCTCGTCCTGTTCGGCCTCAGGCACCGCCGGCGGCGCCTTGTATGAGCCCGTTACCGTGGTAGGCGGAACAGCTCCCAGGCAACATCTCCATCAGCCCGGCTGAGGGGCCTACCGTCGGCGGGCGGCCAAGTCGAATCGGGCATCGCGTCCCGCCATGACGCCGACTCAAACCCGGCAAGATCCGGTGTGACGGATCGAGCGAGAGTCCAGTATTAGCCTGGGGACACCGACATCACCTGTGCGGGGTGCTCGACGCCGGAGCGGTGCCCAGGCCGCAATGGCTCTGCGGACCACTGCGCCCTGCTGGAGCCGCAACCCAACCGAAGGGCGCTATATCCGAATCGCTGAAAGTAAGTAAAATCAACTCACCGTCTTCCTGAAACCACAGCTCACAGCCTGTGGTCCCCGCGCATGCGGGGTTGGTCCCCAGCACGCCAGATCATCCATCACGCTCCCTCGGTGGTCCCCGCGCATGCGGGGTTGGTCCATTGGCACCGGGAAGCCGCGATCGGCACTCGCGGTGGTCCCCGCGCATGCGGGGTTGGTCCCTGCCGCTCTGGTGACGGGCTGTTCGTCCTCCAGTGGTCCCCGCGCATGCGGGGTTGGTCCCTTCCGCCACGCCCAACCCCACGGCCAAGGCGTGTGGTCCCCGCGCATGCGGGGTTGGTCCCGCCCTCACCGTGCCCGGCGCGCGCTGCATGTGCTGCTCCCCGCACCCGCGGGGTTGGTCCCGAGATGCGGCTCCTGACCGGCGAGGCCGAGATCTGCTCCCCGCACCCGCGGGGTTGGTCCCGCCGCAGCCAGGTCCGGTGGCGTGGGTGCTGTCTGCTCCCCGTACCCGCGGGGTTGCTTCGGTGGCGCCAGCCGGGCTTTACCGGCCTACTGGCCCTCGCCCCGCACGCCGACCCAGGGACCGTAGTCCGGATCCGGATGGGTCCGCGCGTCCCTTTCAGCCTGCTGCCAATCCGCTCCACGGACCACCCGAATGACAGGGCTTCGGGTGGTGGCCTTGGTCCAAGCCAGGTCGTAGCTCTCCGGCCGGGCAGGCCCCAGGGCTGGGCACATAGCCGTTTTCGCTGCTCGGATGCGGAATACCCAGAGCCCTCCGTCGATTGGTCTTCTTGCAGAGATCACGGGGAGGTGGCACTGGTGGCCGAGTTGATGTTGTTCCGGCGGGACGTGGATGGGCGGGACGCGGAGCTGCCCGGTTCGACGGTGGCGCTGGAGGTGGAGCTGCAGCGGCGGGTCGAGGCCGGTCTGGAGCAGATGCTCGGCATCCGGTTCCTGGCGTCGGAGTACCCGACCGGTCCGTGGCACCGAGGCCGGATCGACACGCTCGGTCTGGACGAGAACGGCAGCCCGGTGGTGATCGAGTTCAAGAAGGGCTCCGACAGCGGGGTGCTGTCGCAGGCCGTCTCATACCTCTCCTGGCTGGAATCGGCGCACCACGAATTCGAGGCGCTTGTCCAGAGGGTGCTGGGCGCGGAGGCTGCCGAGTCGATCAACTGGCGTCGCCCGCGGATGGTCTGCATAGCGGCCGGTTTCTCCCATCACGACCGCGTGGCCGTGCAGCGGCTGCCCGAGCAAATCGACCTGGTGCGCTACCGGATCTTCGAGGACGGCCTGCTGAGCCTGCTGCTCGTCGACTCCTCGCCCGGCTCCCCGAACCCCGCTTCGTCTCCGCCAACCTCCGTTAAGGCAACCCCGATGCTACCGGCGTGCCTGGGCCATCGGGCAGCGGGCAGCGGGCAGGCTGTCAAGGATCGTCACGGTGTCTGGCGTGGCCAGTGCAGATCAGGCGGCTCGAAGAAACACTGCAGCGACTGAAGCTGCCAGTGCATGGACCTGCCATTCTCGGATCCGGCACACCCGGATTGCCGACCGCGCCAGAGGGTCTTCGGGGTGGCTCTAAGACGGAATTACGCCAGGGCGCCCCAGACCCACCGATGTCCTGGATCCACAGCTGGCGCCGTCCCATGATTTTGCATGCGGAGGCCCGCAGGCCCCAGACGTCTCATCCACCATGACAACTGCCGCGTGGTCTCCCAGGCCAGCCCCAGCGAGTCTGCGCTTCCCCGGCATGCTCCAGTAAGTACGTGGCCGCCCCGATCCCGCCACCGGTCCGCTCCGGGGTCCTCGCCCCGCCCCCTCGCCCTGCTGTTGGTCCGCAACCCCGCCCAGCGGCCGGACGGCACCCTCCTCGACCGGCTGCTCGCCGAAGTCGAAGCGCAGCGGCCCGGAGCAGAGGGAACCCGCGGACGTCCCGGGAGCCGTCGCCCTGATGGTCCCAAGGGACGCCGTAGCCGCACGTTCCGCCGCCCCCAAAGACTGACACATGGCTTACCGAGCCTCCTGAGAAGCGCGAGCCCGGCGCCCGAATCGACAGGCCTCCGAGTTGCCGAGTTTGTCGAACGCGTAGAAGCGATCGCCTCCAGGGAAGTTGCCATCCCAGGTGACGAGCGCATGCGACCCGGTCGACCAGGTGGAGTGCGCATCGTGCACCCCGGGCCAGCCGGACAGGCGGCGCGTCGTCGGGCGCTTACGGCAGCGCCCACGGGGATCGCCCTCTCCCCCACCATGTTCAGGCCAAGATATCCGCCGTGTGTTTTCGGACGGCCATGCACGCGCAGCCTTCAGCGCAGCAACAGTGAACAGTGAGTGGACACTCGCTACACCTGGGGGATATCGCCGTGCCGACTGAGCCGACCGAAACAGCGTGGAAGATCCAGTCAGCCGTCGCGGATGCAACGGCCAAGGCGGACTCGAAGGCCGCGCTCGCCTTGACTCTGCAGTCCACCATGCTGGCTGTGCTCAGTCTCCTGGCGAGTTCCCGGCGGGCAGCGGGCGGGTTCGAGTCCGTCGCGGCGCAGACGCTGTTATGGCTCGGTGTCGTACTCATCATGGGGGGTGCCGGTTGCGCCGCATGGGCTGTTTCTCCCCGGCTCGGCAAGGAGCGGCGAGGAGCAGATCCGGATGGCGACTTCCTGTACTTCGGTCACCTGCGGCTCATGGAACCAGCCACGCTGGAGAGGACACTGCGGAGCACGGACCCGTTGCCTTCTCTCACCCGGCAGGTGGTGGTGATGAGCGAAATCGCCTGGGCCAAACACCGCCGGGTGCAGTGCTCTCTCGTACTGGCAGTCGCGGGCTGCGGTTCATTCGCCGTGGCCACCATCTTCGCGTGACGTGCCAGGAGGTGTATCGGTGAACTTCCTCTCCCTGGTCTCTCCTGATGTGTGGCGTGACTTGATCGAACGTGGGCGTCGGCGCACCTACCCGAGCCAGGCAGTGCTGCTGGCCCAGGGCGAGTCGCCCGACGGTGTGATCGCGTTGGTCGACGGCCTCGTCAAGGTGGTGCAGGGCAATGAGGCTGGGGACCGCCTGACGTTGATGCTCCGCGGCCCCGGCGAGGTCCTCGGCGAGATGGGTGTGCTGCTCGACCGGCCGCGCTCGGCGACCGTAACTGCGGTACGTCCCTGTACCGGTGTCGTCATGGCCGCACATGCCTTCCGTGGATACGTGGCCCGGCATCGCCTGGAGCCGGTCGTGTACCGACTGAGCGTGGACCGGCTGAACAGCCAGGAGCGTCTGCGCGCCGACCTTGCTCATCTGCCGCCGCCAGCGCGCCTGGCACGGGTGGTCGTCCATCTCGCGGACGAAGTGGGTCACCGTGACGGGCGCGGCGGTGTTGTTGTCGAACTCGGCATACCCAGGGAGGACTTGGCCACTATGGCGGGTATGAGCCGGTCGTCCGCGATCGCTGCCCTCGCGCGTCTACAGTCCGACGGCATCGTCACACTCGGCCGTCGTCGGCTCGTTGTCAGGGATCTCGCCCTGCTGAGAGTCGCGTCCCAGGACGTCGGGGTGGGTGACGGCGACCGGCCGCCGCGCGGAGCTCACGTGATGTGACGTGCCACACGCCCGTACCGTCCAGCGCTGGACGGTCGGCTCCCGCCTCCTCGAACAGGGTGGTGCTCTCCCCGCCGCATGGGTGGGGAGAGCGACGAGAGGAGCGGCGCATGCTGCCGTCATGGGAGCCCTTGTGGCCCTACCGGGCCGTGCTGGCCGTGGACGCCAGGGACTTCGGAACACTTGACAGCAAGGGAATGCAGCGGGTCAACGCCGACATCCCGCCCCTGCTGGCCCAGGCGCTAAGCGCCAGCAATGTCAGCGCGCACTGGGAACGGCGCGTATTCGGCCAGCACACGGGCGACGGTTACGTCGCCGGCATGGACCCCGAAGTCCTGCCCGCGCTGGTGGGGCACTTCCCCGACGCGCTTCGGCAGGCGCTCGGCCGTCGGCGGGCCGAGAACCCGCACCTCAAGCCGCTGCAGCTGCGGGTCAGCATCCACGTCGGGCCGTTGCCTCAGAGCGGTCTGGGCGTGCCCATGGTGCACACCCACCGACTCCTGGACGACAAGACGGTGCGGACGGTGCTCGGGCGCGGGCATCCCGAGATCACCAACACTGCCGTGATCGTCTCCCAGCGGGTGTACGAGGACGTCTTCGACAGCGGCTGCGTCAACGACGACGTGCTGCCAGCGCACTTCCACCGGCATCTGGTGAGGGTAAAGAAGTTCGAGCAGCCGGCCTATCTGCACCTTCCCGGTTTCGACTGGGGGCTCGCGGATCCGGACATCTTCGAGCCGTCTGCTACAGCCGGGGACGAGGAGGAGCCGGGAGCCGGGGCGCACGTGGCGCCAGCTCCCCCGGCTCCGGCGGGTCCCGGCGCGGTGAACTTCCACCAGTACGGCGAGCAGAGCACCCAGGCTTACAACCTCTACGGCAAGCGGGGGCAGCGATGAGCGACCGGAGCACCGAAGCACACGACTCGACGTACCGCGGTACGGACCCGGAGAAGCCGCCGACGCAGGAAGCCCCGGCTGGCGCACCGCCGTCGAACGCGCCCGAGCTCCACCAATACGGCGACCACAGCGTCCAGGCGTACAACTACGCGGTGCACCTGAACGGTGACTACGTCCAGGATCTGCCCATCGACGGCCACGACCCCGCCTACAGGGCGAGCGAAGACGAGCGCTTCGTCGAACCTCGGGAGCCGAACCGTCTTCCGGAGGCCGCCAAAATCCTCGAAGAGCGCGGCGTCGTGGTGCTATGCGCGCCCGCCGGCAGCGGCCGGCGGACCGCAGCCGTACGGCTCCTGCGCCGTGCGACGGCACTTCGGGAGCCGGAGCTGTTCGACCTCGAACCGGAGTGGGCCAAGCCCGGGACCCAATGCCTGCCCGTGCGGTCGGCGACAGGCTTCGTGCTCGACCTCTCCGACCTCCCAGACGAGCCGCCCGCCCGCTTCGGGCAGGACCTGGTCCGTCATGGAGCGACGCTCTGTGAACGGGGGTCCTTCCTGGTCGTGCTCGCCACCCCGAGCGACTGGCAGGGCGCGTGGGCCGATGCCACCAGCGACGTCACCGTACGGCTGGAGTCCCCCAGCGCGCGGCGTCTGGTCAAGGCCGAGTTCGACGCACACGGTCACGCGGACCGGGCGGCATGGCTGACGGACGAGAAACTCTCCCCGATCTGGGCAGCCGACCCCTCCGCACGTGAGGCGTGCCGACTGGCCGGACTCCTCAGTGCGGCCAAGAGCAGGGAACAGATCAAGGAAGCCGTAGACCGTTTCGGGGACTGGCACACCACGGTAGAGAAGCTTCTTAACAAGCGCGGTTCGGCGGACGGGATTCCGTCGTTGCTGTCCACGCGGGTCACGGTGTGGGCGGGAGCCTTGCTCGACGGAGGGCGGCGCGGTTCCATCGTCCGCGCGTCCGACGACCTGCTCGCCTCACTGGGCCAGGCCCGCGGGCCAGCCGATGTGCTCACCGACGCGACGTCGTCCTATCGGCTTCGAGCTGCCGAGATCGTGCCCGCCGGCGACCGCGCCCACCACGATCGGAGCTGTCAGGGGCTGCCCGCGGCCATCCTGCGCCACCTGTGGGACGAGTTCCCCACCCAGCACGACCTGTTGACGTCGTGGGCGGTCGGTGTCGCCGCGAATCGGTCCGTCCCGGAGGACGATGCCCGCCTGGCAAGCGAGGCCCTTCTGCGCCTGGCGGTGCGTCGGCACGACAGGGCCGTGCTTGACGCTCTCGCGACGGGGCTCACCGGCCCTCGCCGAATCTTGGCCGTCGAGGCGCTCACGAAAGCCGCGACCGATGCCGAACTCGGCCGCTATGTCCGGAACCGGCTCCTCAACTGGGCGGAGTCCAACAATGCGGAGAAGCTCGATCTGGTCGTCGAAGTCTGCGGCGGGCCCTGGGGCTTGGAGCAGCCGGCGCTCGCGCTGACCCGCCTGGGCAAAGCGGCGGGCGGGAAGAAGTTCGGCGACGAGAAGCTGGTCGACGCCTTCCAGGAGCTCGTCCGCCAGGCCCCCGGCCTCGTGGACAAGACGGTCGTGCAGTGGCTGGGAAAGCACGGGGCCGAGGCCGACGGAAAAGCGCGCCGCCAAGCGTTGGGTTCTTTCCTGGCGCTCGTCTCCAGTGAGACGGGTACAGACCTGATCCTCGCCTCGGCGCTCGACGCGTCCAGCAGGGAGCACTACGTCCATGCCTGGCAGGCGTTGCTGTCTACCAACGACGCCGTGGACGCCGTGATCGCCCAGCTCACCTGGTGGCAGGAGCGGTTCGAGCACGACGTCGAACACAGGGACGCGGTGATTGCCCTGCTCGCGGAGGTCTTCGCCCCGCCGAGGCTGCGGTTGCGGCTCGACCGACTCCTGGTGGCCGATGGGGCGGTGGTCCGGCCGTTCTGGCGGGACATCCTCGGCCATGCCATGCAGCACTACAGCCTTGTCCGGAAGGCGTCGGAGGCGTGACCGATCGTCCCGGTCCTTGGTGGAGACGGCGGATCGGCCGGTTCACAGCGCATTGGCCCACCTGCCTGCCGGGCGTCCGCTTCATCGCGCGCGGCACTCTCACCCACGTGGTCTCTCCCCGGGCAGCCGGGAGCCAGCACGGGACCGCCGCGCGAGCGGCGGCCCGCCTGGCCCTGGACGAGCTCGGCCGCGGCATCGCCGCGGAGCACCGGCCCGAGGAGGTGGAGTGCGCTCGGCAGAGGCTCATCCTGGCGGTCTCGGCCTGGCAAACCCCCGACAGCCGTTCCAACCTCTGGTTCAGGGCACGACTCACCCTGCTGCTTCCCCAGCAGGACGCCGACCGAGCTCAGAGTCATCAGAACGCCCTGCGCGACGTGGAACTCCGGCTCGCGCAAGACCGGTTGCGCCGGCAGGAGCTTGCTCGGACCGTGTGCACCGACCGGGATGCCGCCAGGCTGTGGTGGTTGGAGCAACATCTGGACGACCTGTCGGGACTCAACTGGGACTCGTTCAGGGACGCCATCCTGCCTGTGGTAGGGACATCGGTCGCCGAGCGCACACAAGCCGAGCGGCTCGCGCACACCCTCCTCTACGTCTGGGAGCGGTTGGACGCCGTACCCGGGCGGCAGGCGCGGTTCATTGCCACCGCCCGCACGCTCTTCGAACAGATGGGTTGGGCTGATGGGTTCCCCTGGCCGTCGCCGTCCGACGACCTGAAGTCCGCAGCGCCGTCCCCCGCGACCATCCCCTTCGCAACGGAGGACGAGCAGTGAAGACCTCTATACTGCGCTGGATGCTCGACCCGCTTACCAGTCTGCTCGCGCTCTGCCTGTGGTCCCGGGAACACGGCCGCAGGCCGTACGACGCAACATGGCGGCTGGCCAGGGTCATGCGACACCCGGACGAGCTCGTGTATCGCGTTCACGGCCACCGACCCGACGATCCTGACGACGTGCTTCCTTAATCACGGAACAGTGGGCCTTACTGCGAGCCGCCGAGGACAGCGATCAGGCGATGGCCGAACGTGCCCGCACCCTCCTGCGGGCGCCACTGCCAGTCGGTTGACCATGCTCCGAGACCGGCCGCCCCCGAGTACGAATTTGATCGGTTGTCCATCAGCGGTACGCAACAAGGGCCCGTAGGCTGGAGTGGTGCCTGATCAATCCCGTGCCCAGAACAACGCAAGGCATGCGAGTCCGTATGCCACGGGCGGCGGTGGAACCGTCCTCGAGCACCGCTACGGCGCGCTGTTGCTGAGCCATCTCTCCATTACAAGGTCGATATGCCCGAATCGCTGAAAGTAAGTAAAAACAGCTCAGATTCTTCCTGAAGCCGCAGCTCACGGCCTCTGCTCCCCGCACCCGCGGGGTTGGTCCCCAGAGGGGCAACGAGGGAACTTTGGAGGCCCCCTGCTCCCCGCACCCGCGGGGTTGGTCCCTGCATCTCGCCGTGCTGCTCGTCGTCCTTCTGCTGCTCCCCGCACCCGCGGGGTTGGTCCCCGAGGGCCGTTCCTGTTGGCGCAGGAGCGGCCCTGCTCCCCGCACCCGCGGGGTTGGTCCCGACCACGAAGGAGAACTACCGTGAGCCAGACCCTGCTCCCCGCCCCGCGGGGTTGATCCCACCACCTTGACGGCGATCCGGGTCCTGTGGGCCTGCTCCCCGCACCTGCGGGGTTGATCCCACCTGGACGGCTGATATGGGGCCTGGAGGAGGGTGGTCCCCGCGCATGCGAGGTTGGTCCCCGGCGCCGGATGACGAGGGTGGGAGGCGACAGGTGGTCCCCGCGCATGCGGGGTTGGTCCCATCTGGTAGGGCTCGGTCTCGGCCGGGGCCGGGTGGGCCGCGCATGCGGGGTTGGTCCCCCGTTCGTCTTGGGACAGAACGTGTCGAGCGGCTGCTCCCCGCGCATGCGGGGCTGGTCCACCGGGTCCGAGCACTTGCGACGGCGCAGGTCGGTGGTCCCCGCGCATGCGGGGTTGGTCCACGATCCTGGCCGGGGCGAATTCGCCGCCCGAGGTGGTCCCCGCGCCTGCGGGGGATGGTCCTGCCAATACCGTGGAGTCACGCTGACTGCCGCTGCTCCCCACGACACAGGGATGGCCCTTGGGAGGGGCTCGCAGGCGCCTGCACTCCTGCCCTGCTCCTCCGTTGAGAGTCCACCCGAACCTATGAACCCAACTCGAACCGCTTGCTTGGGGAGGTGAGCAGGACTACACCAGAATTCCTCGTCGCTCGAACCCGAGGGATGACGTGGCGATGGGACGCGATTGCCAAACGCTGTCGGAATAATTGCGCCGCAGGGCTTACGACGTCTAAGAGGGAGTGGCCATGCCTGAATTTTGGATTGGGCATCGAAGGTATCGGACGAAGGGGGAGGCGAAAGAGGCCGTGCGCGCAGTGCTGTACCGGTACCCCATGGGTAGCATCGTGGACCAGGAGGGCGACCATCAGCTGCTGCTGGACCTTCTCGACAAGCATCATGAAGCGGAAGACAAGGTCGGCCCCGGCATTGATGCGTTTGCGATCGCTCCGCCCCAGCGAGGCCCGTATCCGGGATTCGAGGTGCTTCGTACGGACGGGAGCCGCATCGACTTCTCGTACCAGACCTGCCTGAGTCGCCCTACCTACCGCCAACAGGTCATGAACGTCATGCGAGACGAGGTTAAGACTCACGTCAACACCTACTTCGAGGCTCGAAAGGAAGCTGGCTCGTTAACCTCGGACCAGTCCGGCGTGCCTCTGAATAGCAGCAACACGGCTGTCAGCTACTTCCGCGGACCCTCGTTTGTGGTCATCGCAGAGGAGTTCGCCGGGACGGTCGGCGGGTGGGAAGCGATTGAAATGACCCCGTCGACGGAGCCCGGTCTCGGAAGGTTCAGGGATCGCCAGTTGGCTCAACAATGGTGCAGCCACCATCAGGAGCGTGCTGTGCTTGGACTTCTTTCGTCGCAGGAGAACCAGAGACGTCCTCGCAGATAGCACCCAGATGGACTCCCTACGTGGGAGAGATCATGGTTGGCACTCGGCCTGTCGGGGGCCGTCGACCACTGGATCGTCGGTGCTTGCTTGCCGCTCCCGCAGGGATGGTCCCTCGACGCCGGGAGGCGCCATCGCCAACAACTCCTGCTCCCCGCACACGCGGGGTTGGTCCCGGGAATCGTCTGATATCGAAGGCCACTCGCCGCTGCTCCCCGCACCCGCGGGGTTGGTCCCGATGGTGTTGCGGAGCTTGTACGTTTCGATCTCTGCTCCCCGCACTCGCGGGGTTGGTCCCTCGGACTCGGTGGCCGGGTCGCCGGCGAACGGCTGCTCCCCGCACCCGCGGGGTTGGTCCCGGGAGCATGTACGCGAGCCCCAGCAGGGCCCGCTGCTCCCCGCACCCGCGGGGTTGGTCCCAGGTCCTCCGCGATGGCGTTGCGGCTCCGCGCGTGGTCCCCGCGCATGCGGGGTTGGTCCCGTACGTCAAGCAGTACGCGACCACCGCCGTGCCTGCTCCCCGCACCCGCGGAGTTGGTCCCGTGTCCGCGTCGGTGGGCCAAGGTGTGGCACCTGCGAGGTTGTGCCCTTGCTGTACAGGCGTGGAGAGCAAAGCTCAGCCGCTTTTCGGGATTCGGATAGACCTACGCATTACGAGACCGTGAGCAGTCATGCTGCCTGGTGCTGCGTGGTGCCGTCTCGTGACGTTTCCACTGATCAGAACGGGTGCACCGGGTTGGGGCGTGCTACCCCGTGCTGCGTCGTCCAAAGGCATCTGTCCACCGGCTGTCCACCGCTGCCTCTCCTTGTGCACCACACAGTGACCACCCGCCGACTCGCTGGCCACGGCCCAAGTCCCTTCGATCCCCCAGTCTCATACGCTTGTGGAGACTTAACAAGCGCCGCCTCCACCTCGTGCGACACCACCACACTTGAGATCCTCATCCCCCTGGGGGCAGCGTGCGGGCCGGGGCCTCTCCCTCCCACGCAGACAGGTCCGGCGAGCGGCACAGTCCGTCCCGTGCACCAGAGCCCGGTCGACGCACCGCACGTCGACGCGAGGACCAGGTCCGGGGCTGCCGGAGGAGGCCGTGACCCTCGGCCGGCCCCGGGGGCTTCCGGCTGCGCGGCCAAGACCTACTCGACTGCGACAGCTAACGCGTGAGCATCCACGCCGCCGCGGGCCAGTCGACTGTGGACGACGTCGCCTGACTGGCTTCTACGGAGAGCGCCCGCGGCTTCGTGTGGGCAGGCTGAGGCAGATTGATGCGACCGTGGCGGGGGCTCCTGACCGCGAATGATGGCTCCCGTCCGGGTTGCACTTGCAGCGACAGGGGAGAGAAGAGAGACGAGAGTTCCCTCTTTCGGATGACTATATGCGAATCAGATCACTCGCCTCTCGCAAGCTTGAGGATATTTCCCTGACCTGAACGCCCTACCCATGATCGAATCTGACCGTCTATGCACAATCTGCTCTGCCTATTGGGCATTCCGTGCGTCAACTCACCTACAGGCGGGGGGCAGTGAGCCCATTTTCAGAAGTTTCACGCCAGTGGTAGTGCGGGCGGCTGCTCGCTACGTTACGGGCAGGACAGCAAGAAGGGCTCCGAGGCGACGGCAGCCGGACTCGAAGCCCTCACGCGTCCGCTCCACCCGATCCCTAAAGGAGGACTTCGAGTTGATCGCACGCATGCACCAGAACTGGATCAGTCAGCGTCCGGTGTCTTTCGGCAATAGCGTTCCACCCTATGGTCTCGGCCAATCAGTGATCATGAACATTCTTGCAGTCACAGTACGGTGGCGCTCTGTTCTGACGACTGCTCTGATCATTGTCGCGGTCTGCCAGGGTGGCCTACTGAGGGCCGGCGTGCTCCTGTCCCTGACGCCAATGGTGCTGGCAGATCGTTCCGTTCTCACCTTCCTACGGGCTTGGAGGCGATAGCCCATGCGTGAAGGCTGCAGCACGGCTCCATGAGCCCCTGCCCGGCTGACCCGTCCGAGGGCAGCCGGGCTTTCGCGACGCCGCAGGGCGGGTGACAGGGGAGGCAGACACCGCGCGGAGGTATGACGGATTTGCAAGCGAAGCCTGTTGGGATATGCCGTCTCGCGTGGAGCGAGGTGACTTGGTCGCGTGAGCCCGCATTGCGCACAGCCAAACCTATGGCGCTCGCGGCCGCATGTTCGCCCCCGACGACTACGGGCATGCCATGTGACCGTTAGATCCTGCTCTGGGGTTAGTTAACCGGCAGATGAGACGCGACTGCTGTCGCAGGACGCATGACTGACGTAGGCGCACGGCCGCGAGGGGGGCATCGTTTCCAGTCGGCGCCGTGGAGATTCAACGGACTGCGGTCCGCATTGCCGCGTCCCCGCCGAGGCTTCTTTGAGCAGGTCAAAACAACCGCCTTGCAGGGTCTCGCGACTTGGCAACCGTGCCGTCTGGTTTCAGCCATCGTAGGCGCCCGTGCAACACCTTGTCCCAGTCGCATAAGCATTCCCCTCCCTTGCGGGACCGTGTTGCACGGGGCTACCCGTCAGGCGTCAGAGCTGGTGGGGGCAGCGACATGGAGCAGCACCCAAGCCCAGGCGCCCTGGGTACGCATTGCATATGCGCCAGGCATACGATCCAGCCGACTGATGTCCGCGTGCCGGCGCCGGGGCATGGAAATCACGCACAGGAATCGACCGATTCCCCCCTCCCAAGTCACCCTGGACTATCGGGCGAGGTAGCCCGATGCGAGCCGATACTCCTAGCATGGGTGGACTCACTCACCAGGAGACCTGCGCACCCCCCATGAGGGCCGGACGCGGGCCGGCTACGCGGGGAGCATCGCATTCCTATTGATGTCAGCAAACCCAGCGTCGCAAGAATGTACGACCATTTACTTGGCGGTACGGACAACTATTTCTCCGACCGCCTAGCGTGTGACGACCTGTTGCGGATGGCGCCTAGCACTAGGGAACTCGCCCTCATCAACAGGGCGTTCTTGATCCGCTCTGTCCGCTTTCTCGCGGCGCAGTGCGGTGTCCGCCGGTTCATCGACTTCGGATCGGGCCTTCCGACTCACCCTAACGTCCACGAAGTGGCGCAGGAAATCGACGATACCGCTCAAGTCGTTTACGTGGACAACGACCCTATCGTCCTGGCTCACGGGCGCATGATGCTCCAGGAGGACATGAAGACCACCGCAGTGATCATGAGCGACATGCGGGACACAGAGCGGATCTTCGCCACCGACCAGGTGCACCGACTCCTTCGAGACAGCCTGCCTGTGGCAGCCCTCTTCGTCTCCGTGCTGCACTGCATCCCCAACAACTCCACTCCCGACCCCTGGCAGCTCGTGCGTGACGTAGCAAGACGACTACCGCCGGGCAGCTACCTAGTGATCTCGCAACTCACCAGCGATGACCCTAAGCTGCGCGAAGACGTGACACGCTTCATGTGTGACATCACCGAAGGCAATTGGGGGGAAGTTCGTTCCTTTCACGATGTGCGCCGCTTCTTCGAGGGACTCGAAATGCAAGAAGCCGACGAACCGTGCGAGGTCTCGCAATGGCGACCCGACTCCCAGATTTCTCCTCGCCAGGCAACACAGGAGTGGGTGGAATACGGCGGCGTCGCTCGAATTTCCTAACGCCTACCGCAGCTTGTTGGCGTAGACATCGAGCAGCTTCAAGGAAGCCTCCTTGTCCATGGCATGTGCCCACAACTCTTCGAAGGATGCCTTGTGCCTCTCCACGGGCTCTCGCTCGTTCTCGTATGTCCCGCCTTCATTGCTGCATTCGATGTATACGACGTCACCACCCTGGCCAGCAGCGAACTTGAGAAGAGTCATAGCCGTCTTGAGTGGGGTGACGAACTCCGCTGCCGAGAAGGGCAAGACGCGGATGTGAACCCGTGACTTGTTCTCACCGTAGTTGTACAGCTGGCGGAGCTGTCCGCGCATCACGGATCGGCCTCCCGTCGGCCGGCTGAGGACGTTTTCGTCCAACACCACATACAAGTCAGGTGCGTTGGCCTGGTCCAGAAGACTCTGTCGCTGGAGGCGTACCGTCAGCCTCCGCTCGATCATCTTCGCGGCCTTGAGGTCGACACCGTCGCTGCCCGGCCGCCTGTACGGGGCGCGCATCAAGGCACGTGCGTAATCTGACGTCTGGAGCAGGCCGGGAACGAAGTTTCCCTGGTAGGTCCAGATCTGGTGAGCAGAGTTCTCCATGCTGAACAGCCGGCTGAGCCACCCCGGCACGACGTCCGAGAATCCGGACCACCATTCCTTGGTCCTTGCCTGGCCCACCAAGGCGCGCAGCTCGTCAAGTTCCTCGGCATCCTGGATGCCGAGGAACTTGACGAGCTTGATCACGGCCTGTTCCTGGACAGTGACCTTGCCCCCTTCGTACTTGCTCAGCATGGACACCGAGCTGAAGGCGCCGGCATCCACAACCTGCTTCTGGGTGAGCCCTGCTTGCTTGCGCAGCTGAAGGAGGTACTTGCCCAGCACGAGGTCGGCAGTAGCCGGCGCTTCCTCGTCGCCGCCTACAACAACGCTCAATACCCGATCCGACACTCGAACTCCTCATACAGAAGGCGATTCCATCACCCTATTCCAGCATGAGGAGCCGACGCGTCAGTAACCAGTTTTGGCCATCGACTTTCAGACAGCCATGTTGTCGAACTCTCCTTTACGTGCGCCGTCCAGGAAGGCCGCCATCTCCGAACACGTGAACACCAGGGCAGCTCCGTCCGGGAAGCGGGAGTTGCGGAACGCCACCTCGCCGCTCCCCAGTTTTGCAATTTCAACGCAATCATGAAGTGGGTCGCTCGCACTGGCCTTCACCCAGCGCGCCCCCTTAATCGACTTTGCCGCCACCCCGTTGCGGTACTCCGCCATGTGAACCTACCCCTTCCCCTCCGACCTGCATCAACCCCGTTGACGCCCGAGACGCCAATAGGGACTCCCCGTCGCGCTGCGGTCACGTGAAACCCGCCCTGAAATTTCATGGAGCATCGGGTTATTGATGATCCTAGCTGTGGACCAGGGGGCCTGCCGTCCCTCGAAAGAGTGTTCTTGCGAGATGACGATATGACCCTTGCCCATCGAATAGCCGTGCGGAAGCATCGAGCATCCAGACCTGAGAGATTGGCCGAAGCGCCAGCGGTGGCGTGACGGGTGGCCTGCCCTGATGAAAAGAACTCGCCGGGCTCCCGACGTACCTGGAGAACCGCAAATAAAGGAGCTTTCGATATTCGGTGTCGCCGGATTTCTGTGCCGTAGCGACGTTTCCCAACGAAGGCGTTGAAGCAGAATTCGACGTTCTACTGCACAACGGTGGCGAAGCACTGCGCCGTTATCCGGCACCGTTTCTCTGACAAGCCCGCGAGCAGCGCCATCGCGGTCCTGCCGTACTGAGAGAGTTGTCGGCCGACCCGAGCAGTGCCGGTCAGCAAAGCGTGGTCACCGCGGACGCTGCTGCCAAGGCGCAGTCCTGGCCACGCAGGTGCGTCACCCCCCGGAGCTGGGCAAAGGATCGCTTTGACCGACTGGGTGAGGAATACCCAGAGCCGTCCGTCGATTGGTCTTCTTGCAGAGATCACGGGGAGGTGGCACTGGTGGCCGAGTTGATGTTGTTCCGGCGGGACGTGGATGGGCGGGACGCGGAGCTGCCCGGTTCGACGGTGGCGCTGGAGGTGGAGCTGCAGCGGCGGGTCGAGGCCGGTCTGGAGCAGATGCTCGGCATCCGGTTCCTGGCGTCGGAGTACCCGACCGGTCCGTGGCACCGAGGCCGGATCGACACGCTCGGTCTGGACGAGAACGGCAGCCCGGTGGTGATCGAGTTCAAGAAGGGCTCCGACAGCGGGGTGCTGTCGCAGGCCGTCTCATACCTCTCCTGGCTGGAATCGGCGCACCACGAATTCGAGGCGCTTGTCCAGAGGGTGCTGGGCGCGGAGGCTGCCGAGTCGATCAACTGGCGTCGCCCGCGGATGGTCTGCATAGCGGCCGGTTTCTCCCATCACGACCGCGTGGCCGTGCAGCGGCTGCCCGAGCAAATCGACCTGGTGCGCTACCGGATCTTCGAGGGCGGCCTGCTGAGCCTGCTGCTCGTGGACTCCTCGCCCGGCTCCCCGACCGCCGCTTCGTCTCGGCGAAGCCGAGAGACGGTGGTCGGCAGCCCGTCAGCGGCACCGGTTTCTCCTTCGCCGGCGGGTGCCGGCCTTGTTCCGGGGTGCCTACAGGACCTGTACGCGGAGCTGGACGACGCTCTGACGGCGTGGGGAGAGGTCGAGGTGGCGCCTCTGCGGCACTACATCGCCTATCGGCGGCTGGTGAACGTGGCATCGGTGATCTTCCGTCCGAAGCACGAGGCGATCCTGGTCTATCTCAGACTCGACCCGGACACGGTCACGCTGGAGGAGGGCTTCACCCGGGACATGCGCGGCATCGGGCACCTCGGGACCGGGGACCTGGAGGTGCGCCTCGTCTCGGCAGCCGACCTAGAGAAGGCCGTGCCGCTGATTAGGCGGGCGTTCGAGGCGGCGTGAGCCGCGCGGAGGGGTGGCACGTCAATCCCCCTTGGCCCGCCACCCCCTCGGCGATGTCAGAGCATCGTGCGCTGCGGTTTCACCACAGTTTGCCGCCGATAGCTGAAGCTGCCGCGATCTCACCTTCTCGGTTCTCTTGGCTCATGCGGTCGAGAGCGGTCTTCGCGCCGCGGCGCAGAAGACGATCTTCCTCGGCCTCAGGAGGAAGCCAGCCGAGCACGGGTGTCCCGTAGCGGCTGAGGTGTCCTTCCACCTGCTCCGTGAAGGCATCCGAGCGCGTTTGCTCCTCATGGATGTGGAGAAGCACGAGGCCTGCAAGGGGAATCTGGGACAGGTCGTGTTGGCCCAGGTGGCGTTCTCGCCAAAGAGCAGCGGAGTCTTCGGGGGCAAGGTCAACAGTACGGTCTCCGTCAACCGCTTTGCGCCACGTCGGAGTTGTCGTGCACCTTGGATACTCGCTGGCTCCGAAGGCAAAGAGCACGCCGTCAACCCCCTTGTTCCTCAGTCCACCAGCCCAGGCAGATGGTCGTCCATCAACGACGATGATGCGGCTGCAACGCTCGCGTGCGGCGTCGAGCGTGGCATCAATGGCTTCCCCGTCTACGACGGCGAAGAAGCTCGGCCCCGGGTTCAAACTCGCCTTCCATGCCTCTCCGTTACCCGGCGTCAAGCGCAGGCGGTTCCAGCGAATGACGTGACCCGTCGGCCGCGGCACATCGACCGTCGGCCAGGCCCCGTTTCCGCTGCGATACCAACTGAACTCAAAGGCACCGTCGTTGATGGTCAGCACTGCGGCACGGTGACCTTCGGCAGCCCAGGCGGTCGCCAGCCGATCGGCGACGGCAGTGGTCACACCGTGCACAGCTCCCGGGGACGAGGGACCAGGTGTCAGAACGAAGCATCGGCTTTGCTCAGGTCCGCTCCCAGCGATGGCTCGTCGGGTAGGGCGGCTGGGGGCACGCACCTCCCCCAGGGCAGCCAAGGCACGTCCGGGGCGGCCCGTAGCCGAGTTTCCGTGCTCGGTGCGGACGGTGAGGATGCCTCTCCAGCCTTCGACGCGCCCGCCGCTCCCGACGAAGCGTAGGGTGCAGGTCTTTGGTTCGCAGACGTGATCGAGAAGTTGCAGGTCGGGTCCGGTGATTGCGTCCTGGAGCAGCTCGACGAGCCGGTCATCGTGAAGTGCCACCCCGCCAGCCACTGTCCGCACGAATGTCCAGTCCAGCCCGTGCTCAAAGAGCGCGCTGCTCACCGTGAGTCCGTCGTGCCCGACAAGCGCTGTCCACATCCGCGGGCGGCGCAGTAGCGCGCTCGCCAACTGCGCGCTCGCGCGGTGTTGGGAAATCACATCGCGGTCTAGCGGCGGGCGGCGCCGCAGCGGTGCGACTGCCTCGCCGGGTACCCACTGTGGAGTGCAGCGTTCCTGGATCGCGCGTTCGTGGCGAGCCTGAAGTACGGCGGCCAGGGGCTCGTCGCCTTGAAGTTGGATGCGCACCTTTGGATCTGCGGCATTCCATCGGATACCGCTCTTGTCGCCGAACGAGGCGGTCAGTTCGAGTTGCTTTCCGATCACGCACGCCTGCATGCCGGGAACGCCCCGCCTCGTTCCGCGCCTGTCCCTGTACGGCAGCAAGTCGAGTAGCGCTTCGGCAGCCCCGGCGCTTCCCAGTCGCAGGTTCAGTAGATCCGCTTTCGCGTGAAACGCTTCCACCACACCGAGCGGGTGTTCAGGCGAGCGATGCGACGCCAACCCGCTAAGGATCAGTGCTTCGAGCAAGGCTTGATCCTGACTGGCTGAAGCCACAAGATCTGTCCAGGTATGACGGTCGGCGAGGCGGATGCTTGCCGACCTGAATGCCTCGCCGGTCAGGTCGGCGATGGCGGTGGCATTGACGCTGAGGAAGGTGTTCATGGTCGTGAGTTCCTTTCGTGTTCCGCTGCCTCCCGACCAGGCTGCTTGGAACGGATCTCAGGGCCACATGTTCCACAGAGTGACGATGTACTTTTTGTGCAGGGACTGACCGTACGTAGATTGCCTGTCAGCGCCCGCAAGGTCGGGTCCGGACGCTCAGGTCTGGCCGCGTACAGAGGCCAGGCGTCGCCATTGAACCACACTCATCGGGGCATGCTCGGCAAGCGCGTGGCACCTCACGGCGCACATACCGCCGGCCAGCAACGCCATGGCGACCGGTGGACGGGCACCAAGGACGAAGGGCGGCTGACGCATCGGATACTCGATGCTCCAGCCGCCCTTCGGCGTCTTCGGCCCGCTGAACCCGGGCTTTCTTCGCTCTCATGATCACGCCTCTGGTCCGGCCAGGGTGAAGTCGTCCTGTGTCAGTTCGGCGTGGAGGCGCTGTTCGGCGACGTCGGCGTAGTGCGAGGACAGTTCGACGCCGATGAAGTTTCGGCCTTCGCGCAGGGCGGCGACGCCGGTGGATCCGCTGCCGGTGAAGGGGTCGAGGACGGTGCCGCCTTCGGGGCAGATCTGGACGAGCTGCTGCATGATCTCGACCGGCTTCTGGGTGATGTGCACCCGGTCCTTGCGCGGCTGGGAGGCGATGTAGTGGCCGGGCAGGTACAGGTCCCGGTCCTTGTCCAGGCTGCCCTTGACGCCCCACAGGATGTACTCGGAGTCCTGCTTGAACCCGCCCTTGCGGGGCCGGCTGGCGGGCTTGATCCACGGGATGGTGCCGCTCCAGGTCCAGCCCGCCATCTGCAGTGCGTCGGAAGTGGTCGGGTCCTGGCGCCAGTCGGAGAAGACCATGACGACCGCGTGCTCGGTCGAGGCCCGGTACGCCTCCGTCAGGAGCTCGGTCAGCCAGGAGCGGTACGAGCGCTGATCGCGGTTCTCGCCGGGGAAGTTGGCGAGGTCGTGGGAGGAGTTGCTGGTGACGTACTTGGCTCGCGCGGTGCGGCCGGTGCGGTCCGAGCTGGTCCGTCCACCGGAGTTGTACGGCGGGTCGGTGATCACCGCGTTGACGCTCTCGTCCGGGAGGGACTTGAGCACGGTCAGGGCGTCGCCTCGGTGCAGCGTGTAGCTCATGTGCAGGGCCTCTTTCAGGGCATGGCAGGGCTGGGGGGGGGCCGCTCCGGAGAGCGTTCAACAACGCTCGTCGGGGCGGGTGGTGCCGGATGTTAGGCGTGATTTCCGGCCACACCCAACGAGGCGAGCCGCGCTCCGGGAGGAGGTCCGGGGGTCGTTTGGTGCGGCCGGAGTCCCGGTCTACTGTCTCGTCCTGTCACCGGGCCGAAGCCTCGCTTCACCCCCGTTGACCTGTGCTTATCCGTGTCATCTCGTCCAAGCGAGGTATGCGGAAGGCGCGTTTCCCTCGTTCCCCACGCCGTCAGGAGAGCCGGTGTACTGCCTGAGATTACGAGCGCGGCTGGCTGCCGCGCGCGACCTGAGACCGGCGTCCGGGAGCTACCAACTCCTTTGACCCGGGCCCGCCCAACAGGCGGATTCACATCGGCGCGGTGCCGACGGCTTTGCACGAGAAGTCGGCACCGCGCCTCCTGCGAACACCGAGGAGCCGCTGCGATGCAGCATGCCCTGATCCCCCCGCCCCCCGACCCACCATCGGCCCCCGGCCATCGCCACCACGTTGGTGAACGGCGGCGACGATGAAGAAGACCACCGGAGCCCTCGTCGGCCTCTGCGCAACCGGTCCGCTGCTGCTGGCCGCTCCCGTCCTCGCCTTCGGCGCCGAGACCGCTTCGGCCTCCTGCTCGACCGACGGTGCACAGCCTGTGGGTACCGCGGCCGTCGCAAGTCAGGTGAAGTCCGTCCTGGACGGCGGCGACAAGGACTCGGTCCACGTGCCGGGGCTGAACGATCCGGCCGAGCAGGTGCCCAACGCCAGGAAAATCCAGGCCACCGGCGTCGCAATGCACATTCCGGCCCGGGGCCAGGTCGTGGCCCTGGCGACCGCCCTGCAAGAAAGCGGCCTGCGGAACCTGACCTACGGCGACCGCGACAGCCTCGGGTTGTTCCAGCAGCGTCCGTCGCAGGGCTGGGGCACGGCGAACGAGATCCTCGACCCGGTACACGCCTCGACCAAGTTCTACGAGGGGCTCCAGAAGGTCTCGGGCTGGCAGTCCCTGTCCGTCGCTCAGGCCGCTCAGGCGGTGCAGCGGTCAGGCTTCCCGGAGGCGTACGCCAAGTGGGAGCCCCTGGCCACCGCCCTGCAGAAGGCAATCGAGCCCGTGCTGGCGAAGGCCGGTGACGCGTCACCGATCCCTTCGCCGTCCGGCCCGACCGGCACCGGCAGTCCTTCGCCCGGTACCGCGGGCGGCTGTGCGGCTGACGGAGACGGGACCGGCTTCGGCACCGTTCCGCCGGGCTCGGTGCCGGCCGGGTACAAGATCCCCGCCGACGCTCCGCCGAAGGTCCGCACCGCGATCTGGTGGGCGCTGGGCCAGCTCGGCACGCCGTATCAGTGGGGCGGGCACTGCACTGCTCCCCACGGCAAGGTGCCGATGGGTCGGTGTGACTGCTCGTCCTTGATGCAGCAGTCGTATAAGGCCGCCGGTGTCGCTCTGTCTCGGACGACGTACACGCAGGTCATGGACGGCAAGCCGGTCTCGGTCGGCTTGCTGGAGCCGGGCGACCTGGTGTTCACCGAGGGCACCCCGTCCCGTCCCGAGCACGTCGGCATGGTCATCGGCCGAGGGCTGCTCGTCAACGCCCCGCACACCGGCGACGTGGTCCGTATCGCGACCCTCGCGTCCTGGAAGCCACAGATTCTCGCGGCCCGCCGAGTCGTCTGACCGGCGCTTCCCCTCTCCCTCTCCCCTCTTCTCGCACCGCCGCTCCGCCCTCGCGGACTTTGGCGTGCGCTAAATCGCACTGGAGTTCGTAATGTATCTCGCTGACCAGGTCATCCAGCTCGCCTACGACCCTGGGATCAAGCCGAACGAGGGCGGGCTGCCGGGCCTGTCGGTCCTCAAGCACGTGATGGGCTCGATCAACCTCTACGGCATCATCGCTGCGGTCGGTTCGCTCGCCGTCAGCGCGGGCGTGTGGGCCTGGGGGCACCACTCGGGCGGACACCAGGCGGAGGCCAACGGCAAGAAGGGCGTGCTGGTGAGCGCCGGCGCGGCGCTGCTGCTGGGTGCCGCAAATGGTGTGGTGGCGTTCTTCAGTGGCCTGGGAACGCAGGTCCACTGATGCCCTCCCGCCCGATGAACCCCGGTGGCGCGTCCCCCGTGCGCCGCCGGGCGCTGCTCGGCACCGCTGTTCTGGTGGTGCTTGTCGCCCTCGCCGGCCTGGCCGCGTACCTCACCCGCGACGGCAGGAGCCCCTCCAAAGCCTCTGCTGTCCGCCCGAGTTCGCCCGCGGCCCCCTCGACCATCCCGTCCGCACCGCGCACCCAGCCTCGTGCCCTCGCCGTTCCGCCGAAGACCCATGACCCGATCATGTTCGGGAAGGCCGCTGCGGCGGCGCTGTGGTCCTACGACACCCGCGCGTACTCGCGTGCGGAGCTGCGGACCGCTTTGCGCGCGTGGCTGACCACCGAGGACAAGTACGCCGATCCGGCGTCGGTCGACAAGGTCGTCCCCTCGCCCGTGCTGTGGAAGGAGATGGCCGCCAACGGCCAGTTCGCCACCGCCAGGGTGCACGAGGGGCATTTCCCGGACTCCTTCACCCGGGCTCTGCAGGCCGATCCCGGGGCGATCACCCAGGCGTACATCTACGCCGTGACGGTCTCCGGCAAGCAGTCGATCGCCTGGAAGGGCTCGCACGCCGGCGGTGCGGAGAGCCGTACCAGCACCCTCGCGGTCCAGTGCCGCCCTCATCACCCCTGCGCCCTGGTCGGCGTCATGCCGTCCGTCGCGCCCTGACCCGTTCAAGGAAGGAGGTGCCACCATGGCAGTCTGCGACTTGCCGCTGATGGACAAGGTGTGCGGCGCCGTCGACTTCGCCGCCAATCCCGCGGGAGCCGTCACCGACGGCATCGGGGCGTGGATCGCGAAGTCCGCCGGTGAACTGGCCGCCAGTTCAGCGGATCTCGCCGCCAAGGCCGTCAACGAGACGACCGCCATCGACCTCAATGCCGGGTGGTTCCGGGACAACTACGAACTGCTGCTGCCCATCGGGCTCGCGCTGACCGTCGGCATTTTCTGTCTCCAGTTGATGTTCGCGGCCTGGCGGCGAGACGAACGCGCCTTGGCTCAGGCCGCGATCGGCACCATGACCGGCGTCCTGTTCAGCTTCAGCGCCATCGCCTTCACCACCGTCGCCGTCACCGTGGTCGACGCCTTGTCCGCCGGGCTGTTCCAGGCAGCCAACACCTCGGTCGACGACGCGATCCGCCGCGTGATCAAGGTCAGCGAACTGGGTGCGATGTACGGTCTCGGCTGGGGCGTCCCCAGCCTGGTCGCGCTCGGCTGCGCGATCGGGGCGTTCCTGTACTGGGGCGTGATGGTCGCCCGTAAGGTCGGCGTCCTGGTCCTGGTCGCGCTCGCCGTCTTCGCCGGCGCCGGGGGCGGCTGGGAGGTCGCCAAGCGATGGCGGCGTGGCTGGATCGAGGCCACCGCCACCCTGGTCGTCTCCAAACTCCTGATGACCGTGGTCTTCCTCATCGGCGTCTCGGCGATGGGCAAGTCGGATGCCCACGACGGCATGGCCGCGCTGTCCGACGCGCTGGCAGGCATCGTCGTGATGGTGTTGATCTTGCTGTGCCCGTATGCCACGTACAAGTTCGTGCACTGGGCCAGCGACGGCGGCGGCAACGACGATTTGCACCGCACTGGTGTTGCCGGCATGGCGGTCGCCGCGGGGGCCGCGAAGACCGCGGGCACCCTGGCGATGCAGGCCGGCACGGGTACACCTGCGCCGCAGGGCCCGAGTCAGGTTCCTGGCGCCGGTGCCGATGGCGTCGCCTCCGGCATCAACCCCTCCGGCGGCGCCCTCAGCAAGGAGGGCATCGACGCTGGTCCGCCCCAGCAGCAGACCCGGTTCCGGTACGGCGAAGATCCGAACGCGCCGGGCGACAAGGGCCGGTCCCTGATTCAGCGACCCGGCATCCCGCCACTCATCACGCGCCCCCACGAGGACGAAGCAGGGACTCCCGGAACACCTGTCAGCGTCGCTGGCGCATCGCCTTCGGGCGCCAGCGTGGCCTACGTGGGCGCCAGCGATCCGGCCGGACCTCCGCCTTCGGGCACCTGACCGATCACATCCGGGGGCGGGCTGCACACCCAGCCCGCCCCCACCTCCCCCGACCGACTACCCGAGGAGCCTCCCCTATGACCTCCAGAAGAGCGCCGCGCGCCCCGCCCCTCCGCCCGCTCCCACCGTCTGGAACCCTCATGTCCGGCAAGCACCAGGCCGAAGCCACGGCCACCGTGAAGTTCCCCCACCGCAGCAGGCGCGGCATCCTGCTCGGCCTGACCGCCCCACAGCTCATCGTCGCGAGCCTGACCGGCCTTCTTCTGCTCGCCGTGGTCATCACCCGCGGCGTGGTCGGCGCTCTCCAGCTCATCCCTCTGTGGGCCGCCATCGCCCTCCTCGTGTTCGTCCGCCACCGAGGCCGGGCACTGGCGGACTGGGTTCCGATCGTCACCCGGTACGTCCTGCGCCGGATGCGAGGGCAGCTCGTCTGGCTCACCCGGCCCTCCCGCCGCCCGTCGCGCGACGGGCTCCTCCACCTGCCCGGCACGGCGGCCAGTCTGCGCGTGGTCACCGCGCCCGACCGCCGATACGGTGCGGTTCACAACCCCCACACCGGCACGCTGACCGCCGTGGTCAAGGTCGCTTCCCGCGCCTACGCGCTGCTCGACCCGGGCACCCAGAACGCGAACGTGGGCGGTTGGGGACGTGCGCTGGCCGCGCTCGCCCGGACCGGGCAGATCGCCCGCATCCAGGTGATCGAGCGCACCGTCCCGGACTCCGGCGACGCCCTGCGCCGCTACTGGGAGGAGCACGGCCGACCCCACGCTCCCGTGGCCGGCGCGATCTACAGCGAGCTGGTCCAGAGTGCGGGCCCGGCCGCGGCGCCGCACGAGGCGTACGTGGCGGTGTCGCTGGACATCAAGGCGGCGCGACGGCTGATCAACCAGGCCGGAGGCGGACTGACCGGGGCTTTCAGCGTTCTGGGGCAACTGACCTCCACCTTTGACCAGGCCGCTCGGACCGCCGGCCTCACCCCCACCGGGTGGCTCACCGCTCGCGAGATCGCGGCTGTCGTGCGGACGGCGTATGACCCGAAGTCCTTGGCACCGCTGGATCGTTGGTCCGCCGCCGGTCGCCCCGAGGCCGAGCCCGCCGCTGCCGGCCCCGTCGTGGTCGTCGAGAAGTCGGACCACATCACGACGGATACGGCCGTCCACAAGACGTACTGGGTGGAGAACTGGCCCAGGACCGAGACCAGCGCGGGCTTTCTGCATCAGCTCCTGTTCACCGGCGGGGTCCGGCGCACGCTGTCGCTCTCGTACGAGCCGAAGGGGCTGGACGCCGCGCTGCGTGACGTCCAGCGCAAGAAGGCCAGCGTGATCGCGGATGCCGCCGAGCGGGCCCGGCGCGGGCAGGTCGACTCGGAGGCGGACTCGATCGAGTACCAGGACATCAAGTCGCGTGAGCGGCAGCTCATCGCGGGCCATGCGGATGTTGCCCTGACTGGCCTGCTGACGGTCTCGGCCGACTCCGAGGACGAACTGCGTTCCGCCTGCGCGGTCGTGGAGACCGCCGCCGTCGGCGCCCAGCTCGACCTCCGGCCCCTGACCTGGCAGCAGGCAGAGGCGTTCACCGCCGCCGCCATGCCGCTCGCCCTCGCCGCCTGACCCCGGCCGCCCTCCCTCCGAAAGAACATCTCATGTCCCGCACCGCCAGCCCGACCGCGGAGGACTTCGTGCCCTTCGCCACCGCCGCGCTCGACTTCCACCGCGCACTCAACGTCCCGAACGGCCCCCTCGTCACCACCCGCGCCGAGCTGGACTCGCTGCACTCCCACCTCGTCTCGCTGCACGGGCTGCTCGACGCCCATGCCGTTCGTGTCGGGCAGCTCGTCCCGGCCGAAGGCGACCCGCTCCGCGCCGCCCGCACCCGCATCTGGCAGGCCGCCGACCACGTCCACGCCGCCTACCACGCGGCACCCCGGCCAGGCTCCGGCGAGGTGCCCGAGCGCGAGGCATGCAAGGCCGGTCTCCCCGAAGGGGCGCCGGAGCTGACCATCTGCCAGCGCCACCAGCGCACCGCGCACCTGGTGCGCCGCCGCACCACCCCGGCCGACCTGCACGCACCGTTCACCGGCCTCGTCCGCCGCTGACCGCCTTCCATTCTGGAGAAACGTTCATGCCCCGCACCCGCGCCAGCGCCTCCCCCCTGTTCGCCCCCCGCAAGGCACCCCGCGCCGGGCGAAGGGCCGCCCGTGTCGGTTTCGCCGAGGCCCGCCGTCAGGCCCGCCTCGCCGCAACACCGCCCAAGCACCGCACCGAGGGAGCCTTCGATCCGGAGCTGCGGCCGGCCTACCCGCCCTCCGGACGTCCGGGCCCCTCCTCCGCCCGGGGCGGCAAGATTCGCTTGCCCGCCCACCGGATGACCACCGCGACGGCCTCCGGGGCCTACCCCTTCGTGGCCGAGGGCGGTCTGGGGGCGGACGGGGTCTTCATCGGTCGCGATGTCCACGCGGAGGCCGCATTCTGTTTCGACCCGTTCTCGCTGTACAGCAGCGGGCGGATCGAGGGCTTCACGAATCCCAACGCGGTCCTCGCCGGGATCATCGGCATGGGGAAGTCGGCGTTGGCGAAGTCCATCGCCACCAGGTCAATCGCCCACGGCTACCGGATCTACGTCCCTTCCGATCCCAAGGGCGAGTGGACGGCCGTGGCTCAGGCCCTCGGTGGCCACACCATCGCTCTGGGGCCGGGGCTGCCGGGCCGGTTGAACCCGCTGGACGCCCCGGTCCGGCCCGCCTCTGTCAGTGAGGACGACTGGGCGACGGAAGTGCGAAAGCGCCGCCTGCTGCTCCTGGCCGGCCTGGCCCGTACCGTGCTCAAGCGTGATCTCCAGCCGATGGAGCACACCGCCCTGGACCTCGCCCTCGACCTGGTCGTCACCGAAGCGGACGCCAGCGGCACGGTGCCGCTGCTCGGCGACATCGCACACGCCCTCGGCTCACCCGAGCGCCTCGACCGAGCCCTCGGCGACCAGACCGGATACCTCGGGTCCGCCGCTCAGGACCTCGCGCACGCCCTGCGCCGGCTGGTGCACGGCGACTTGAGCGGCATGTTCGACGCCCCGAGCACCGTGGAGTTCGACCCGACCACGCCGATGCTGTCCATCGACCTCTCCCGCCTCGGCGGCGGTGGCGACGACACCGCACTGGTCCTTGCGATGACCTGCGCGAGCGCATGGATGGAGTCCGCCCTCGCCGACCCCGACGGCGGCCGACGCTGGGTGATCTACGACGAAGCGTGGCGGCTGATGCGGCATGTCGGCCTGCTGGAGCGGATGCAGAGCCAGTGGAAGTTGTCCCGGGGCCTCGGTATCGCGAACTTGATGATCATCCACCGGCTGTCGGACCTGCTCTCGGCGGGCGACGCCGGCTCGCGCGGCCGGGTACTGGCCGAGGGTCTCCTGGCCGACTGCTCCACCCGCATCATCTACCGCCAGGAGCCCGACCAGCTCACCGCCGCCACGGCACTACTCGGCCTGACCGGAGTCGAAACCCAGGCCGTCTCCGCCCTGACCAAGGGCCGGGGCCTGTGGAAAGTCGCGGGCCGCAGCTTCATCACACAGCACATCCTGCACCCCGCCGAGCGCAAGCTGTTCGACACCGACGCCCGCATGGCCGCCTAACCCAACCAGCTTGCATTGAAGGTGAGTTACCTCATGTCGTCCACTGTATCGCGGGCGCAACGCCGCATGCTCGAAGAAGTCCGCACCTCGGCCGTGAGTCCAGGCTTCGGCGTCCCGACCGTCTGCTGGAACGACCGTCTTGCCGCCGCTCGACCCGAGGAGTTCGACGAGCTGTTCTCCACCGCCGTCACGGGAGACTTCGGCACGGTGGCCCGGCTGCACCAGATGCTCGAAACCGCCTCGGAGTGGTGCCGCTTTCACGGCGCCCGCAGCAGCGCCGCCGAGCTGGACGTCCTCGCCGAGCGCCTGGCCGACCTCGACGAGGAGCTGCACCTTGTCAGGGAGGGCATGGCCCACGAGATCCACTCCCGCTCGCATCGAGCGGCAGCGGCAGCCCGTACCTCGCCGGCCGTCTCAACACGAGGGGCTTGCGTCGGTCCTCCAACCGAGACCCCTGCCTCTCCGCCGCTACTCCCCGTCCGTTCACTGCCGTGTGCGCGGTGAAGACCGGCACAGCACAAGGAACGATCATGTCCACTTCTTCCAGTTCTCCCGCTGAGGACCGGTCACCGGCGATCACCGATCACCTGGTGTGGCGGCGGCACGTGCCGACGCTGGCCTCGGCCGCTGCCGGCATCGAGCGGGCGTCCGATCCCTGGGACGCGTTCCCGGCCTCGTTCTGCGACCGCAATGGCTGGCCCATCGATGAGGAGGGCTACGCGGACGGCAAGGTGCAACGCGACGCCGAAGCGTGGAAGCACGTCGAGGTCTTCCTCGCCCACGGTCCCGAGGTGCTGGCCGGTGTCCGCGCCACAGCCAGCGGTGCCGACTACGTCGAGGGGCCGGTCAGCGAAGACCTTCGACGGCTGCGCGGGATCGACACCACGCTGGAGCGAGCAGGCCAGCTCCGGCACGAGTGGGACCAGATCATGGCGCTCATGGATGCCTCCCTTCCGGGCTCGCGGAAGATCTACGAGAGCCGAGCGGAGCGGATCCGGAATGCCGACGGCTGGCGTTACGCGGACAAGCTGTCCTTCCAGGGTCCGGCGCTGGTTCGAGCTGCCGACTACCTGGCGGACCGGGCGGATTCCGACCAGCCCTCGCAGACCGAACGCGCACGGGTGGCCCTGGCTCGATCCGCCGCCGTCAACCACGGGGCCCTCCCCGCTTCGCCCGCTGCACCCCCGGCACCGGCGCCGACGGCCCCAGGTCGCTCCCGCTGACGCGCCTATCACCGACTTACGGCGCGGCCAAACCGGCCGATCCCCGCATCCTCATCTCAACGCGGCCGGACAGCTCACGGCCTGCCAGCGGCTTCGGCCGCGCACCACCTCGCTGCCGCCAGGCCCTCGTCCCCTTCGGAGCCCCCATGTCCCGCACCAGCAGAACCATCCCGGCCCTCGACCGCCCCTCTGTACGAGTCAGCACCGGATGGATCAGCTATGCCCGCCCCCGATCACGATTCGCTTCCCGATGTCGCCTTTGGCCGTCACTCCGACTACGGCATCGTCGCCGCGAACCCGAAGCACCTTGCGGCCAGCGCGTGGATGCTGAAGGGGTTCGACTTCCACCCCGTTCCGGATCACCCGACGCTCTACGCACTGGCCGATCAACGGCGTGATGGACAGGGGCGCGTCTCCCGGGCCGTCGCGTTGCTGCGCAAGGCCGGCTACCAGGTCGACGTGGATGCCGCGTTCGACCCCACGCTGGCCGCCGAAGCGGCGCCTGCCCGTGACCGGTCCCCGCGTATAGAGCCCGACGTCGCGTTCGCCGAGCATCCGCAGCTCGGCATCGTCGCGGCCACGGATGACCGCTCCCGCGCGCTCGGCGGTCGGCTCCTGGAGGAGCACGGCTGGCGGCACAACCGGGCCCTGGACATCTACACGCTGCCCGTCACCATCGACCGCAGCGACGCCCTGGAGAAGGTCGCCAACGCGACGGTGTCGATGCACCGATCCGGTCTCCAGGTCGCGGCCCAGCCCACCCTTGCTCAGGACGCGGCAACGCGCCGCCGCCCGACGCCCGCAACGAACGCGAACCACGGGCGCGGCCAAGGCTTCACCGCACGCGCGTCCCCCCTCAGTGCCGCCGCGCGCGCCGCCAGCCCCGCCCGTGCCGGCCTCCCGGGCACGGCTCCGGTTGCCTCTCCCGCCACCTCTGCTGCGGCAGCCCGGCCGGTCGACCCGCGCATCGCGTTCTCCCGCACCCGCTCACCCAACTCCCGTAAGGAGCAGTTCCCATGGCCGTGAAGACCATCTGGCAGATCACCCACCAACCCTGCGGCCACCAAGCCAAACGCGATCTGTCCGACCGGGCGGCCGACCGTCGCGCGGGTTTCGCCGAGTGGCTCTCCAAGCAGGCGTGCAGCGAATGCTGGCGGGCTTCCAAGGAAGGCGACGAGCAGGGCAAGGCCGCCTGGCTGGAGGCCAAGCGGGCCGAGGAGCAGGCTGAATCCGAAGCCTGGTCGCAGCGGTACCGGATGCCGCCTCTGGAGGGGACCGAGCGAGCCGTCGCCTGGGGTGTGCGCTGTCGCCATCAGGTTCTGGCCGCCGCCTACACCACCCTGGTCGTCGAAGGCGAGATCAGTGAGACGGAGTGGGAGGAGATTGAGGAGGCCGCTCGCGCCGTCTCCCGCGCCGGGTCGTGGATCGACCAGCGCTCCTCCGAGCCCGACGACCTCACCGAGCTGCTCCAGGCCGCCACCGAGGCCGACCGGCCGACCGAGAACCCCCACTTCTGACCGCCCGGTGTCCCGCTGCGGCGGGACACCGGCTCCACCCTCCACGCCCGAGACCTGGATACCCCATGCCCAAGTACCCCCTGCACTGCGAAGTCCGGCGCACCGAAAGCACCACGGATCTCCTCAGCCGCCTCCACCGGACCGATCCAGGCTTCGTCCCCTACCTGCTCACCGCGTGGTCCCCGGAGCTGACCGACCAGGAGACCGTCGCCCTTCCTGACCTGGCATCGGTGCTCGACGAGCCGACCGCGCTGCGGAAGCCGCGGGCTGGCCACGCCGCGTCCCCACGGCTGACCTGGCACTGCTCCATCCGCAACGCCACCGACGTGGAACTCGACGACGATGACTGGTTCGAGCTGACGCGCGAGGTCCTCGACGCCACGGGCATCGAGCCGGACGCCGACCCGGCGGCTTGCCGGTGGGTGGCCCTGCGCAACCAGGCGGACGGGCTCGACATTGTCGCCACCGTCATACGGCAGGACGGCCGCTGGGCCCGGTTGCACAACGACGCTCACTTTGCCCGTGCCGCCTGCGCGAACTTCACCTATGACCACGGCCTGGACGCCCCGGGGTGAGTGGCGGCATCTACCAGCGATCTCCGGCCGGGCCAAATCGCGGATTCTGCAGATCCTCTTCCCCACGGCCCGGTCCCCCGGGTCTGTTCGCCCTCCCTTGTCCTCTCTGGCGAGATGGGCCACCGGCTCACCGATCCATATCCGAAACTCAGCCCCCAGGAGACCAACGTGCCTGTCCCTCCGATCATCATCACCCACGAGTTCAGCGGCAGCGTCGTGGCAAAGGGTGCCAACGACGACCTCTCCGGCAGCCTCCTCAAGCACGCCGGCTTCCAGCAGATCTCGGACTGGCACGGCCGACGCCATCGCCTTCCCACCACCACCCCGGATGCCGACAAGGTCGCCATCGCCACCCACGCGGCCGACATGCTCCGCGCCGCCCGGTACCACGTCACCCTCCCGTCCTCCCTGGACGCGGCGCGGATAAGCCCCCCGGCGCCTGCCCTCGGGCCCTATACCGCCGGGGCGGAACTCCTGCGGACCACGGACCGGATCAGGGCGGCCGAGAACGGGGCCGACCTTCAGCGGGCGGTCGACCGTCTTCTTCACCCCGAGCACGGTGCCCTGGAGCACGTCCGGGAGGCACTGAAGGTGACGAGCAAGCAGATCGAGCAGATCTACGACCACGACGATGAGGCATACGACCTCGCTTACCGCTTCGACTACGCCTCCGAGTACGTCAGGGGCGCACAATCCGAACTCGTCGGCTCCGAGGCCCAGCTGCGCCGGGTAGGCACCGCGTCCCAGGACCAGACCGAGGCGCGGACGCAGTCCTCGGAGCTGCCCGATCATCAGGGCGCCGCTCTGGCCACGTCGCCCGCAGCGGCCAAGGCCAAGATCTCCTCGACGCCCGGCTCCGAAGCGGCGCAGCACAACGCGGCCGGACACTCACCGCATTTCTCGGGCCCCCGACGGTGACCCAGGTCATCTTCGTCAACCCCAGTCGTCGGCCTGCCGCGTGGCCGTTCACGTCACTCAACGAGGAGGAAGCGTGCCCGAGTACTACTCCAGCATCGGCGAGGCCGTCGGCTCCGCGATGCAGCACAACATCCGGCTCGCCGACCGCAGCGTGGCATCCAGCTCCGACAAGCCGTTGCAGGTGCGGCATCTGCCCAGTGCGTCCGCCGACCCGTACTCCGTCCGCGGGATGATCGCCCGCCTTACCGAGGACGCCGCGCCCAACGAAGTGGCCGGGATCGTCGAGGAGGTCAACGGGGCGCTGGTCGGGGCTTTGCCTGAGCTGACCGAACTCGTGGCCGCTGCCGCCGACTGGACCCGTGCCCGTCTGACGTTCGACGACCCGCACCACAACCCGACTTTCGAGACCTGGACCCGGCTGGCCGCCGCCTACGGCATGCTCCGGGACGTCCAGGAGCAGTTGGAGGTCGCGGTGGACGGGATCGCCGCGTGTCCTGCCGAGCGCACCGACCCCAGGCACCACGAGAGGGTCAACGTCCTGCGGACCCGGGAGCTGCTCGACGACGTCCTCGGCGCCGAAGCGATCCCCCCACCGTCGTCCGTTCGCAGTCCCGAAGCGGACCGGCAGCGAGCCGCCCGTTCGTCCTCACCGCACGCCGGTTCAACGCCGTCGACCGGCAGCCCGCCGGCCGCTGCGCCGCCTCCGCCCGCGTCGCCTCCGCCCGTGTCGCGCCCCGCCGGCCGACCTCGCTGAATCGTTTCCTTCGAGCCCCAGGAGTAGACCCATGAACGGTACGAGATCCGAGCGCGCCCCGCCCCCGTCCATCGCTTGCGCTCACTTTCAGGAACCACTCTCATGCCCGCACCGCGTACCAGCGCGCCCTCGACCACCACCGGGTCAGACGCGCTCCTCTACCTCCTCTTCGCCATACTCGGCCTCGCGTTCACCTTCGGATCGCTCGCCTGGCTGACCGGCAACATCACCAACTCCATCATCGACAGCGGTTCTTGGACTCCGTTTGCGGTCACCGAGGTGCTGCTTCGCCCCTCGGCGCTGTGGCCGCACCTGGGCCCGACGGCCCTGCTGGTCGGCGCGCGTATCGTCCCTGGCCTGCTGTCCGTCGGCCTCGCCGTCCTCGCCCTGGTGCTGTGGGTACGACTGCGTGGCGGCACGAAGAACGGCCTCGCGACGAAGGCTGATCTCGCCCCGCTGCTGGACAAGCAGATCACCGCCAAGGCCCGGAGCCTGCGGCCGTCCCTGAGCAGCCGGGAGTGTAAAGAGGTCGCTCCCGCTGACCGCGGCATCCTGCTCGGCACCCTCTCCCGGGGGCGGGCCACGGTCCGCGCGTCCTGGGAGGACGTGATCGTCGCGATCATGGCACCCCGCAGCGGCAAGACCTCCACCCTGGCCATCCCCGCGATCCTCGCCGCGCCCGGCCCGGTCCTGCTCACCAGCAACAAGGCAGCCAACGACGCCTTCACCGCGACGGTGGACGCGCGCGCCGAGGTCGGCACGATCTGGGCCCTCGACCCCCAGCAGATCGCCCACCACCGGCGCGAGATGTGGTGGGACATCCTGGCCGACGCCCGCGACCTGGCCGGGGCAAAGCGTCTGGCCGGACACTTCGCCGCCGCGAGCGTGGACGAGTCGAACGGCACCGACTTCTGGTCCACCGCCGCGTCCAACACCTTGGGCGCACTGTTCCTGGCTGCCGCCAGCCACCGGCGGCCGATCACCGACGTCTCGGCCTGGCTCGCCTCCCCCGCCGACCGCACCCCCGTCGACCTGCTCACCGAGGCCGGCCACGAAGCAGTCGCCGCCCAGCTCCAGGGAACCGTCTCCGGCGCGACCGAGACCCGCGACGGGATCTACGAGACCGCGCGGCAGTACGCGAGCTGCCTGCTCGACCCGGAGATCGTTGCCTGGGTCACCCCCAGCCCGGACCTTCCCGAGTTCAAGCCCGCCCGCTTCGCCACCTCCCGCGACACCCTGTACCTGCTCAGCAAGGACGGCGGCGGCAGCGCGAGCGCGATCATCGCCGCTGCGGCCGACGCCGTGATGCGTGCCGCGGTGATCGTCGCCGAGCGCTCCGGCGGACGGCTCGACCCGCCCGCCCTGTGCGTCCTCGACGAGGCCGCCAACGTCTGCAAAATCTCCGATCTCCCGGACCTCTACAGCCACTTGGGCTCCCGGGGCGTGATCCCGATGACGATCCTGCAGTCCTACCGTCAGGGACAGCGGTGCTGGGGCGATGCCGGGATGGACGCCCTCTGGTCCGCCGCCACCATCAAGATCGTCGGATCCGGTGTCGACGACGCCGACTTCGCCGACCGCATCAGCCGGCAGGGCGGTGATCACGAGGTCCAGACCACCTCGGTGTCGATGAGCGAGGGCGGCAAGTCCACGACGGTGAGCATGCGTACCGAACGGATTCTGCCGCCCGATGTGATCCGCGCCCTCCCCAAGGGCAAGGCCCTGCTCCTGGCCACCGGCATCCGGGTTGCCATGCTCGACCTGAAGCCCTGGTACAAGGAGCGCTCCGCCAAGGTGATCGGTGCGGCCTCGGCCCGTGCGACGAAGGCCATCACCGAGCGGGCCCAGGCCAAGACCCGTGACGACTTCGGGCAGGCGGCATGAGCGTCCTCCCGTCCGGTGCCCTCCCGTCCTCGGTGCGCTCCGGACCTCTCGGGCAGTCACCGGCCGTCCGGCGCGACGGCCAGTGGTGGCTGGTCGCCGAGTCCGGCTCCGTCGCCGTCACGGATCCGGTGTTCACCGGCCAGCTGAACCGCTTCGCCACCGCGATGGCGGCGGCCGACCAGGCCGTCGCCGGCCGCCCCGTCCGGCAGGACCAGCCTCCGGCCCGTCCCGATGGGAGGCGGCGATGAGCCCCCTGCTGGAAGCTGAGCAAGCGGTGCTCGGCGCGGCGCTGCTCGACCCCGGGCAGCTTCGACAGCTCGGCTGGCTCACCCCGGAGCACTTCCACCGCCCCGTGCACCGGGCCCTGTTCTCGGCGATGCGCAAGCTCCACGCCGACCGCCACCCGGCGTCGGCGGCCGAGAACGCTGTGCCGCTGTCGTGGGTGACCGACGCGGTGGCAGAGGCGGGCCGGCACGTCCGAGGGTTGACCGCGTCGCACGCTCACACCCTGATCTCCGCCTGTCCGCGCCCCGGGCATGCTCCGGTGTACGGGCGGATGGTGCTGGAGGGCGCGATCCATCGCAGCGTCACCGCGCACGCGATCCGCCTGCACCAGGCTGCCCGCGCGGACGCGCTGCAAGGAGAGGCCGAGGGAGCGGTGCGCTGCGCGGACGTGCTGCGCGACGTGCTCAACGATCTCGCACGACGGTGGGGCACCGAACCACGCCCGGTAGACCCTGGTACCCCGCCGGCCCCCGGTCCGGCCGCCGCCCCGCCGCCCGGTTCGGCAACGGGGGTCGAGGAGGAGCAGGTCCTTCTCGGCGTCCTGGCCGAGCGGCCGAAGGGCATGGACGAGGTGGTGGGCTGGCTGCGGCCAGCCGACTTCGCCGACCCCGCCCGCGGGGAGGTCTACCGGTGCCTCGGCGCACTGCACCACCGGGGCGAGCCCATCGACCGGATCACCCTGCTCTGGGAGGCGCAGCGACGCGGCCTGCTGGCCGACGGCACGCTCTCCGGCGACCAGATCGCCGCCAACTGCGACGGCGTGGGGCCTGGCAGCGCCGAATGGCTCGGCGAGCAGGTGATGCGCTCCTCCGTCACCCGCACCGCGGCAGCCTCCGCCCGCGCCATCCGAGCGCTGGCGGAGAACGAGGCTCTGGCCCCCGGGCAGCTCATCAACCACGCCCTGCACGCGCTCGGTCCACTCGACGAAGTGCGCACCCGCTGGCAGTCCGCGAACAGCCACCCCGCTCCGATATCCCCGGCTCCTTTGCCGAACGGGCCCCCTTCTGCGCAGGTGCACGCCGCCCTCGCGCGCAGTGCACCGCGCCCGGTTGCGCCGCCCTCGGCCCCATCGGGCTCTACCCCCAGCTCGACCGCCGTGCGACCGCCCTCTCGCGGCCACGGCTGAAACCCCCTTCCCCCGCTCGTCCTCCTCATTGGGATTCACCGTGAAGAACACACCTGTGGCCGATGCCCGCGCCCTGCACGCCACCGCATTCGCCTTCGACGCCCAGCGCAGCAAACTGCCCGTACCCGGCGACCGCTCGCCCGACACCGTGACCGTCGCACGCCAGATCTCCCAGCTCGGAACGCTGATCACCACCCTGGGCGACCAGGTCCTCTTCCGCGCCAACGCAGAGACCCAGGCACCCCACAGCGCGAGGGTGATCACGAGCTTCGTCGCCGCTGTGGGACCTGCCAGCCAGGCGGTATCCGCGCTCGGGTCAGTGGCTCACCAGCTCTCGTTCCTGGACCAGACCGAGCACCTCCGCGACCAGCCCGACGCCCGGGGTGCACGAGATGTGGCCACACTGGTGATAGGAAACGCGCTCGGTATGGCGGACACGGCCCTGCGCGACGCCGCCGAATCCCTTCACGCCGCGTCGGCGACGGTTTCGGAGCCCTCCGTGCGGCTTCAGGCCGCCCGCAGCCGGTCCACCACCTCAGCGCCCTCGCCCGCCCCGTCTTCCGTCAGTGCCCCGGCGGCGGCAGCTCGGCCGGACCGGATCACTCGGAGCCGGTGACATGGAGACCACCATCGCGCGCCCTCCGCTGATCGGCTCCCTCTGCTCGGGGTACGGAGGACTGGACCTCGGGGTGCAGTCCGCCCTCGGCGGCACGCTGGCCTGGCACGCCGAGGTCAATCGCCGGCCGACGGGCCGGACTCAACTCCCAGACCGGTTCCGGGCTGTGGCTGCACGTCGCCCGTGCGGTCGAAGCCCTCCGCCCCTGCCTGGTTGTGATCGAGAATGTGCGCGGCCTCCTCACCTCCCCCGCCGGTTCCCCTGGCGACGTGGAACCCTGTCCGTGGTGTCTGGGAGACACCCCAGGTCAGCCTGCTCTGCGGGCACTCGGTGCCGTACTCGGCTCCCTGGCCGACCTCGGGTACGACGCACGGTGGCTCGTGCTTCGCGCCTCCGATATCGGAGCACCGCACCGTCGCGAAAGGACCTTTCTCGCCGCCTGGCCCGCCGGACACCCTGCTCAAGACGCCGACCAGCAACCTCGCGAAGAACGGCGGCTCACAGCACCCCGCCAAGAGGAAGAGCGGGGGCCACGGCCCGAACCTGGCCGACGAGGTGGAGTGGCTCCTCCTGCCGACCCCGAAAGCGTCGGACGGGATCAAAGGGTCGCCCAACCAGCGGCACGGCAACGGGGACATGACCCTGCCGAGTGCAGCGGCGTCACTGATGCCCACACCGCGGGCCAGCGACACGGGCACAGCGGCCCACGGCTGCGGGAAGGGGTGGCGGCCTCCCTTGCCGACGGTGGTCCTGCCGCTCTGTGCGGACTCGGCTCCGGGAGCCGGGGAGCAGAGCGGCGATGGGGAGCGTACGCAGCCGCCATCGCCCGATGGGAGACGCTCACCCGTCCCGCGCCCGAGCCCACCGACGCGGGCGGTCGGCTCCGTGCCGACTTCGTCGAATGGATGCAGGGCCTCGATGACGGCTGGGTCACCGCCACCCCCGGGCTCGGACGACCAGCTCAGCTCACCGCGCTCGGCAACGGTGTTGTCCCCCAACAGGCTTCACGTGCCGTGCAGTTGCTGGCACCGCCCTTCCCGCGGTGCCCGCGCTGCACGGCCGTGTAGCGCCCCACTACCGGATTTTTCCGGCCGGGCCAAACCACGAATTCTCCGCATCCTCTGGGGCATGTCGCCGTCTCACAGATGGAGCAAGCCCCGATGTCCGACACCAGCCCGACCACCCCCAACCCCGGCCCCGAGCCGTTCCGCGTCCACGACGAGGACCTCGACGACCTCGCCAGCACCCTCGCCAAGACCATGGCCGAGGTCAGGCAGCACGGCGTCATCCTCGACCGCCTCGGCTCCGAGCCCGACCCCATACCCGCGGCCAGCCTGGCCACGGACGGCGCTCCGGAAGCCGAGGCGGCCGACGCGAAGCAGTCCGACGGCCCCGCCTCGGTGTTCCTCCTCGCCCTGGGAGGCGAGGCGTACGCCGTCGAACTCGCCGCTCTCACCGACTGGGTGAACCACCTCTTCCTCCCGGTGTACGGCCGGGAGATCAGTACGAGCCGTCCGTGGTGCGCGCAGTGGCACGAGCACCCCGAGGCCGTCGCCCGGCTGCACGCGCTCTGGCTGGCCTGGCAGCAGTTCACTGATACCGAGGCCGGTCTGTCCGGTCCGTCGACCTGGCACCGCGACCACCTGGACCAGGCCCTGGTGCACCTCCGTGCCCCCGATGGGCCCTTCGCGGCGTGCACGACGAGCCCCACCCGCCCCAACCATCGCGTGCTGGCCACCCCGGCACCCGAGCAGGGGGAGGTGGCGGCGTGAACGACGCCTTCGGCTTCGACCTCGCCGAACTCACCCCCGCCGATGACGCCTCCGAGGAGGCGATGGAGACGGTCCGGGCCGGTGACCTGAGGGTGCTCGCGCAGCACCACACCGCTCCCAATGGCCCCCATAGCTTCGTCCTCGCCCACGACTGGTCAGCCGTCTGGGGAACACCCGGCGAGCCGGAGCTGGTCGCGATCGCGGTCGCGCGGGATCTCAGCCGGTCCACGTTCACGTTCGAGATGAGCCGCCACGCCACGGTGTCCTTCGCGCAGAACTGGCTGGTCGAACGGGGCTGCCCGCCCGCGCGCATCACGCTGGCCGGCGACGACGGCCTGAAGCCCGATGACGACCTCACGCTTCAGGTCGAACAGCGGATCCGGCAGTCGGGCAGTCGCCTCGATGTCCTCGATACCTACACCTTCAACCCGTGGGAGACCTGGACGCTGACCCGCGACTCCCGTGCCACAAAGGCGCCGATCCGGGTCTTCCACGAAGAGTGGGACTGTGACGCCGGCACGTACACGATGCGTGAGGGCGCCTTCGCCGATGTCAGTGCCGCCCGTACCTGGCTGGACGAGCGCAGCGGCCCGCTGCCCGAACCGCCGGAGTACACCGATCACGACGGCGCCGTCGTCCGGGCCCGCGCCGCCCGCATCGCTCTCGCTCGGTCAGCCGGTGTCTCCGCGACGCCGGGGGCCGGCCTCGACGCGCCCCGCACGGCCCCGGCGGGACCGGTCCAGCGTCCGGTACAGGGGAGGCCGTTGTGAGCCGCGCCCGCTTCGCTTTCGCCGCGCACCCCGACGCCATCGCCGACCTGCGGGAACTTCCGGACGGGATACGTGACTTGGCGCTGCTGGAGTTGCAGAACCTGGTCCACGGCAGTGACGACTGTCTGCCGCTGAAGGGCCGTCTCGCCGGCTTCCACAAGGTCTACGTCGACCCCACCGTGTCCTACCGGATGGTCATCCAGTTCCGCGCGGCTCCGCCGGCCTCGGACCACAAGCGGGAGATCTATCTCGTTGCCGCCGGAAGCCGGCAGGACTACGCGGTCTACCGCTCGGCCCACCTCCGCACCGGCCAGCAGCAGGACACCGAGACGATCTCCGCCACCGAGGCTCGGGTGCAGGCTGCCCGGTCCCGCTCTTCCCTCGCGGCCGACCGGTCGGCGAATACCCCAGTAACTCCTCCAGAAGCAGCCCGGCCCGCGGCCGCTGCCTCCCGAAAGGCCGCCCAGCGATGACCGCCGAACGCACCCCTCTGCCCCGTACCGAACTGGCGGACCTTCTCACCGACGCCGCGCAGAGCGTCTCCGCCATTCTCACCACCGAGTACCCGACGGCCGCCAACCGCTCCTACCTGCACCCCCTACTGGGTGCGCTGTCCGCCGGGCCCAAGGTGTCCTGCGAACTCGCTGACCAGCTCGAAGGGTTGATCGAGCCGCGTCCCGCCACACCGGTGGGCCTGTTCACCCTGGCCTCCTACGCCGCCGCACTGGGATGGCTCACCGAATCCCTCGCCGAGCTGACCACCACAGTCGGCCAGATCTGCACACGCGCGGGCATCCCCACCGAGCCCCAGGCCCCGGACACCGCCGCACCCGGCGGTGCCGAGCAGGACGGCGAGTTCGACTTCGCCTTCAGCGCGCTGGAGGTAGCCGCGATCCGCACCGCCGCCGAGGCCGCCGGCCTCACACCGGGCGACTACGTCAAGGTGCTCTCCGAGTCACTGCTCGCCGCCTCCCGGATCACCGACGCCTGCATGGAGATCTCCAACGGCCTGCTCGAAGACGCCGCGTACATCCGCGGCGCGGCATCCGAGCATGCCTGGATCGGCGACGGCCCGGACAACCTGCCCACCCTGGTCCGCTCCCTGCTCGCCCGGGTGGAGGCCGCCGGGTGAACCCCAAGGGGCCCGGCGCCATCCAGACCTAACCCGCTTCCCTCATATCGGAGTTCACCCCATGCCGACCCTCAAGCATCCCTCGGCCCGCTCCATCGGTTCGGTCGATGCTCAGCGCGTCGAGGACGCGCTGGCCCTGATAGCGCCGAAGTGGACCACTTGGTCGGCGCAGACCCTGGCGCAGCAGGGCCATCCCATGCGTGTGCGCGATGTCGCCGCCGGGCTCCCCTTCATCAGCGAGCAGCTCGTCGCCAAGCGGCTGGCCACGATGCACACGGACGGGCTGGTCACCCGCGCCGGCTACCGCCACGGGGCGCCGTATCAGCTCAGCGCACTCGGCGAGTCGCTGGCTCCGGTGCACCGCGCCTTGTCGGACTGGTCCCTGGCCCACCTGTCGCTCGGCAAGGCGGCTGGAGCCGAACGGGTCGAGGACGCCGTGCGGCGTCTGCATCTTCGGCATTCGACCGCCGTGATCCAGCTCCTCGACTCGGGCGGCCCGATGCGACTCGTCCACATCGCGGAGGAGGCCGGTCTGGACAACGCCCTCACCCGGGACCGACTCAAGCGACTTCAGGCCGACGGCTTGGTTGCCCGCACAGGCCCACGCTACGGCGCTCCCTACGTCCTGACCGATGCCGGGCGTGCGCTGGGCCCCGTCTACGCGGCCGTCTCGCACTGGAGCAACCCCACCGCTGCACGGAGGAACTCGTCGACTCCGGTGCCCGTCGCAGCGGCCACACGGCCCCACGCCAGCGACCCGCTGGGGTCGGACAGTGGCCGGACAGCGGCGGCCATGCGCCGGAGCGCTGCCGCGTCGAGCGACCTCTTCAGCCATGCCCCGCAGCCGCAACCGCGGGTGCCGACGGCCGTGACCGCCCGGTCAGCCCCGAGTCGGGGTCGGTGACCGTCATGACGCCGAGAGCCAGCCGCCTCTCCTCGTCGGCCGGCGCCCGCGTGCAGTCCAGCAGTCTGTTCCGCTGCACGCGGGCGCGTTCTCCCCCACGCCCCGGAGCTTCGACATGCACACCCCTGATGACCCGCGCCTCTACGAGGAGGTGGTGGTCAGTCCCATGTACCTGGCCGGTTCCAACGGGACCGGTGACGCCGGCTTCGCCCCGGTTGCCCATTGGCCGCACCACTACCTCGACGATGGGCCGTGTCAGCTCCTCGTCACCTCGCCCGACCAGCGGATCAGGGTCGGATGGTTCGGTGATGACTTCGAGCTGTGGAGGATCAGCGCGGCCACGGAGGCCGCCTCGGCAACGCGCTGGACGGCCACCTTCAACCACGTCACCCCGGCCGAGATCGTCGCCGGCCTCACCACTGCCCTGGCCCACGACTACGCCGAGGCCGACGCCTACGACAGCAACGGACGTTTCCTTGCGAACCCGTCGAGCTACTGGGAAGACGCCGTTCGGCCGCTGACCGATGCCGGCTGGAAACGCGGCGTCCCTGCCAAGCCTGGCACGGTCGAGATCGTCGCCCCCGACGGCCAGGCCGGCGCCGTAATCGACAAGCGCAGCTACGGCCCGGATGACGAGGCGGTCACCCTGTGGGCCGGTCCACCGGGCTGGGGCACTCGGGCGGAAGCGGTGTTCACCAGCGGCACCCCGTCCCATCTGGTCGCCGCGACCGCGGCCGTCATGGCGGATTCGGCCCCGGTGATCCGTGAACGGCACCAGATCGACCGACGGATGGAGCACCTGGTCACGCTGACCCCGGCTGCCCCGGCTGCGCCGGCCGCCGAGTCCTTGGTCTCCCGCGCTCCGACGCCGCTCGACGTGCGGCGCACCGCTGTCACTCAGGCCGTCCACCGTGCCGCACGCGCCCCGCGGACTGCCGCCGACCTCCGCGTCATGGCCGCCCGCAGTCGCACCGCGACTTCGACACGGTCCGGGGCACGCAGCCCCGTGCCGGCTGCCGTGGCCAGGCCGCTGCTCAGTCCGTCGGCTCCGCGCCGCAGTCGCTGACTCCCTCCCCGGCCCCTCCGGGACCTCGCCCGATCGAACAGCACCTCCGAATACGGGAGTTCCGCCATGCCCGATGCCACCGCACTCGACCAGGCCACCGCCGTGATCGAGAAAGCCTGGGGCCGTCCGATCGACGCTCTGGAGTCCCTCGCTGTCCGCAGCCCCGGTGACGACCCGCTCCTGCGCGCGGCCCTGCACCTTCGCTCGGCCCTGGTCGTCACCGACAACGCGGTGGCCGTCCACCAGGACCGGCTGCACGCCCTGACCCGGCCCGGTCACGTGCCGGCCTTCTACGACCTGACCTGGAGCGCCTCACCAGCTCAGCGGCGGACCTTCGCGTCGCCCAAGCCGAGTGCCGTGCGTTCCGGCAGGCGCTCGGCCACGTGCTGGAGGCCCGTGAAGCCGCCGCGACTGCGGACCGGGCGCCTGCCGTTCGGCTGGCCCAGGCCGCTGTTGCCCGCTCCGGGCACTCTCCACGCGCCCTGGGCCAGTTGCCCGATCAGCCTGTTCCTTCGGCCGCTGTCGGCCCGCCCGGGGCCGGACGGGGGCCGCACCGCTGAGCGGTCCGGTTAGGTGGGTTCGCCGTCGCGGTGGGCGTCCCCGATGCGGGAGTTCACCGCGCGGGCCAACTCCTGCACCGTCAATTCGACGCGACGCCCCTGCGCGATCCGGTCCTCCACCACGCCCTCTTCCCGCCGTCCGTCGGACTGCGCACCGACGGCCCACTGGCCGTCGTCGACCATCGCGATGTCGCCCACCGTCCACCGCCGCCCGGCGGCAAGGATCTTGCGTTCCAGCCCGGCGCCGTCCCAGTGTCCGCTCGGCTCCGCCACTCGTGCTCCCCCTTCGGTTCCGTACGGCCCGTTGCCGCAACCCGGTTAGGACAACCACGCCCGCCGATCCATTCCCGGGCACCGGCGATCTACTGACGGCCGCCAGTTCGCCCACGGCAGACGCCACTTCCCGGGAACGGACTACGTACTTCGGGACACTGCATGTCAACGTACGGGTGTTGGGAAAAACCGCAGGTCAACGAAGGGACCGTGCAACCATGAACGCCTCCGCCACCCTCCTTCCCGCCGTCGTCCGCCCCGCCGTGGAAGACCGCCACTGGCTCTCCTCCGACCACTGCGCCAGCCCGGTGCTCGACCTCCTCGACAACCTCGGCTGGGCACTCGTCGACACCCCGGAGGCCAACATCCACGCGACGAGCCCGGACGGCCGGGTCTACGTCGGCTGGCTCCCCGAGGACCCCACCGCCTGGACACGCAACATCGTCTGGCACATCCGGGTTCAGCCCACCGACGGCGACCCGTGGGCGCAGGAGTTCGGCATGCACACGCCCTCCGAAGGCGTCGCCGGGTTCATCGCGGCCCTGGTCGCTCACTCCTACCGCTGAACCACTGGGCGGGCTCGTGGCGGCCCGCCCCGTTCACCGGCCCTCGTTCGGACCCCGACCTCGTCGGACCGGCCCACCTCCCCCTCTTTCCGAAAGGGCGCGCACCGCATATGACCATCTACTCCGACGACCTGGTCCAGATCACGAACTGGATCGGCGGCCTGAGCGCCGGCGCGTTCGGCGCCTATGACGCTGTCACCGGATCCGGCACGGTGTGGCACGGCCTCACCATGGCCTACTGCGGGGTGGCGTTGGCGTACACCACGGGCAGCTTCCAGGACTACCTGCGTCGTCGCGATACCCGGGTCGTCACCCACCTTGCGGGCAACCCCGGCTCGTCTCTCCCCCAGATCTGCGCTGCTACCGGCCTGCACATGGACCGGGTCGGCAGCTCGCTTCAACGCCTCATCGCCGATGGCCTGGTGCTCTCGGAGAGCGGTCGTTCCTACCGACTCACCGGCTGACTCCGGGAGGCGTCCGACCGTGCGCATGCTCCTGGCCACCCGCCCCGGCTACCGCCGCAAGTGCGCCTACGCCCGACGCTGCACCTGCTTCTACCTCCCCGGTCAGCACGGCCGCCGCGCCAAAACCCTGCGCCGCCGTGCCGCCCGTCATGCCGAACGACGCCAGTGGCAGCGCGACCTCTGAAGGATCGCGCACACCCGGTAGTCGTCGACCCGGCCGACCGATCTCCCCACCCCACCCACGAGGAGCTTGACCATGCCCTTCCGCGCCCCGCTCACCAACCACCACGCCGACCACAGTCTCTGCCCGGCGCACCACAAGCACACAAGCTCCGGCAAGCCGCTCCACGCCGACTGCCCCGGCCGCGCCTACACGCAGGCCATCTGCTCGTGCGGCGACTGGGAGATGAAGCAATCCGGCAAGGGCTACGTCAACGAGAGCCGCAAGCGGCACCTCGCCACCCACAACAACGAGGGGCCGAAGGCCGTCCGCGACCTGCTGCGCCTCAACCGTCCCTGACATCACCGGCCCCGCCGTCCCGCACCACTCTCGGAGATTCCCATGCCCCTTCACCTGACCGTCAGCCACCTGCTCCGCCAGCTCCAGGACCTCGACCCCAGCCTTCCGATTCGCCTCGCCATCAACCCCGACTTCCCCTTCGCCCACTACGTGGGGACCGAGGTGGTCGTCCGGGACGGCAAGGCGTTCATCGCCGAGGACGGCCAGGAGGACTACCTCCCGACCCCGGTCAGCGACGCCCTCGTCTGGGCCTGACCCACAGCTCCGGAGGCTCCTATCTCGTCTCGACCCTGCCCGTCCCACGTCCGTCCGCTGCACGGCCTCGCCGTGCGCCCCATGCCGAACGGGGTACGCGGCGCGCTGGTCCAGCGCGTCTCCGCCCGGCCCGACGGACCGCTCGACGTCACCTGGCTCGCCCCCGAATCCCCGAGAATCGCCCTTGGCCGCATTCGCCTGCGCTGGGAGCCCGCCTCCCTCGCAGGGTGGGACGTCACCGCCCACCTGGGGCTGGCCACCGCCGAGGTGCATCTCGCCTCCTGGCCTGCCGCCCCGGACGACTGGCCGCGCCTGGTCCGCCCGACCCTCCACGAGGTGCTCGGTCTGAGCGCCGCCCTCGCGGTTGCGACCGCCGCCCTCGACCTCTCGAACCGCCTCGCCCAGGTCTGACCGAAACCGCACAAGGCCGCCCCGCGCCGATCCGGCAGGGGCGGCCTTGCCGTACGCCCGGCCGCGTTGCGTACGCTCATCCCGACGAACGAGGAGGACACGATGGCCGACGACCAGCAGCTCTGGGGGTACCCGGAGGTCGCCGCCCACCTGGGCATCAGCGTCAGCGCCGCCCGCAACCGCAAGAGCCGAGGCACCCTGCCCGCGCCCGACGACACCACCGTCCCGGACCGGCCCCGCTGGAAGCCGGCCACGTTCAACGGCTGGAAACCGGTCGGCCGGGGCTTCCGCAGTGACCTGCACAGCGAATCGGCTCCCCCCGCCTCACCGGCGCCTTCCGGACATGGAGCGTCATGAACAAGTTCCTCGTCGGTTCCTCCCTGGTCACCGCCCCCGGAGCGGTCACCGCCATAGCAGCCGCTGTCCACCACAGTTACGGCACCTGCAGCATCGCCCTGTTCGTCATCGCAGCCGGTGCCATCGGCGCCTACCGGATCAGCCGGTCCCAGGACGCCGCCAACGACCGCGCCGTCCTCCACCGGCTACGAGAAGCACCCCAGACGTCCGTCGACGCCCTCTCCAACGAGCTTGGGCTTCGCTCTGCCGCAGTCCGCCTCAGCGTCCACCGCTTGACCAGGTCCGGCGAGCTTCCCTCGAACGCCGATTCCACTGAATGACGGCTCCTTGCCCCCCTAGGCTCAGGTCATGACCGACTCGCCAATGCCGTCCCCGCCTTTTCCCTCGCCCGACAACGCCGCGCTCAAGGTAGTCGTCGGCAACGCCATAGCAGCGGTCGACAGCGGGGACGCCACGGTGGAGGAGGCGATCCTGCACGCGGCCGTCCACGGCTGGTACGAGGGGCATATCCAGGGTGAGGACGAGTGCCCCGGCTGCCATTTCCGGGGCGAGCTGCCCAAGCACAGCAATCGCGGTTGATCGCGACTAGATTCCAGAGCCCGCAGCTCGGCCCAGCGTTCGCGCGACTCGCCGCACCAGTGTGGTCGGCTTCAGGTTCCGCTCCACCCTGAGCAAGTAGCTGACTGGAGAGCCACTGAGCTTTGTGTCGCGTTCCTCCACAGCGGCTTGGCGCAGGGTCGCGGCAGCGACCGCGATGCTTCCTACGGTGATCGGCACGTTACCTGCCCAGCCACTCGCCACAGCGGCGAGAGCGGGTACTTCGACCTTGTAGCTCAGCGCGCCGTAGAAGGTCTTGAGGTTAAGGCTGCTCATGGCCTTGCGCAGCTCCTCAAGATGCGCGGCGATGCTGTCGTCGAACTTCATCCGAAGGTGGTGTTCGAATGCCGCGCGGTCTTCGATGCCAGCGACTTCCTCTCGCAGGGCCGCCGCCGCCTCGTCGACCGCTTGTGTGAAGGCGTTGAATTCCGCTCGGTGATCCTTCCGCAGTTGGATGATCTTCGCCACCGGCACCGACCGCAGACCGTCCGGAAGGACGCATTGCACGGCCATCAGCCCGAGCCGTGTCGTCTCATCTGAGCCTGCCGGCTGAGGCGGCTCGCCCAACATGGCAGCAGCAATCCGATCGCTGTCCCAGCCGTCCGTTGCGCTGTGGGCCGCCACCTGATCGGTGATCGGCGCGTACCGCGTACGGCGGGCCAGCTCCTCCGTGAGCACGCACTTATAGATCCAGGCCAGGGCCGGGTCCATGGCCAGCCACGTTACGTCCGAGGATCTGGCAATGCGCGACCGCATAGCTCGCACAGCGAGACCGGTGCCGCGAAGGGCGTCCGCAAGCCGTGGGTCTACCTCGTGCGGATAGAGGCCGGCGAGGGGGCGTTCGTCGCGCGGAAGCGTTCGCAAGTCGTCAGGTGAGGTCGGCTCCGCGTTGATGGTGCGTTGTCCCATCAACTCCTCAGGCCGATGGTTCAGATGCGCGCGGAAAGGCCGAGTGTCGACGGTTGCCAGAAACCGCTGCCTCAATTCGGCACCGTGGTCCTCGACAGCCTTGAGGAAGGCAGGGGCGACAGCGGCTGCGGCTTCCCTGGGGTCCACGTCGGTGACAAAGTCCAGCTCGTCGCGCAGGGCCTTGACCAGGTCCGGATCGGCGACGGGAAACCCCGGCGGAACGACTCGGGCAAGGCCCCGCCAATAGAGGGCGGCAGCCTTGATCCACTGCTCTTTACGGAAGTGTACATACGGGTAGTAGAGGCCGATCCGCTGCACTGCTGCCCTTTCATCGCGTCCTGTCGGCCTTCCCGGACATGTCCGGGAAGGCCGACAGCATGCTACGCAAGCAGTCTTCACTGCTGGTGCATGGAGCGGAGCGAGCTGCCCTATACCGGCGGAGATCACTCATTCCGTCTGTGCTGTATTCCCCATACTCTTGAGGCCGGGAAGCCTGACTCCGGCTGCCGAGTGCAACGGGCACAACCAGACCGGCTCGTTCCCCCGAAACGGCTGCTGTGGAGGCGGATCTCTGGAAGAGTGATCCTATGGGGGGTTCTCCGACGAAGGCATGGGCGCAGTTCAAGGCCCGAATAGAAGCTCTGGGCGGTGAAGTGCTGGAGCCAAAGTGGCTAAGCAGCGCGGCAAGGCACCAGATTCGCTGCCCGAAGGGGCACGAGACGACAGCGATTCCGAACGCCGTGCAACGAGGCCAGGGTATGTGCCGACCTTGCTCCGGTAGCGATCCGGCTACGGCGTGGGCAGCCTTCAAAGCTCGGGTGGAAGAGCTCGGCGGGACAGTCGTCGAGCCGAAGTGGCTGGGGAAGGACAAGCGTCACCGAGTGATTTGCAGGAACGGCCACCCCAGCAAGCCCCGGCCCGGCTACGTGCGCAGTGGTGGGGGCATCTGTTCAGTGTGCTCTGGGAATGATCCAGCCACAGCATGGGCAGCGTTCAAGGCCCGGGTGGATGAACTCGGTGGGACCGTCGTCGAGACGAAATGGCTGGGGAAGGCAGCACAGCACCGCGTCATCTGTAAGAACGGCCACCCCTTCACACCCACGCCGAACAACATGCGCAGCGGCACCGGCCGATGCCTCAAGTGCGTCGGCATTGATCCCGACGCATGTTGGGCGTGGTTCAAGGCGCGGGTGGAAGAACTCGGCGGGACCGTCGTCGAGCCGGCATGGCGAGGAGACGGAGTTGAGCATCGGCTGATCTGCCGTGCTGGTCACCAGGGCAAGACCATCCCCAGCGGCGTCAAGCAGGGGCAAGGCATCTGCCGACGATGCGCCGGCAAGGTGTGGGACGTGTTCTACGTCGTGCAGGACGCGGAACGTGTGAAGTTCGGAATCACCTCCGGTGACCCACGCCCCCGCCTGCGAGCCCACGCCGCGGACGGGTACACGACACAGGTGCTTGTCGCCCGCGACCTTCCCGGCGACTTCGCACCCAACTTGGAAACCTTCATACGCTTCGCCCTCACCGACGAGGGTGTGAAGCCAGTGCGAGGACGGGAGTACTTCCAGATCTCCGCCACGCCGCTGGTCCTCTCCATCGTCGAACATCAGCTCCGCGAAATCGGGCGCTGAGCAAATGCCGCAGGGCCTTGGCTTGCAGGGTCAGACTCGACCCTCGTCCACCACCGCGCGGTGAAGGCCCGGGGCTGGTACGGACGCCACGTGCACGGTGGCATTCTGGTCGCTACAGCCAGTTCCGAATCCCTGGCAGCGCTAATGTGGGCTTTCGACCATGGTATGGGCGCTGGTCGCCATATCGACAGAGGGCACTCATTCCTGACATGTCGCATTCCTCGCACATCAGCTTTCCCGTGACACTAGAGTGCGCGGCGAGGTGTGCTGTTCGGTGGAGGTGGGGAGCGGCGATCCTGGCAGTGGGTTGGGACATCTCGCCCTGCCGCCTGGGTGGCGGAGGTACGTTCGAGCCGACAGCAGGCGACTGCTGTCGGTGGACCGCTCTAGCATGGTGACCATGCCCGCCAACCGTCCTGCAATTCCTAGCGAGTTAGATCGGCGAGTCCGTGTCGAAGCCGGCCATCGCTGTGCCATACCGGTCTGCCGCGTTCCCGTCATCGAGATTGCCCACATTCGCCCCTGGGCCAAAGTTAAGCGGCACGAGTTCGAGAATCTGATCGCCCTCTGTCCGACCTGCCATACGCTCTTCGATCGAGGACATATCGACCGCTTGGCCATGGTCCAGTACAAGGCGAACCTGAGCCCATTTTCTCCATACGCTCTCGCTGCGCATCCCTATCACGCGGACTTTCTGGCGGCCTACCAAAAGTTCCGCGTATTCATTGAGATGTGGCTCACCGGCGCTCTTGCGTTTCGGGGAGCGAAGCAGCGAGGCGCCACAACCAGCGAACTCCAGCGGAACTTTCAAGGTATCGGCGACACAGCCACGGAGGCTAGTTACGCACGCCTCTACTTCGCCGCGGCGTCACCGAGCGAGGTGACGAAACTGGCCGATCAGATTTTTTACGTGACCGTGAGGCACGCCTGTAAGCTCTTGAACAGGCCAGTCCCCACCGCCTTCCCGGAAACAGGACCGGCCTTTGATGATCTACCCGCGATGTGGGCCGACCTGCATCACGAGATCCACGAGGTACTCAACAAGCCTGCCCCGAGGGTGGTCAAAGTCGTGCCGAGGAGTCCGATACTCGCAGACGAGGTCATACGCCAGAACGAGTAGTGCATACCGCTCGTCACTGCAGGTAGGTGCCGGCGAAGGCCCCGTCGAAGCCGAGCGCGGCGAGGCCCTCTTCGAGGCTGGGGTAGGTCTTCCTGTCCGGGATGGCGATCAGTGCGTTGAAGTCGGTGCGGCTGATCTCGGGTTCGAGCCACTGGTTGTTGCAGCGGCAGACGATCCAGACGTTGCGGCCGTGGTTGATGAGCAGCCAGTCTCGTCGGGCGCGGCAGGCCGAGCACCGTACGGGGATCCCGCGCAGGGCCAGCTCGGCCGGGTGGCCGAGGCAGCGTGTGGCGCCGGGACCGCTGGGCTGCTGCATCTCGTATTCGAGTTGCAGCAGGGGGTCGGTGCCGGCCGGGAGGGTGGGCGGCACGGGCGCCGGCTCTGCGGTGCGGTCGGTGGTTCTGAGCACGAGCGTCATCTCCCGGTTGAGTCCTTCTGGTTCATCCGTAACAGCCGGGGAAGCGGCTGTCCAGGGGGTTTCGTGGTGACCGGCCTGCCGGTCAGTGGTCAGCGGCGCGGGGGTCGGGTGCGCGGGTCGGCGGGTCGAGCTGCCGCCGTGGGGGCCGTCCGGTTGCGGGTGTGGTCGTTGGTCGAGGTCTCGGGCTGACGGGCTCCGGCCTGCGGCTGAGGAGTCACTTCTCCCGGGTGTGCGGGGAGCTGGGCGAGGCGGCGCAGGCGCCAGACCAGGACGTCGTTCACGTCCTCGGCGGTCTCAAGTTCGCGCATGTCGATGGCCCGCTGTAGGAGCGCCTCGGGGTCGTGGCCCGCCTGTTCGGCCTGGGCCATGGTGGCGGCCAGGGCGTCGGTCTTCGTCGTGCCGTCGGCTCGTAGCCCCTGCTGCGGCAGTGCTGCGCGGATAGTGGCCTCGTGGGTTCGGCGTACGGCTTCGGGGAGGGCGCGGCCTTGGTCGTGCAGTGCTCGCATGGGTGTGGCGGCGGCCTGGCGGTAGGCGGTTCGCAAGCGCTCGGCGGTCTGGCGGGAGGCGTGGGCCTGCTGGGCGTGTCCGCGGGCGGAGTGCCAGCGGGCGGCGGCGAGGGTGACCAGGACCAGGGTCGAGACGAGCATGGCGGTGGTGCCGCCGTCTTCGCCACGGCCGAGTGCGCCGCCGGCCTGGATGATGCCCCGGGCGGCCGAGCGGATCGCGCGGGTGTCGGCGCGCTCCGCTCGGACGTGACTGCGGGTGGCCCGCTCGAATTCTCGGGCGGCGGCAGCCAGCTCGGCGCGGGTGGCGGCCGGGGAGGTCTGGGCGACCGCATCCAGGAGTTCTCCGACCCCCACGAGGTGAGCTGCGGCGTTGTCGTCGTCGCTGTCGAGCAGGATGGCAGCGTGCTCGGCGATGCCGGCGGCGCTGCGTCGCTCCCGGGCGGGCGGGGACCAATGCGATCGGCCACTGGTGGCGGCCGACATCGTCAGGTCGACCGTGTCGTTGGCGAGGCGAAGGCGGATCTTCGGCAGGGACAGGTCGGGTGCCAGCTTGGAGCCGGGGAACCAGACCGGTTCACCATCGCGGTTGCGGTCGCCAGGGAGTGCCACGTTGTAGCCGATGGCATCGCCGGACGGGGCGGTCCGTACCCTCACGCGCAGCCCGGCCTCGCGCAGCCGCGTGAAGAACTCCTCTTCGGTAGCCGCTCCGGCGAGAGCCTGACGGACGGCTTCGCGCAACGTCTCGCGCGAGGGCTCAGGGCGCCCGGTGCGCTCGGCCTTGAAGCGCTCGGCGCTGGTGGGTGCCTTGGAGCCGGTGCCGTCGCCCGGATTGAGGCGGCGCAGTCCCCACTCCTTCTCGATGCGGCGGCATTCGGCCTGGGCCTTCTTGAAGTCGTAGTTCATCCGGGGGCGGCGCAGGTCGCCTCGGACCAGGGTGGCCAGGATGTGGATGTGGTCGTCCGCGTGGCGTACGGCGATCCAGCGGCAGCCGTCCGGGTCGCCTTCGGGGGCGATCCCGGTCGCCGCGACCAGGCGTTGGGCGACGGTGTTCCATTCGGCGTCGGTCAGCATGCGGTCGCCGGGGTCGGTGCGGACTGAGCAGTGCCACACGTGCTTGGCGGGTGCGCGGTCGCCTGCCTGCTTGACGCGCAGGTCGAGGGCGGCGGTGAGGCGGGCGAGGGTGGCCTTGGGGTCCGGGTCGAGGCTGGTGTCGCGGCCGGGGTCGGGGGCGAAGCCGTCCCAGCTCCCGACGAGGTGCGGGTCGATGTGTTCGTCGCGTTTGCCGGGGCCGTAGAGGTAGACGAGCAGGCCGTGGGTGCGCCCGCCTCGGCGGATCTTGGGGACCATCAGAGTCGCTTCTTCACCAGGGTGTTGGCCGTGTCGTCGATGCGGGACAGCAGACGGGTCAAGGCCGCGAGGGCGTAATCGAGTTGGCCGGGACGGGGCTGCCCCCCGGCGTTGTAGACGAAGGCGATCTGGTTGATGTTGTTGCCGACCCGGGCCAGGGCGGTGCGCAGGGTGGCCAGCTCGTCGATGGCGGCGTCGAGCTGCTCGTTGGAGTGCAGGGAGGTGGAACCGCGGGCGGCGGCGAGGCCGGTAGCTGCGAGGAATCGGGCAACGGTGACACCGCGTTGCACGGCAGCGGTGACGATCTCGGCGTGCTCGGTGTCGGACAGGCGGGTGGTCGTCTTGCGGGTGCGCTCGCTCGGGTTGCGGCTGCGGCGGCGCGGTGTGCGGTCAGGGAACGCGGGCGTGCTCGGGCTCGGCTGCTCGCGGTGGTCGACGCGGTCGGCTTCTCCCCCGGTGACCGGCGCCCCCTGGTGCCGGTTGCCCGGTTGGTCCCCGTGCGCCCTCGCTCGGGGACCAACCGGACTTCCGCCGCCCTCCTGGGCGGGGGCAAGTGCGTGCGACGGGCCGTAGGACCGTCGTATGCGACAACTTGCTCCGCCAGGAGCCGTCGTGGGCTCACGGTGCTGTCCGGCCGGGGTAACCACCGGGTCGTTGGCGGTTGTCACCGGCTCGTCTCCGGGTCCTGCTGCTGGATTTCGCGGACGAGGTCCTCGATCCAGTCCATGGCCAGGACCGGGTGGCGCAGGGTCCAGGGGCGGCTGTGGCGCTCTCGTTGGACGGTCCAGGTGGTGTCGGGGCCGGACTGGGCGCGGTGGAGGTGGCCGCGCTGGTGCAGGACGGTCAGCCAGGAATCGACCTCGGCAGGTGTGATCGGGCGGGTGCGCATGGGTGGGTTCTCCGCTTCGTTTCGCCAGTGCGTGGGGGTGTGTGTCCGGGGCGGGTGACCGGCCGAGGTGTCCGGCTCGGTCACCCGCTCCGTGGTGTCCGGTCAGGTCCGGGCGGACGTGACCGGCTGCCCGTGCTGCTCGCGGAGCTGGGCCATCAGGGCGGTCAGGGTGTCGCTGGACAGGGGGATCTGCTGACCGCGGATCGCCTGGGCGACCACCTTGCGGGTCAGCTTGTCCTCGGCCCTGACCGCTGATCGGGCGATTTCCAGCAGCTCCTCGGTGTCCGGGTCAGAGCGCCGGTCACCGGTTGTCCGGGCGTCCCGGTCAGCGACCGGCGGCTGAGTGACCGGCCGTTCGGTGACCGGCGAGGGGCTGTCCTGGTGGCCGGTGACCGGCTCGGTGCCGTCCGCGCGGTCAGTGACCGGCGGCGCGGTGTCCGGCTGTCCGGGCAGGTCAGCGGGCTCGTGCGGCTGACCGTGGTGACCGGTGACCGGGTTGCTGCTGTCCACCGGGACGCTGTCCCCAGTCAGTGACCGAGGGGTGGGAGTCTGCTTGCCCAGGGACGGACGCGGCCGGTCGGTCAGGGCAGTGACCGGCTGCCCGGCCGTGACCTGACCGGGCTCCGGCTGCTGGTCGACCCGGTCGGCCCGGGTGACCGCGATGCCGGCGGGCTTGCCCGCCTGACCGAGGTGACCGGCCTGACCGTGGTCCTCGCGGTCACTGTCCTTGACCGGCCCTCGGGCGATGAGGAGGTAGAGGTGGACCGCTCCGGCCAGTGCGAGCGGGGCGATCGTGGACAGCACCGCGACCACGGTGTCTCCGAGGCGGAGCCCGGTGTCCGTGACCGCTTCCTCGTTGAGCCGAACCGCGTGCAGCGCGTTGGCCCAGATGCTGGCGGCGGTGGCCGTGCCGACGAGCATCCAGACGTAGAGCCGGGACCGCAGCGGCGCGTCGCGCAGGACCACGAGGGCCCGGATGCCGTACGCGATGAACCCGTCGATCACCAGCGGAAAGAGGTAGGTCAGAAAACCTCGGACGTGGATGGCGACGGCCATCTGCTGAAGGGCATCCCAGGACTGGGCGCTCCCTACGCTGCCCAGGGCGATGATGACCGCGCGGTCCCAGTTGGTGATGTGCGCCGCCTTGGGTGCGCTCGCGGTGCTCATGCCGCCGTCCCGAAGTCATCGCGACCCAGGCGCTCGCCAGTGGCTTGGAGGGCCGGGGTTTCCGTGTTCTGTTCCAGGTTGCGGTTACGCAGGGCCCGGCGAAGCTCGCGGTACTTCTTCTGGGCGTGCTCCTCGGTGACCTTCAGCAGCCAGGCCAGACGCTGCTCGGTCACCCCGTGGCGGAAGGCGGCGTAGATGACCGCGCGGCGCTCGGCCTGGGTGAGGTGAACGTCCCGCCCGGCGATCGTGTCGTTGACGCGGCTGTAGTCGAGCCGGTTGGCGAGCTTCTCGTGCAGCGGCTCACGTTCCTCCTCGGTCATGCCGCCCCGGATGCCGTGGGCGTTACCGCCTTCGAGCGCGGCGTCCAGGCAGGTGCGGCGCACCGGGCACTGCCCGCACAGCGCCTTCGCGGCCGCGATCTTGTCGGTCTCGTCGGGCTCCGGGAAGAAGAGGTCGGGGTCCACCGGGTTGTACTCGGTGCTCTGGCAGACGGCGTCGTCCTGCCAGGTTTGGTCGCCGAGCGACCGGTGGCGGGCAGGGGTGATCGTCGTGGTGGTCATGCGGGGTGCTCCGATCGCTCTCCGCGCGCAGGGCGTCGGCGGAGGAGGCGGTGGGTCGTGAGAGGGAGACGGGCGGCGCGCCAAGCGCGAGGTCGGCCTGCGGAAGGTCAGGCGGCGGCGCGGAAGCGTCTGCGGTCGACCGGCTCGAACTCGACGCGGGTGGTCATCTGCGCGAGTCGGGAGGCGACGCGGTCGCCGAGGTAGGCCCGGAAGTCCCTGATGCTGAGATTGGTGGTGATCAGCGTTGGGAGTTCGAGGTTGTACCGGCGGTTGATCAGCCGGTAGGTCACTTCCTCGACCCACTCGGAGGGCTTGGCCGCGCCGAGGTCGTCGATGATCAGCAGCGGGCACCGGCTGACGGCGGCCAGCGCCCTCTCGCTGTCGACCCCGGGCCGGGGGCGCAGGTCTGCGTACAGGTCGGCGGCGGTGGTCGCGCGCCAGCGCACGCCGATCCCTCTCTGTGCCAGCAGCCGGACCGCGCCGTACGCCTGATGCGTCTTGCCGGCGCCGACGACCCCGGCCATCAGCAGGCTAGGACCGTTGGTGACCTGCCGCCGGGCTCCCCGGCTGGGGGCGACGGCCGCCTCGGTAACCTCCCGGGCCCAGGCCAGGACCTGCGGGTGGTCGGCGACGGCGGCCCGGTAGCGCGGAGGCACCCCGGCCGACAGGGTGTCCAGCGGGGAGAACGGCTCGGGCTCGTCGACCACCGCGGCGACGGCGGCCGGGTCGATGTTGCGCGCGGCCAGAATCCGGGCCATGCGGTCCAGGGTGCCCTCGCTGCCGAGGAGCTGCGGTTCGCGGTGACGGGTGCGCATCACAGTTCCTCGGCGTAGGCGGCGGCAGCGTCGACCGGGTTGGTCCACGCCTGGTGAGCGGGCACGTTAAGCCGGGATCCCGGCCGCGCCAAACCACCGGGGCGTGCGTTCATGGCTTCGTTGACCATGCTGGTCAGCACGCTCGGGTGCTTGGGATTGGCCGCGAAGTTCTGCAGTCCGGCCCGGATGTGGTCGGGGGCGATGCCCTCGCCCAGGAGCTTCTTGGTGATCCGCCCGAGGTGCCCGAGCACGTCGTTGGGCGGGCGCTGGTCGCAGGCAGCGGTGTACTCGCCGATGAGCTGGTTGGCCGAGACGGTGGCTGCGGGCGCTGTGCGCCCCGTAGGTACAGAGGATCCAGGATCCAAGATCCTAGATCCAGGCGCCGAGCCTTCCCCGAGGCTTCGGGGAAGGCTCGGAGAGCCCTCGGCGAGAGCGTTCTGACCTGCGCTTTTCGAGGTTGCGCCGCTAGGGGCGTCGGCCGCGCCGTCGAAGGCGTCCTGCTGGGTAGCGGGCGCGTGGTCGGCGTGGCCGCGAGGTGTCGCGGCGGGCTGCGCGGGCAGATCGAGGGTTCGGGGAGCGTTCGGCGAAGCCTCGGCGAGCCCTCGGGGAGGGGTGGGCGACTCCTCGACCAGCTGGGCGCAGGTCCCCTTGCAGGGGCCGCACCGGCCGGCACCGTGGTGCTGCGGGCAGGACGGCAGGCGGGACTGGCTCGGCTTGTCGATCTTCTGGTGCGCGGACCAGGTCACGATGTGGAGGTAGCGGCGGCCGTCGCAGCCGGTGTACCGGCAGATCAGGCCAGCAGTCGCGAGCTGGTGAAGGTCATCCTCGACGTGGACCGAGGTGTGCTCGGCGCGCAGCGGCCAGAGCAACCCGGCGATGATTGCGGCGTTGTCACGGTGGCGGCCGTGATCGTCGGCCTGAGTGAGCAGTCCGAAGAAGGTGCGCTCTGCCTCGACGCTCACTTCGGCGAGCGACTCGGAGACGAATGCCTCCGGCTTGATGGTTCGTATCCGCGCCATGTCAGCGGCCCCGACCGGCGGCGATCAGGTCGCTACGCGTGAGGGTCGCGTCGGCGAGGTCGAAGGTATGCGGCCGTGTCCAGTCCGCCTCCGGCCAGACCCGCAGGATCCAGCGGGCTGCGACCCTGGCCGTGTTCCGGCCCACCTTCAGCGTCGCCCGGGTCTCGTCCTTGACGATGGCGTGCGGGTGGGGCCACGACTGCTGAGGGTCGTTGAGGCTGACCCGGATGGTGGCCGCGCCCGGGATCATGTCGGTGAGCTGGGCGGCGAGGCGGTGCTGACGGTCATCTTCCGGACATGCCGGGGTGCCGCTCGGCATGGCGAGCATGCGATACTCCGTTATTCGTAGGAGATGCGGTGCGACGGGTCTCGTGCAAAAAGGCCCCGCCGCCCGCGAGATGTGAATGGGTACTCCTCGGGGTGCCCGCCCGGCGCCTGGGAGTTGGTAGCTCCCGGGCGCCGGTCTCATTCACCCCGGCGGACATCACGGCCCACGTGCGTACATCACCCCTCCCCTCTTGGCCTGTCGCCGATGATCCGCTTGTGCGGGGACCAGCAACATAGGCGGGCACCCGCGCAAGATCCAGTCGTTGGAAATGAGATGCCGATGCACCGGAATCGCCATCTGCCGGACGATCTTTTTCAGGAATCCCGAAACGGCCGGTGCAGTGATTGGGGAGTCTCCAGCCCTCGCCGAGATGGGAGTGCCATTTGACGTCCGGCGTCCGGGGCTTACGGCTCCCAGGCGCCGCCACTGTTTGCGGGTTGACGAAACCGCCCCGACCATGTCCCCCGCGTGCATTTCCTACCTTCCGCCTGTCGCTGAGCCAGGTACCCGGCGAGGGCCGACGACCATACGCAAGGGCGGTCTCAAGATCCATACTCAGCTGCCGGACTCGCCACAACTCGTAGTGGAGGCGACAACTGACTACAAAGGAGAGGCCTGGAGAGTTCGAGTTGGATCGAGGACTCCGAAATCGATCTCCATGTGACCTCCTGTGTCTGATGCCACGACGCTCTGTTGAATCGGCTGGTCATAAGGATTTAAGCCAAGGTCGAGAAGCCCCGTCAAAGCAGACCATATGCCCGTTTTGGCCATATAGGTCGCGATCACATAGACGATCCCCCAGGGTGGATCGCAGCGCTCAATCGCCTTGCCGATTAGGGGAGATGGGGAATTTCGGCGGCACGAGAATGGTGTCTACACGGCTGGTCTAGACCGGCAGCGGAAGGTGACGGTGAAAATCGGCAAACATTTGCCGGTTTCACAGATCAGGCGTAAGCGCGAGGGTGGGATGTCCGGTTCACTGATGATCGAAAGCGTGATCACCGGGAGCCGCAGTTCCATACTTGGCAGTCACATTCTCGCGAGTATGTGGCTGCCGCCACACGTGGTCAAGATCGCTCAAATACCGCGTATGGTCTTAGCGGGGAGACGTTGAGGGCGGGGGACGACGGCTGCGTTGTCCCTCTTTTACTTGCCCAAAAGCGAGTGTCTCCTGTCACGCCAACGCAATGACAGGGAGAGGCTGATGGCCGCGAGTCGGCAGGCCGAAAGGGACGCCACGGCTGCCAAAAAGGGCACATCTGTGGCGCCCGTCGGAGTAGCCGGGCAATACATGGGCTTCGGCGGGATGTTGAAGCGGTGGCGGAAGGCCGCCGGCGTCAACCAGATTGTCCTAGCGCGTGCCCTGGGAATCGGTGAGCGCACGTACCGCAACATCGAGCGCGGCGCGACCCCTCGCTTCTCGCAGCCCCAGTGCGATGCCTTGGCAGACCTACTAAAACTGGACGCCGACGAACGCCACGCTCTATTGCTCTACAACGTCGGCACCTACCTGCGAGCCTCGACCGCTGACGGCCGACCCGAGGTCGGGCCGGCCCTGAGGCTGCTCATCGACCGCCAGATGCCCTCGCCGACCTACCTATCCGACCGCAACTGGAACATCCTCGCCTACAACAAGGCCATGGCTGAGCTGTGGCCGTGGGTCATGGAGCCTCGCGCCAACATCATCAGGTGGGCGCTGACCACCCCGGAAGGGCGTGCCACCTACCACGACTGGCACAAGCACGCCGCGGTGTTCATCCGGATGCTGCGCTTCGCGCTGACCACCCACGGCGGCGACACTGATCTTCAAGAACTGATCGCGGACGTTAAGAAGAACCCCGAGATCCAGAAGATCTGGGACGCGGACGCCGACCTCGTCGAGCATCGCGATGGCCACGTCTTCCTCGCCAGCATCCCCACCCTCGGCTGGAAAACGATCGAGATCGTCAGCCACGTGGCATACCCGGCGATCATGCCGGACTGCCGCTTCGTTGTGATGACCTGGGTGGAAGCGGAACCGGATGCCCAGCGGGATGCGCTTGGTGGCCCACGCAACGCGTGGGCGGAGGAAACGCACAACACGGTTTATGAACGCAGCCGCGCCCAAGCGCGCATCGCGGAAGCCGATCGCCTCCGCGACATGGACCTCCACACTGCGCGTTTGGTGGTCGACAGCGCAGAGAAGGCCGCGGCCAAGGCCGGCAAGGACGGAATTCCCCTGCCCGCGCTCAGCCGCCTCGTGGGGCCAGCCTCCCAGCTAACTCTGTCGCCATCGACTCGCAATGTGGTCTGGGCAGTTGAGGAAGCACCCGGCGAATGGGGCGTCTCGCAGGTATCACCTTCTACTCTGATCGCCCGCGTGCCACCCGCGGCCATACACGGAGATGCACGAGCCGAGTTGAAGTTGCTCACGCGGGTCGCCTTGCCATCTGCCCCCGAGACTGCCGCCGACCGGGTCCAACAGCTCCTCAGCGAACTCGACCAGCAGCAAAGTCTCTTGCGTGAAATCCAACGAGACCTGGGCGTGCACAGGCCAGCGCTGCGTACTCCCCAAGGCATAGCCCACAAAGTCCAAGCCGAACTCGTCTCGTGATTCCCCGGCAAAGGCCCGATGGGGGAAGGTGTTCCGGCCCTGACGGAATCTCCTGCCGTGATGGGCTATGCCTGCTCTTCCATTCTGAAGTCTGAAGAAAGTTCCGATCCCGTGCACCAGTACACCTATGCCTGCCCGCTGCGCTGGAGCGACGCTGATGCCTACGGTCACGTCAACAACGCGCAATTCCTCAGTTACATGGAGGAAGCCCGCACACGCATGTTCCAAGAAGCGGTCGCCACGAACGAAGCAGGGCGCCGCGCAAACGCCTTCGTCGTGAGCCGAACCGTCATCGACTACCGCACTCCACTGCTCTACAAGCCCGAACCCGTCGATGTGCATGTTTGGGTCACGAAGGCTTCCGCCGCCACCTTTGAGCTCGCCTATGAGATCAGGGATGCCGAGCAACTGTATGTCGAAGCCACCACCAAGATTGTCGCCTATAACCTCGACATGGGGTCTCCGCGGCGCCTCTCCGGGACGGAACGGGCCTTCGTCGCTCGCTATACGAAGCGCTGATCCGGTCGGCCTAGAGCGGCTGACCGCAGCGCCCCGTCCCGGCATTCCGAGGTCTGCCGCCCTAAGCGGCCCGCCACCTCCCATATTCAGCGCACAAGGGGCTTAGGCTACGAGCGGGGTTCGTCGCGCTGATCGCCCACGCCCGGAGGTACCGGATTGGGGCGGCGACGGGCGCCGCCCCCGTCGAGCACTTGGTGGGTCCTGCGGCGGGCCTGAGGGCAGGATGCCGCGACTGTCCGATAGGCCGGGATCGATCCGCGTAACGCACGGGGCCCTAGGGCCTGTTGCGAAAGTTGATCTTGTTCGTGATGATCATGTCTTGTGGGGCGTGGGGATCTGACGAACGGCCAGTGGGCCCGGCTTGAGCCGCTGCTGCCGCGGGGCATCAAGTCGGGCCGTCCGCAGGTGTGGACGCGGCGACAGCTGATAGACGGCATACGGTGGCGGACCCGCACCGGTGCTCCCTGGCGTGATGTTCCGGAACGTTACGGGCCATGGGACCGGGTCTATGACCTGTTCCGACGCTGGCAGCGAGACGGGACGTGGGCTCGGATCGTCGCGCAGCTCCAGGCCGAGGCCGACACGAACGGCTTGATCACCTGGGACGTGAACGTCGACTCCACGGTCTGCCGTGCCCACCAGCACGCCGCTGGGGCGGCTAAAAGGGGGATCTCCAGAAGGAACCGCCTGGTGGGATCACCTTCGAGCCGGCCGACCACGGACTCGGACGCTCCCGGGGCGGACTGACCAGCAAGATTCACCTCGCGGTCGAGCAGGGCCAGAAGCCGTTGTCGGTGGTGATCGCTGCCGGGCAGTGGGGCGATTCCCCTCAGTTCGAGCCTGTTCTGGAAGTGATCCGGGTGCCCAGGCTTGGCCCGGGGCGGCCACGCAAGAGGCCGGATCGAGTGCGCGCCGACAAGGCGTACGACTCCCACAAGAACCGCTCTTACCTGCGCAGACGCGGTATCAAAGCGACGATCCCGGTCCCTGCGGACCGCGTCCGCAACCGGCAGAAGCGCGGCTCGCGCGGCGGACGGCCGCCGACGTTCGACAAGACCGACTACAAGCATCGGCACGCGGTCGAGTGCGGGATCAATTGACTCAAGCGGCACCGCGCGGTTGCCACTAGGTACGACAAGCTCGCCGCCCGCTACGAAGCAACCGTGCTGGTCGCAGTCCTCAACGAGTGGCTGTGAACCAGCACTTTCGCAACAGACCCTAAAGGTTGTTGCACAAGGGTGGGTGGGGGCAGGTCGGAGTGTTGTTTGACCTGTGCTTTTCATCCCGCTTGGGCGAGATTGTGCATGGTGGCGACCGCTTGGACGGCGTGGTGGAGACCAGATCCTTTCTGTCGGCAGTCGCGGAGGATCTTCCAGTTCTTCATGCGGGCGAAGGTGTGCTCGACGCGGGCACGGACGCGTCGGTGTTCGGCGTTGTCCTCTTCCTGGGCCCGCAGCAGGGGACGTCTGGCTCTTTTGCGGTGCGGGACGATGAGGCCACAGCCCAGGTAGGCGCCGTCGGCAAGGACGGGGGTGCCTTCGCAGTGGGCGGGCAGGCCGGACGCCCTCCAGACGTGGGCGTCGGCTTTGTTGCCGGGTGCCGGACGGGACGATGCGATCACCAGGCGGGTATCGGCATCGATGATGACCTGCACGTTTGCCGAGAAGCGGTAGTTGCGAGAAGAGGCACCCACCGTTCGGTCGCGGACCGGGATGAGGGTGCCGTCCACGATCCACAACCGCTCGACGTCGGCGACCGGTCGTGGAGCCGGCGCCAGTGCGAGCAGCGGCCCGAGCCGCTGGATGACCCGACAGACGGTCGCCGGGGAGATCCCGAAGAGCGGGGCGAGCTGCCGCATCGTGAGGTTGGTGCGGTAGTAGACGGCCACCAGCAGTACACGGTCGGCCAGCGGCAGACACCACGGACGACCGCCTCCCGGCCCGTTGCCGCCCCGCTCACGCACCACCTTCAACAAGCCCGCGAAGCCACTCATCCGCAAGCCCGTGAACGTCTCCACCCACAACTGCTCAGCCCGCAACACCCCACCCATACAAGCAAAATGCCCAACGAGAGCCGTTCTGCAACAACCTTTAGTTCAGCGGTCCGTTCTGAGCGCGGCGCTGAGCAGGACCTCGACCAGCCGGGATGCCGCGTCCGGCTTGCCCATCGCACGGGCTGCCTGCGCCATCGTGTCCCGCCTGACGGGGTCGGACAGCGTCGGCTCCAAAGCGGCCCGCAGCGCGGGGGCGTTCGCGCCGTCCCCCGTAAGAGCCAGAGCAGCCCCGGCATGTTGGAGGTGGAGCGCGTTGTGTTCCTGCTCGTTGCCGGCGGAGGAGGCGAGGGGGACGAGGACGGACGGTTTGCCCAGTGCGGTCAGCTCGGAGATCGTGCCCGCGCCGCTGCGGGAGACGACGACGGAGGCGAGCGCGAGCACGTCAGGCAGCTCGGGACCGACGAACCCGTCGACCCAGTACCGGGCGCGCAGCTCGGGCGCCAGCCCCGCAGCGGCATGCCTCGATTTTTCCACCCAGTTGGGTCCGCATTGGTGGATCACGTTGGCCACGGACAGCAGCCACGGCAGGTTCTCGCGGATCATGCCGTTGATCTGCTCACTGCCCTGCGCGCCACCAGTGATGTAGACGGTGGGGAGGGCGGAGTTGTAGCCGGTCATGCCGAGGGCGGGGACTGCCTTGGCGGGGTCGCCGGTGAAGACGGCGGGCCGGACCGGGTTGCCGGTGACGACCGCGGAGGCGACGACGGAGTCCGGCAGGAGCTTCAGCGAGTTCTCCGACGACAGGGCGACGGCGGTCGCGGAGCGGGCGAGGACGCGGTTGGCGAGGCCGAGCCGTACGGTCTGCTCGTGGATGACCAGCGGGGTCTTGGTGGCGCGGGCTGCGAACCCGACCGGCACCGCGACGTACCCGCCGGTGGAGAGGATCACATCGGCCTCGAAGCGGCGGGCGATGGTGCGGGCCTCCAGCACGCCTTTGGGTACGCGGCCCATGTCCCGCATGTTCTCGGCGTTGATCATCTTCAGCGGGTTGCTGGCCCGGCGGAGCTTCCCGGTCGGCACCGTCTCGAAGGGGATGCCCTCGGCGGGGGCGACGCGGGATTCGAGTCCCGTGGCGGTGCCGACCCACAGCACCTCCACGCTCGCGCCGTGGCTCTGCATGACGGTCTGCATCTCGCGGACCGCGGTCAGGGCAGGGTATGTGTGCCCGCCCGTTCCGCCTCCCGTCACCATCAATTTGAAGGGACGGCGGAAGGAGGCGAAACGGGCAGCGAGGGCATCGATGGTCACGGCGTGACGGCATCCGATCGTGAGGGCTCCGCATCCGACGAGCCGGAGCCGGCGGCGGTCATGCGAACCTGCCGGACGATATCAGGCAATCTGACCTTGGTGAGGAGCCATCCGAACCCGGCCGCTGTCGAGCCCATCTCGCCCACGTAAGTGCGCAGGGTGGCCCTCTGACGATCGGTGAGCACGAAGTTCCGCCTCATCGGCTCCGGCAGCCGGTAGCGGCGCGCATCGGGCGACTCCCGCCCCTCCCGTGCGTCCTCCAGCAGGCATTCGATGTCGAAGTCGGCGACCTGTTCCAGAATGGCCGGCGGCGCGGCGGTGAAGACCTGCGACAGCTTCAGCCGGTGGTACGCGGCGCCCTCCCGGACCATGCGGACCACCAGTGAGGCCCCGCCGGTCGCGGCTCCGGTGCGGCGCAGGACGGTGAGTGCGGCCCGTACGGCGACGTCGGCCAGGTCCTCCAGGGCCTCGGAGATCATCCGCATCCGGTACGTGTAGAGCAGGTTGTTGCCCAGCTCCCCGCTGATGTACCGGTCGATGTTCGCCGTGGCGAACCGCATGAGGTCCTGCCGGTCGTCCCAGAGCTGTTCGTCCGTCTCGGCCAGGAATTCGCTGAGCACCCGGTTCAGTTCCTCGCCGTGCTGCTGGTCGCGGCACTCCTCCAACCACGTCATCGGGGAGATCTGATGGGCGCGGAGGACGGCGAGGATCGTGCCGAACACGCCGCCGTTGTAGAGGGAGGCGAGGAGCAGGTCCATCACCCGGCACTCGCGGTACTCCTCGTACGACAGGTTGGGCAGCTCGACGCACACCTCGTCCACCTCGGCCGCACGGACCTCCTTGCCCAGGACGGTGTACCGGCCGAAGCAGCGCGGGATGACCCGCCATTTCGTGCCCAGCCCCCATCGTTTCCGGTAGGCCGGTGCGTACATCTCGGAGGACGGCAGCAGGGTGAGCTGGAACATGTTGAGCCGGTCGAACCGGGCGTCCATCAGACCGCGAAGAGTGTCGAAGTGCTTCCTCTTCGAGTCGTCCGGTAAGGCGAGGATCACCTCGCTGTACGACTGCGCTCCGGCCTGCGCCGACTGGAGGGCGATCTCCACCATCTTCTCAGCCGAGATGTTCTTGCGCTGGACGGCGGCGAGCACATCCGTGTCGAGAGACTGCACCGAACCGGACAGGCTGATCGTTCCCGGCACCTGGGCGACGGCGTCCAACACCCGTTCGCGCTGGTTCTTGCCAGTGGTCACGTTGACGACCCGCGGCCAGCCGTAGAGCTTCTGGCACTCCGCGAGAACCTGGCAGGTGTGTTTGTCCTCCGGGAACATCCCGAAGTTCGAGTCAGTGATCAGCAGCTCGTTGCGCGCAGTGCCCGCCTCGACGAGCGGCGCCATCCTCCGGCCGATGTAGTGCAGTTCTGCTTCGACTTCGGCGCGCGGGCGCTTGGCGACCTTGGAGAAGTAGTCCTGTCCCTCGGTGCAGAAGTTGCAGCCGAACGGGCAACCGCGGGTGGTCGTGATCGTCGGAACGCCGCCACGCTCGAAGAACGGGTCCAGCAGTCCGGCCGTGTACGGCGAGGGCACGTCGGTCAGGTCCCGGATGCGATTGCGCGGCCGGGGCGTGAACACCGCACGCCGGTCCGGGGACAGGGAGTGCACGCCCGGGATCGTGTCGAGGACTTTGCCGGCCGGCTTGCCGTTCAGATGCAGCAGCAGATCAGCGAACGCGATCTCGCCCTCTCCGTCCACGTAGAAGTCCACTGCCCCGGCCAGGCGCTGGTGCCAGAACTGGACCTGGTCGGCGCGCAGCAGCGGGTAGTGGGGCCCGCCCATGACGACGACGGTCTTCGGGAACTTCTCCTTGATGACGCGGGCGAAGCCGATCGACAGGTGCGCGTTCCAGATGTAGTGAGAGAACCCGATCACGTCAGGTGCCCCGTGGGTCTCCAGGGCCGTCGCCAGGTCCTCGGGGAACTTGAAGATCTGCGGGACGCGCTGGAAGTCCATGACGGTCGCCGCGTGCGTCGCCAGGCCGGCGACGGCCTGCGGCATCGTCTCGGCGGACACGGCCTGCTGCGTGTAGGTGAGGTCGCACAGCCAGACCTTCAGGTTCATCTTCGGCCGCTGCTCGGAGCCGGTCGGGGAGGCCGCCGCGGCCAGCGGCATCCCCAGGTCGACAGCGGTCATCGCGTCTCCGTCCCGGCGGCGCGGAGAAACATCTGCCACAGCAGGCGGCGCCGCTCCTCGGGCACCTTCTCCTGACCGTGGCCCAGGGCCTCGCGGCCGTGCACCGACAGGTGCTGGTTGACGACGATCAGGTCCCCGAAGCCGAGGAGGAACTTCTTCTGCTCGGCGATCAGCTCCCGCTCCAAGGCTCGCACGGCACTGGTGTGGGGGTCGCCGGGGTCCATGTCCGGCAGCATCTTCGCGGTGAACCGAACGAAGCCCTCGGGCGCCGGCAGCCCGTCGAGGACGGGGAACAGGTTGTACTCCTTCCCGACGCCGGTCAGGTCGTAGAACTCGCCGTCGCTGAACACCCGCTCCGCGAGGAGAGTACGCTCGCCGTCGCTGAGCCGGTCCACGGCCGGACGTAGCCGGGAGACGATGCTGTACCCCTCGCCCCTCGGGTCGGGGCGCACGCACAGCAGCGCGCTGTAGTCCGGCGGCTCGGTCGCGTTCACGATGTCGATGTGCAGCGGGTTGTACCCGGACCCGGTTGCGCGCATCGGGTCGATGGTCAGGTTCGTGCCCAGGGGCTTCCACAGTGGCCACTTGTCGAAGGCCCGCAGCGGCGTGCCAAGCCAGGACAGCAGCACGGTCGCGGCCTTCTGCCCGTCGTCCAGCCCGTACCGGTCGAGCAGCGCGCCGGCCTCGATGACGGCGAAACCGTCACCGTGGGGTTCGTTGAGGAGATTGCGGCAGCGGCGCACGACGATCTGTGCCTCGGGCGACTCGGCGAGGACGCGCTGACAGGCCGCGCTCACGTCCTCGCGCAGCAGCCCCCGGTCGAGTTCGACGATCGGAAGGTCGATGACCCTCTTGCCCAGGAGTTCGACCAAGGTATCGGGGAGAGGGACACGGAAGGTGCTCGGTGCCGTGGTCATACTGGTTGTCTCCTACCTTCGAGCTTCACGGAGCGGATGGAGGTACCGGCACGGGGTGCTTGTGCGCCCACACGGAGAGGCGGGTGGTGCCGCGTTCTCCGGCGCCGGTTTGTTGGAGCCGTCTCCCGGCCCGCTGCTTCACAGGGCGTGGGCCGGGAAACGGAGTGGTGGCGCAGGCTGACTGCGTCTGCGGCTCGTGAGGTCCGCTGTGGAGTCGCCCGCTGGGTAGCGACCTCCCCAGGCGAAGCACTGTCCGTCCGGGTGAATGAACTGGCGAGCGGGAGTTTCGCCAGAGTCGTCTTACGGGCACACGTACGTTTCGGTCATCACGGCCGTGTCCGGCCATCGGCATATCCGCGCGGCCTCGCCCCCGGGAAGGTGCAACAGGCAGGGTCCTGCGGTCGGGGCAGGTGGCTTGCGGCTCAACTCCTGCCAATCTCGCGGGGTCTTTCCCACCCTTGACCTCCGAGGAGCGCCAGCACGTCGCGCAGCGTCCTCGCGGTCTGGCGTGCGGCAGTTCGTGAAGGCTGGGTCTCCTGCCCAGCCAGCCTCCGTGCACGAGCGACCACTTCACGAACGACGATGCGTCCCGTGTCCAGCTGGGCTTCGGCCACGTCGGCGAGGGCAGCGAGGAAGCCCTTCAGGGTGGCAACCGTGTGTTTCGTGTCGGCATCGTCCACGTTGTCGTAGTGAACGCTCAGCACATAGTCGATCGTCTGGCGGATGGTGCCGCGCGTGATGTGAACGGGCTCGTCTGACTCCTCGGCCTGCCACCGACGCAGTGCTTCCAGGAGCCGGATTGCCGTGCCGTCGTCGGGTGCGGCATCAGCGATCGTCTCTCGGTCCGGCGCCCGGTGGCTCCAGGCTCGACACGGCCGGCGCGTGCTCAGCTCGACGACGGCACCGCGAAAGGAGGGGCCGTCGAAGGGCATGAGGGAGAAGCTGCGGCCCTGTGCATGTCGCCCCATCAGGCCTACCGCTCCTCTGGAGAAGAGGCATCGGCCATTCGCAGCTCCGCCCAGACCACCTTGCCCCAAGGCTTCCTGTCGTAGCCCCAGCTCGCACTCAGGGTGTCGACCAGGAGGATGCCGCGCCCCTCCTCGGAGCTGTCTTCCGGTCGACGCAATACCGGGACATCCCGGCTCTTGTCGGCCACTCGGATTCGCACCCTTCGACCCTCCCGTGAGATCACCACCAGGATGTCCCGGGAGCGCGTGTGGTTGACGGAGTTGTTCACGAGTTCCGCGACGATCTGCATCCCGGAGCAACCCAACTCCCCTATCCCCCAGGCGTCGAGCGCGGCGGCGACAAGCAGCCGGGCGCGTTTTGCCGAGTCCGCGCGGCACGGGAGGGTTTCGCGGTAGCCCGGCGCACCTGTTGCGGTAAGTCTCACGGCGGCTTTCAGAATCACGGGGTCATCCCTCCCAGGGGCGTTGAGCTTCCTGGCCTGACGGGGGTTCAGTACAAGAGCTCTCCTCCAAGCCACCGACGACACCGACTTCTTTCGGTGCGGCCTTCGGCGACTGCGACGTCAACATCTCCCGCCTCAGCGGGCAGTGGTCGAATCCGCGACTTGAACCTACGGTCGTCGGAGATGGAGTAGGACTGACTGTGGGTACGAGTTAGGCAGCAGCAGAGGCCACAGGGGGCGGCATGGCCGCGAGAGGAGCTGCACGGGGACGTGCAGCAACAGGCACCATCGCGGGGTTTGTGCTGCGCATCGCCCGAGAAAGTGTGCGCCATCCACACAGCACTCAGGCCGGCATGGCCGAAGCGATGGGCATTGATCTTGCGACGTGGCAGGGATGGGAGACAGGCCGCCGGCCACTCGCCAACGTCAAGGCGGGTTCATTACTCGACCTGCGGCGACGCTTGTTGGCCTGCGGCGCCGACACCAACGTCCTGAGCCTGCTCGACGCAGCGATGGACGCCGACAGGATCATCGGCGCCACCATCGCTCCCGCTTCCGACAGGCGACATCCCCTAGCCGACTGGGTGCACACTCGCGAAACGGCACACATGATCAACTGGGCTCTGAACGGCACCACACCGCCGGCCCTGGCTGACCGTTCAACGAAAGCCCGGCGCGGCCCCGTCGCTCGTGCTCCTCTGCTGCCGTCATCCGAACGGGGCCAGTTTTTCGCAACGCTCAGAGAGACCGCCGAGTCCACCGTTCAAATGGGCGATGAAGGAATTCTCCTACATCGGCAGGCCCTCTACCTTTGCTCCTACGACCGGAGCCCGGAGGCAACATCGTGGATGGCGCACGCCTTGCACGCGCGCAGAGATCTCACTGCGTCCCGAGGCTGGACACCGCACTGGGCCGCAGCACGCTCAACAGCAACAGCCCTCGTGCGTCTGGGAGACGATCAGCCCCTTCTCGACTTCATTGATCGTGCGATCGTGGATGACGACGTGGCGGAGACTGCAAACCTGAACTACTGGGCGTACTGGCTCGGCGCCATCCGTGAGCCGCAGCCGAACGACGGCTTCATGCGGGGCCGGCCAACGGACTGGGAACCAGTTCGGCTGCTCCGCGGCCTCGTAAGTGGCCTGTACCAGGCGCCCGGCTACGCGGATCTCTACATCCACTCTCTCTGGGCCTTGCTCACAGCACACCGATGGCTGCCTCTAGCCGCTCCTGATCTGACGAAACAGCTCAGCGCACGGATTGAGCAGCTACTCGGCGACCACCGAATTTCGCCGCGATCAAGGCGGGACCTCAGTTCAGTGCATTACGTTCTACACGAGAATCACACGTAGCACACCGGAGGACGCATCTCATGGCGGACACAGAGCAGGAGCAGGCGAAGGGCACGGCGGGCTTCCTGCTGGAGATGGGGATGCTGAAGCGGGCCAAGCGGTCCGGCTGGTGGATCGCCGGCGTCAAGGACCCCGAGACGATCGCCGAGCACAGCTTCAGGGTCGGTCTCATCGGCTCCGTGCTCGCGATGATGGAGGGCGCCGACCCGGCGAAGACGGCTCTGCTCGGCCTCTGGCATGACACCCAGGAGACCCGCGTCAGCGACATCCCGCACATCGGCCGGCGCTACCTCGAAGCCGCGAGCAACGAGAAGGTCACCGCGGACCAGGTGTCAGCCGCGCACCCGGCGGTGAAGGCTGGAGCGCAGCGGATCGTCGAGGAGTACGAAACCGGTGACTCCCTCGAAGTGATCTGCGCGCATGACGCCGATAAACTTGAATGTCTGATTCAGGCCGTCGAGTACCGCGAACAGGGCTGCGCCAACGTGCAGCCCTGGATCGACAGCAGCATCTCGAAGCTCAAGACGGCCTCGGCCCAAGCACTCGCGGAGGCCGCGTTGCAAATGACCTCGATCGAGTGGCAGAAGACCTACCTGCCCTGAGTCGGAACTGACGCCCCGTATCCCCGGCCCGTGGAGGCACGGCATCTGACTGCTTGAACAGCCACACCCGCGGGGTTGGTCTCGCGGGTATGGCTGTTCCCTGCTATCACCGCCGAACGGCGACGATCTCGACCTCTGCATTCATCGCCCGCAGACGTCGGACCGACTGAAGTAGGGACACCTGGGCGAAGGCGAAGAGAGAGTCCACCGTGATGTCCTGGCCTTCCTTGAGGAGGATGGCGAAGACCACCCGCACCGTGCCGAAGTCGTCGAGGAGTCGGTGGTCTGGCGTGTGGGCGGCGACCTGCGCCAAGAACTTTTTTCGGACTTCCAGGTCGCTGCGCAACGTCTCGACTGCCACAACTCCCTGCGCGAATAGATGGTTGAGGGGTGCAGTGCTAGTGGTCGCCTTCTTGACGCAGATGAGCTGGTTGTCCGGGCCAAGGAGGTCACAGATTTCCAGCCCGCCGCCATTGAACTTGCCGGTGACGACACCCTTCTTATCGAAAAGGACGTAATCGGTCATCTCGGCCGCGCGCTCGTTGTACCAAGCTTCGTCGTGAGTGTCCCGCTTATTCGCGTCCAGCGGCCCTTTCGGCCAGGCCGGAAGGGTGACGGTCGGAGTCTTTGCGAAGAGTTCCCGAAGCTCCTCTTCGAGGGTCTCCAAGAAGCGTTCCCCGACCTCGTACCACTTACCGTGGCCATAGAAGTATCGCTCACCGTTGACGGCCACGTCGGCGATGATCCACTCCCGGCCATTGGTGCTCGACCCAGCCGGCGTCCGGTGGTCGTCATCGCTGTACATCGTCACTCGCACTTCACCAAGCGCCTTCAACCGGTCCCCCTCCCCCTTGTCCCGTACGAAATCCAGAAGGGAGAAGAGGTCTAGATCCATGACCTCTTTGGAACGCGTTCCCTTAGTAAGGCGAAAGGCTTGGGTTGAGCCGAACGCCTCCTGGCAGGACTCCGGCACTCCGAGGGTCAGTCGCGAGCTGGCAGGATCGACGAGCAGCTTCTCCAGGGCGGCCTGAGCTTCTTGCGCTTTGCGGCCCTGGTTGTCCAGCGCATGGAGTCGGGCGACGAACCCCAGTTCCGGCAGCGGTTCTTTCCGAACGCAGATGTCTTCGATGGCACGCAGGTCACTAAGGAAGTCCTCGGGATCAGTGGCTAGGGGAAGCTTGATGGTCGACTCGGCGCACTCGATCTTCACCTGCTGGGTCTTCCTCGAACGCAAGGATGTCAATGGTATGCCGCTGACCGATCCGCATAGTCTCCGGATGATGGTGCCGAACCGGTCGAGTCCGAAGCCATCGATGCGTTCGCCTCGGGCGACGGAGTATTCGTCGACGCGTCCGCGGCCATCCATGATCTGATTGCGGACCTTCAGGACGCCGACTTCGTCGAGGCTTCGGATGGCAAACTCGAGCCCGAACTCGTCATCACGGTAGTACGGGTCGAGCATATGGAATCCGACTCCGTAGCTCAGGGCGTACATACCCCGCGCCGTGCGCATGAGGATGAGGCCGGCGGCGGAGTGATTGCTCTCGTTCACTTCGAGACCGGTAATGCTTGCGGCTGCGGCGCACCAGTCTGCTCGGGGGCGCGGGATACCCCCGGTGATCAACAAGCCCTCAACACCAGGACGAGCGAATTCCTGGAGCTTGTAGCCGTCTCGCTCCAGGTAGTGGGCACGGATGAGGTCGCGCAGCTCGACCTCGCGTCCATCGGGGACCTTGAGCCGGTGCAGAGCTGACTTCCGCGTGCTGGATTTGCGCTTCTTCTGAGCGTTGTTCATTTCGCGACCCCTCCCGACAGTGCTTAGATACGTGCCGTGCTGGTTAGCGCACGCATCCCGAGGAAGACTCTCTGGTTGTGCGGCACCCTCCGCGCCGTCTGCCGTCTGCCCGGAGTCCTCCCCTCTGAGTGACTAAGAGACTCACGAGTGGGCTGTTTAGTTGTCATCTAAGGCTTGTCCCGTAAAGGGACTCATCCCAATCGAGGGTGTAGGTGGGGTCTGAATCCACCTGGTTCAGCAAGCTCCGAGCGATGTAGTTGGTGAGGTCTCGGAAGCCCAGAGCGGAGCCGCGGAGGTGCTCGAGGAGGCGCAGACGCAAGGTGTCACGGTGATGGGACGCGCAGGCGACGTTCGAGATAGATCGCAGTGAAGACTGCGACCTTGGCTCGCAGCGCCCAAGGGTCGAAGGGCTTGCTGATGTAGTCGACCGCGCCGGCGGCGTACCCCCGGGCGGTGTGCTCAGGATCGGTTCCCATGGCGGTGAGGAAGATGATGGGGACGTCGCGGTTGCGGGCACGGCGCTTGATCTGGGCGGCGGTCTCGTAGCCGTCCATCTCCGGCATCTGCACGTCCAAGATGATGACCGCAAAGTCGTCGTGGTCCAGTAAAGCTTTGAGTGCATCCCGGCCGGACCTCACCGTAACGAGCTCCTGGTCGAGCGTTGCCAGCACCGCGGTCATCGCAAGGAGGTTGTCGGACTGATCGTCCACCACGAGAATCTTGGGCATTCGCGTGTCTGTCGCAGTCGGAAGCGCGACGGTCGACATCTCGATCGCTTCAAGCTGCCGCTCCAGCAGCTCGCAACGGGCTTCAGCGTCCGCGCGCTGTTCTCTCACAGTCTGAAGCTCCTCCCCAAGCTGGAACACCTGCTTCTGCAGAGCATCACGCTCTTCCAGCAGCTGGGAAAGGTCGGGGTGAGCCGCCGCAAGCTGGTCGGCTCGGGTGCGTTCTACTTTCCAATCTGCCTCCAACTGTCCCAGCCGCACTTCCAGGTCGGCGATGCGGTGCGTGCGGTCCAGCAGAGCATCGCCCAACACGTCTCCGCGTACGCTGGAGCGCCGGGAGACCCGGTCTGCATCGGCAAGCTGCTCCTCCAAGACCTCCACCGCATGCTTCGGCATCGAAGAAGCGTCGACCGCAGACCTGTAGAGCTCGCGCACGAGTTCCACAGCGTCACTCGTCACCGCAGTGCCTCGATGCTCGGCGAGGTCGGCGAGCAGATCGGTGACGACTCTCCACGGAGGTAACCGCGTGCCGTTGAGGTAGCGCGAGAGCGTACCGGGGTCACGGCGGCGCCGAGCCGCATAGCGACGCACCGACACCTCCAGGCCCTCGAACAGCTCCCGGAGTGCCTGGGCAAGGGCCCGCGACTCCTCCGGAAGATCACTCCCCAGCGGCCGCAATTCACCCACGCTCCGTCCCCTCACCGTGCGGGACCGCCTCAGCCTGGCCTCGTTCGGACTCGGCGACGATGAGCCGGTTGAAGAACGACACCGCCGCGCCTGCTGCAGCGAGCCCGACGAGGACGCTCTGCGGAACACCTTCGCCGGCCGTCCAGGACAGCAACGCCGCGACCGCCCCACCGAGCGCAGCCAGCAGGAACACCAACGTCGTTCTGAGCGATAGCAGGGGCCGATCCACGGCATCTCCATCCATCCGCCCGCGCAGGGCGGGAGGTTTCACCCGTGCAGCCGATTGCCGAACGGTTGGCACACAGCATGGAGGGCGACAGCACCGTTGCATGCCGGGAACGCCCGGGCAGAGCATCGAAGTTGTTCGCTGCCCACGGTCACCCACGTGTGGCACCCGCCCTTTATGCAGCTCACAGCCCTGACGCCCCATGCCGTTGGCGCTGTGTTGCCGCGCAACATGGGCAACGCGAACCTACGTGCGAACCCAGTTCCTCTGTGTCAGTTGACAGAAGGCTCTCCTTCCGTGCTACGCGGGAGATGGTCGCGCGGCCACTGAAGGACTCTGGCAGCGTCAGCGCGGCTCCGAGCGGCCCCGTCGGCAGCAGCCCGAAGAACCATCCGACCCACGTGATGTCCGTCCTGGCAGCGCTGTTGCTGGATCCGCATCGCCACCTCAGGCCGCAGGTAGGCCCAGCGATGATCGACGCTTTGCCCCTCCATGCCGCCATGGCCCCTTTCGGAAGACCTCCGACGACGCATCTCGGAGCCACGGGCCCTCAAGGCCCGCCCCACCTCGCGCCGTAGCCAAATTATCCATCCGAGCCCACATTTGGCGCGGCCGGAAATTCGAGCTACAACAGCACACCCAGCGGGAAGACCCGCCGGAAATTCTCGAAGTGATTGGTGCGGTTTTGGCGACGGTCGTGGACAAGGGAGCCGGCGTTCTCGGCAAGCGATGGCTCGTACGGTACCGGGAGCCCGGTGGACGTAGCGCTCGGCAGCGCGAGAAGTCGTTCGACCGCAAGAAGGATGCGGTGGATTTCGCCACCAAGATGGAGAACGACAAGCGGGAGAACAGCTACGTCGACCCTGCTGCCGGCAAGGTGTCGGTGCGGCGCTACGCGGCCGACTGGCTCACTCTGAAGCCCATGGCTGCCGGCACGGAGGAGTCCTACGAGCGCATCATGCGTCTACACGTCCTCCCGCAGCTGGGGAAGAAGACCATCTCCCAGGTCACCGCGGCCGACGTGGAGGAGCTGTACGCGCTCTGGCGCCGGCAGGGCGCGATGCCCAACACGATAGATTCCCGCCGCATTGCTCTGTCAGGGATGTTCTCTCACGCAGTTCGCCACAAAAGGATCCGTGAGAATCCGGTCAAGCAGGCTGAGAAGCCGGCCAACCCCATCATGCAAGTGGATGAGAGGGCGCTTCCCAGCTTCGATGAGATCTCAGCCCTGGCCAAAGAGATTGGTCCACGCCTGGAGCCTGCTGTGTGGCTCATGGCGTGCTGCGGATTGCGTATCGGAGAGGCGCTGGGAGTCTTTCCAGAGGACATCTTCGAGGGCACGTTGCGTTGCCGGCGGCAGGTTGTGCGTATTAAGAATTCCTCAGGTAAGTACGTTGCCCTCTACGCTCCCTTGAAGCATCGGAAAGAGGGCGAATGGCGCGACATACCGGCCCCCGCCACCCTGGAGCCGCTTGCCGAACGGCTGCCCATTCGGAATCAGGCCGGAGGCATGATCTACCCCGACCTTTTTCGTAAGTCCTGGGACCGAGCACTGAAACGCCTCGGGCTTCCCGACTACAACCCGCACTACCTCCGACACAAATGGGCCACCGTAACCCTGAGCAACAGCGTGCCCATCCACGAGGTGTCCCGTTGGATGGGCCACAGCTCCATCAAGATCACGGTGGACCGGTACGGCCACCTCACCCTCGACGGCAGTGACCGCTGCCGTCAGGTCATCGAGGCCACCTTCGGGGTGCACATGCTCAGCGGATTCCCAGCTCCGCGAGTACCCGGTGCTGAGTTGGTGCTGGCTTAGCCGGGAAGTAGAGGTAACAGACACCTCCCGAACCGCTCCTGACCTGGCCGTTTGCATCGTGGCGCTTGGTGCGCAGCCAAATGTTCTCGAACTGCCGGCGCTTGTACACACGTCGGACCGAGGCGTTGTCGGGTGAGGCCGGGTCGTTGGCGATGATGTCGCCGGACTTGGTGAAGCCGACGACGGTCATCAGGTGGCCGGCGGTGCCGTAGCCCGCGCCGTCGAGTTCGGTCTTGAGGAAGGACTGGGAGGTGATGACGGGGATGCCCGCGTGGATGAGGCGTTCGAGGTCCGTGAGGGAGGTGAGGCGGGTGACGAGGGCCTGCATGTCCCGGTAGGTGGCGGCGTAGGCGGCGTTGAAGGGCCAGTTGCCGCAGCCCTCGTACTGGTGGTCGAAGGTGTGGCGGGCGGCGTGGCAGACCTGGGGGTCGGCGTAGTCGGGGTTGACCCAGGACAGCTGCTCCTTGGTGGGCGCGCGGCCCCAGGACTCGATGATCATCTGGGAGGAGGTGGGGCTGCACCAGGCCTCGCCCCCGTTGTCGTACTCGGGGTACTGGCCCTTGTGGATCTCCTGCGAGTAGTGCGGGACGGCCAGCTCGCGGCCGACCTGGCCGGGCTTCGATGCGGGCACCTCGAAGCGGTCGGGGAGGTCCGAGCCCATGGCGCCGAGCCGCCAGACGGTGGGGGTGAGGGCGGTGCCGGGCCTGCGGTGGAGGGTGACGCGCAGCTCGTACGAGGTCAGGCGGAGGCCGCTCGCGGGGGTGTCGATGGCGAAGGTGTCGGTCGAGATGCTGCTGCGGCCGTCCTTCTGGTCGTCGACGGAGGTGCGCCGGATGTCGGCGTCGCCGTCGCCGGCGGTCCAGCGGCCCATGACGTACCAGGGGGTGCGGCCGCCGTCGGAGTAGGTGCCGCGCAGTTCGACGGCGATCCACGTGCCGGCCGGGGTGTGGGCGTTCCAGGAGGCGACGGCCTCGGTGGCCGGGACCTTGAGGGGGTGTGCCGGGGAGGTCCAGACGGCGTACTCCCAGGCGGTGGTCCGGCCGGTGTGCGGGTCCTTGTAGTCGACGGTGCCGGCCGGGTGGACGAGGCGGATGCCCGGCCGGGAGCCGTGTGCGGGGCCGGTCCCCCGGGCGCGGCCCGCGTTCCAGTCGGCGGTGGTGGTCCAGGCGTGATAGTCCACGAGGCTCTTCGGTCGGCGCGCGGCGGCCTCCGGGGCGGTGGGGGCCGGGGACGCGGGGGGCGTACGGGCGGGGTCGGCGGCCTGCGCCGCGGGGGTGGCGGCGCCCGCCGCGGCGGCGAGTGCGGCTGCCAGGACGGTGCGCCGGGGTGCGGAGCTGGTCATGGAGTGTCCCCCAGTGGGATGCAGAGGTGCGGGTGGGAGAGGTCGGCTGGGCGGCGGGCGGGTGACGGGCGGCGGGGCAGTGGCTCAACTATTGCCCTTCCGGGCGAGCTGCGGAAGGCGGTGCGGGGCGCGTCGCGGCACAAATATTGGTGTGGACCAGTGGCGCCGGAGCGGTGTGCAGCGGCGGCGTACGCTGGCGCGATGGACCATGGCCTCGCCCCGCTCGCCGCCCGGCTGCACGCCGCACCGCCCTCCTGCGGTCCGGTGCGGCTGGTCGCGGTGGACGGGCACGCGGGGTCGGGCAAGAGCACGTTCGCGGACCGGCTGGCCGACGCGCTGGGCGGGGTGCCGGTGGTGCACACCGACGATCTCGCCACCCATGAGGAACTGTTCGCCTGGAGTGAGCGGTTCGGCGCCCAGATCCTCGGGCCGCTGTCCCGGGGCGAGACGGCGCACTACGGCGTCTACGACTGGGTGCGCGGGGAGTTCACGGAGGAGCGTGCGCTGGCGCCCGCACCGCTGGTGCTGGTCGAGGGCGTGGGCGCGGGACGGCGGGCGCTGCGGCCGTTCCTGACGTGCCTGCTGTGGATGGAACTGACGCGCGAGGACTCCTGGGAAAGGGGTCAACTCCGCGACGGGCCGGGGCTCTCCGGGTTCTGGAGTGGCTGGATTCCGGCGGAGCGCGCGCACTTCGCGGCGGATGCTTCGCGCCCGTACGCCGATTTCCTGGTCCACCAGGGGCAGATGGGGTACGAGGTAGTGGTGGGACCTTCCGGAACACCCTGAACGGCCCCCTATTTCACCCTCCGTAGCCGACCGCGGCCGACCCGCCCGGCACCGCCGACAGGGTCCCGCCGAGTACCTCAACTCGGCTTGACCTGGGGGGCGTACAGGACTTACGTTCTCAATGTGCGGTTCAACGGACCGCCCACAGATGCGAAGCCCCCGGTTGTTCCCCCGTGATCGGGGGCTTCGTTCTGTCCAAATGCCGCTCGCGCCGCCGGTCGGGAGCCTCTCTCCCTCACCCAGGGTCACCGCATTCTTCGCGCCGTCACCTCGCGCCCCGCCGTGCGTTCTTGTCCCGCACCGCCCTCTTCGGCGTGCACCGATCCCGCAGGTACCATGCGAGTCCGTGCCACCTCCTGCCTGGGCCCGAGGTGTGCGCGGATACGGTCAACTCCCGTCCGCCGTATGCCGGTTAGGGAGCCGCGGCCGGGCACTCGCCCGGTGCCGCGCGGGGGACGCTTTGTGGGGGGACGGGATGGATTTCGGCACTCAGGGTTCGCCCGCCCCGGCCGAGCTCGCCTGGCTGCGCGCGGTCGACGCCTACACCGTGGGCGCCTATCCGCAGGCCGAGGAGGAGTTCCGGGCCGCGGTACGGCTCGATCCGGCGATGGCCGACGCCTGGCTCGGCCTGCACGCACTGCGCGCGGACACCTCCCTCGCGCTGCTGCGGATGCACCGGCACCGCGACCGCTTCGGTGAGATGCGGGCCCGCCACCGACGCACCCTCAACTCCTGGTACTGGCTGGGCTGGTGGGTCCAGCCGGTGCTGGAGACCGGCCGCGATCTGCTGCTCGCCCACGCCTCCCACTGGCTCGACGGCCGCCATGTCGCCGAGCTGGACCAGGCGCTGGCCGGCTGCCCGCCCGTCGACACCGACCCCCAGGTCCGCTTTCTGCACGCCTGCCGCGCCTACCTCGTCAAGGACTGGGACCAGCTCGTACGGCACACCGAGCCGCTGCTCGCCGATCCGGTGCTGGGCATCGAGGCGGGGCTGTTCGGCGGCATGGCGCGGGTCCGGCTGGAGATGTACGGGCAGGCCGAGCCGCTGCTGGCGGCCGCGCTGATGCGCTGCCGCAGCGAGCAGCCGCAGCGCAAGGAGCTGCGCTACTGGCTCGCCCGCGCCCACGAGGGCACCGGCCGCAGCGCCGCGGCGCTCCCCCTCTACCGCGCCGTGCACCGGGTCGACCCGGCGTTCATGGACACCGCGGCGCGACTCGCCGCCATCGCGGAGGGGGACGGCCTGGACGAGGGAGCCGATCTCGCGACGGTCTCCGCAGCGGGCCTCGGTCAAGGGGCCGGCGGCGATCCGGACCCGCCGGCCCCGCTCGACCCGGTCGACGGCCGGGAGCTGCTGGTGACCGGCGAGGCGGACGGGCCGGACGGCGGTGAGGGCGGCGGCCCGCCCGCCGGGGGCGACGCGGCGGCCCGCATCAAGGCGACGGCCCCGGTGCCGCGCGGCGCGGAACGGCTGCCCGCCGGGCCCGCCGACCCGGTACTGCTGGAGAAGGCGCTGGCGGAGCTGGAGCGGATGGTCGGCATGGAGCCGGTCAAGCGGCAGGTGCGGGCGCTGTCGGCCCAGCTGCGGATGGCGCGGCTGCGGGCGAGCCAGGGGCTGCCGGTGCAGCCGCCCAAGCGGCACTTCGTGTTCTCCGGCCCGTCCGGCACCGGCAAGACCACCGTGGCCCGCATATTGGGGCGGGTCTTCTACGCCCTGGGGCTCCTCGGCGGCGACCATCTCGTGGAGGCCCAGCGGTCGGATCTGGTCGGTGAGTTCCTCGGCCAGACCGCGGTGAAGGCCAATGAGCTGATCGACTCGGCGCTGGGCGGGGTGCTGTTCGTCGACGAGGCGTACAGCCTGTCCAACTCCGGCTACAGCAAGGGCGACGCCTACGGCGACGAGGCGCTGCAGGTGCTGCTCAAGCGGGCCGAGGACAACCGCGACCGGCTGGTGGTCATCCTGGCGGGCTACCCGGAGGGCATGGACCGGCTGCTGGCCGCCAACCCGGGGCTGTCGTCCCGCTTCACCAGCCGCGTCGACTTCCCCAGCTACCGGCCGCTGGAGCTGACCGCCATCGGTGAGGTGCTGGCCGAGGAGAACGGCGACCACTGGGACGAGGAGGCCCGCGACGAGCTGTGCAGCATCAGCGGGCATGTCGTCGAGCAGGGCTGGATCGACGAGCTGGGCAACGGCCGCTTTCTGCGCACCCTCTACGAGAAGAGCTGCGCCTACCGCGATCTGCGGCTCTCCACCTGGCGCGGCACCCCGACCCGCGACGACCTCGCCACGCTCCGGCTGCCGGATCTGATGCAGGCCTACGGCGAGGTCCTCTCCGGCCGCGGCCCGGACACGCCGGGGCGGCCGGAGTTCTGAGCGGCGGCCGGCCGCCCTCGGCTCAGCCTGTCGGCACCCGGTCCTCCGCCGGCAGCGCGGCCTCCTCGCGGGGCTCGCTGACCCGGTCGCCCGCGCGGCCGCGGGGGCGGGCCGCCGGGGCCCGCCGGTGCGCGGGGTCACGGACCTCGCCGACCAGCATCTCCAGCACGTCCTCCAGCGCGACCAGGCCGAGCACCCGGCCGGTGGCGTCGGCGACCGCCGCCAGATGGGAGGCGGCCCGGCGCATCGCCGTCAGCGCGTCGTCCAGGGGCAGCTCGGCGCGCAGCGTGGTCATCGGGTGCCAGATGCGCTGGGGCACCGCGCGGTCCCGTTCCTCCAGGTCGAGGACGTCCTTGACGTGGAGATAGCCCATGTATGCGCCCCCGGGGGCGCATACCGGGAAGCGGGAGTAGCCGGTCCGTACGGTCAGCTCCTCCACCTGGCGGGGGGTCACGGTCGGTTCGACGGTGACCAGTCCCGCCCGGTCGAGGAGGACCTCCGTGACGGGGCGGCTGCCCAGTTCCAGGACGTCCGAGAGCTGTTCCTGTTCGGCCGGCTCCAGCAGGCCCGCCTGCCCCGCGTCCTCCACGAGGTGGGTCAGCTGCTCACTGGTGAAGGCCGCCTCGACCTCGTCCTTCGGCTCCACCCGGAAGATCCGCAGCACTCCGCGGGCGCAGGCCCCGAGCAGCGCGGTGACCGGGCGGCACAGCCGCGCGAAGGCGACCAGACCGGGGCTGAACCACAGGGCGGTCTTCTCCGGCGCGGCCATCGCCAGGTTCTTGGGGACCATCTCGCCGATGACGAGGTGGAGGAAGACCACCAGCGCCAGGGCGATGACATAGCCGAGCGGGTGGACCAGGGCGGCGGGCAGATGCACCGCCTCGAAGAGCGGCTCCAGGAGGTGGGCGACGGTCGGCTCGGCGACCGCGCCCAGCGTCAGCGAGCAGACGGTGATGCCGAACTGCGCGGCGGCCATCATCTGCGGGAGGTTCTCCAGGCCGTGCAGCACCTGCCGGGCCCGGGTGGAGCCCTCGGTCGCCAGCGGCTCGATCTGGCTGCGGCGTACCGAGACCAGGGCGAACTCGGCGCCGACGAAGAAGCCGTTGGTCAGCACGAGCAGCACCGCGAAAAGAAGCTGGACCAGCGTCATCGGGCCACCTCCGCGCCGAGCACGAGGGGCTCACGGCGCGCCCCGGGGGCGGCGGGCGCCACGACGGTCGCGGTCCGTACGATCCTTATCCGCTCGGCGCGGTGGTGCGACACCAGCCGCACCCGCAGCCGCCAGCCGTCGAGTTCCGCGATGTCGCCGGGGGCCGGGATACGGCCGAGTATGTGGGCCACCAGTCCTGCCACCGTCTCGTACGGTCCTTCGGGGGCGTCCAGGCCGATCCGCCGCAGGGTGTCCACCCGGCAGCCGCCGTCGGCGTCCCAGGCGGGGCGGCCTTCCTCGGGCGGGGCCTGGCCCAGCTCGGGCAGGTCCACCCCGTCGTGCTCGTCGCGGACCTCGCCGACCAGCTCCTCGATGATGTCCTCCAGGGTCACCACACCGGCGGTGCCGCCGTACTCGTCGACGACCACCGCGATCGGCTGTTCGCTGCGCAGCCGCTCCAGCAGCGGCTGCACCGGCAGCGTCTCGGGCACCAGCAGCGGTGGTACCGCGATGCGGGCGGCCGGGATGCGCAGCCGGTCGTGCGCGGGGACGGCCAGCGCGTCCTTGAGGTGCACCATGCCGACGATCTCGTCGAGGCGGGTGCGGTAGACGGGGAACCGGGACAGGCCGGTGGCGCGGGTGAGGTTCACCACGTCCTCGGCGGTCGCGGACGCTTGCAGCGCGCTCACCCGCACGCGTGGCGTCATGACGTTCTCCGCCGTCAGATCGCCCAGCGAGAGGGTGCGCACGAAGAGGTCGGCGGTGTCCTGTTCGATGGCGCCGGCGCGGGCGGAGTGCCGGGCGAGCGAGACCAGTTCGCCGGGGGTGCGGGCGGAGGCCAGCTCGTCGGTCGGCTCCACGCCCAGGGCGCGCACCAGGCGGTTGGCGACGGTGTTCAGCAGGGTGATCACCGGGCGGAAGAAGTGGGAGAAGACCCGCTGCGGGCCGGCCACGACCCGGGCGACGGGCAGCGGCTTGGACACCGCCCAGTTCTTGGGGACCAGCTCGCCGATGACCATCTGGACGGCGGAGGCCAGCAGCATGCCGATGACGACGGCGGTGCCGGGGACCGCGCCCTTGGGCAGGCCGGTGGCGAGCAGCGGCCCGGCCAGCAGCTCGGCCAGCGCGGGCTCGGCGAGCATGCCGACGACCAAGGAGGTGATCGTGATGCCCAGTTGGGTGCCGGACAGCTGGAAGGAGAGCTCCCGCAGTGCGGAGACGACGGTGTGGGCGCGGCGGTCGCCGTCGGCCGCGGCGCGTTCGGCGTCCGCCTTCTCGACGGTGACGAGTCCGAACTCGGCGGCGACGAAGAAACCGTTGGCCAGGATCAGGACGACTGCCGCGGCGAGCAGCAGCAGGGGGCCGGTCATGCCGCCGCCTCCGTGGTATGCGGGGGTTGGGGAGGGGCGGCGCAGGTACTACAGGACGATCCGTCCATTGCCGGAGGGAGTCACTCCTCGGGTCGCAGTGGTCCCCTTGAGGGGCGGGGCGCAGGGCGCGCCCCGGAGAACAGAGTAAACAGCGGGGCCTCGATTAGGGCAGGCTCATCCGGCCGTGTGGTCGACAGCACCATGCTTCTCGGTGAGGTCGCGCAGCGCGCGGGCGTCCCGGATGGCCTGGTCCCGGGCGATGCCGGGCTGGATGCCCATGGCGGGCAGGCTGGTGCCGTCGGCGAGGTCGAGGTGGACCCAGGGGTCGCCGGCCCGGAGGTTGACGCGTACGACCTGCGCCCAGGCCAGTTCGCGCCGGGTGGTGAGGTTGACCACCGTGACGCCCTCCTGGCTCGCGACCACCTTCGGGCGGGCGAGGAGCAGGAGGACGGCCAGCACCAGCAGTCCGGTGAGGACGAAGCTCAGCCGCTCGCCGCCGCTCAGCTTCGGCAGCGCCAGCGCGATCGCCGTGAGGGCGGCGAGCTGGGCGAGGCCCACGGAGTACAGGACGACCCGGGTGCGGGTCGGCCGGAAGGTCACCGGCAGGCTGGGCAGGGGCGCGGACACGTCGTCGGTCTTCCGTGAAGGGTGTGGCAGGGGGTACGGGGAGCTGGCGGGTCAGAGCCGGCAGGCGTGGATGCCGGTGGTCAGGATCGCGCGGGCGCCGAGGTCGTAGAGCTCGTCCATGATGCGCTGGGCGTCCTGGGACGGGACCATCGAGCGGACCGCGACCCAGCCCTCGTGGTGCAGCGGGGAGACGGTCGGCGACTCCAGGCCGGGGGTGAGGCCGACGGCCTTCTCGACGTGCTCGACCCGGATGTCGTAGTCCATCATCACGTACCGACGGGCCACCAGGACGCCCTGCATCCGGCGCAGGAACTGGCGTACCTTCGGGTCGTCGTCCGGCGCGCCGGTGCCGCGGATGACGACGGCCTCGGACTTGAGGATCGGCTCGCCGATGATCTCCAGGCCGGCGTTGCGCAGGGTGGTGCCGGTCTCCACGACGTCCGCGATGATCTCGGCGACGCCGAGCTGGATGGCGGTCTCCACCGCGCCGTCGAGGTGGACGACGGAGGCGTCCACGCCGTTGTCGGCGAGGTGCTGCCGGACCAGGCCGGAGAACGAGGTGGCGATCGTCATGCCGCCGAACTCGCTGACGTCCTTGGCGGTACCCGGGCGGGTGGCGTAGCGGAAGGTCGAGCCGGCGAAGCCGAGCTGGAGGATCTCCTCGGCCGGCGAGCCGGAGTCCAGCAGCAGGTCACGGCCGGTGATGCCGATGTCGAGCTTGCCGGAGCCCACGTACACCGCGATGTCGCGGGGGCGCAGGAAGAAGAACTCGACCTCGTTCTCGGCGTCGACCAGGACCAGTTCCCTGCGGTCCTTGCGCTGGCGGTAGCCGGCCTCATGGAGCATCGCCGACGCAGGCTCGGACAGTGAACCCTTGTTGGGGACAGCGATGCGCAGCATGAGAGCGGATTCCTTTGCAGCTGAGAGGTGTTGGTGGTGCGGTGGGGTGGATCAGAGGTGGGCGTAGACGTCGTCGAGGGAGATGCCCTTGGCGACCATCATGACCTGGAGGTGGTAGAGGAGCTGGGAGATCTCCTCGGCGGCGGCCTCGTCGGACTCGTACTCGGCGGCCATCCAGACCTCGGCGGCCTCCTCGACGACCTTCTTGCCGATCGTATGGACACCGGCCTGCACCAGCTCGGCGGTGCGGGAGGTGGCGGGGTCGCCGGTGGCGGCCTTCTGCTGGAGCTCGGAGAACAGCTCCTCGAACGTCTTCTTGGACATGATGGTGACCACCCTACGCGGTCGGCCCCCGCTCCTAGCGCCAGGGCTCGGACACGGTCCGCAGCGTCGCGGCGGTGGCGACCGCGGCGGTCACCGCCTCGTGGCCCTTGTCCTCGACGGACCCTTCCAGGCCCGCCCGGTCCAGGGCCTGCTGCTCGGTGTCGCAGGTCAGCACGCCGAAGCCGACCGGTACGCCGGTGTCCACCGCGACCTGGGTCAGGCCTTGGGTGACGCCCTGGCAGACGTAGTCGAAGTGCGGCGTGCCGCCCCTGATGACCACGCCGAGGGCGACCACCGCGTCATAGCCGCGGCCGGCCAGGACCTTGGCGACGACCGGCAGCTCGAAGGTGCCCGGCACGCGCAGCAGGGTCGGCTCGTCGATGCCCAGCTCGGTGAGGGCGCGCAGCGCGCCGTCCACGAGGCCGTCCATGACCTGCTGGTGCCACTGCGCGGCGATGACGGCCACCCGCAGGTCGCCACAGTTCTTCACGGTCAGTTCGGGTGCGCCCTTGCCGCTCACGGTTCTCCTCGTTCGGGTGATGGTGCGGTTGGTGGTGACGTGGTGGTGGTGACGTGCTGCCGGGGTGCTACTGGTTGTCGCAGGTGGTGGGGCGGTCGGGCTCCAGCCAGGGGAGGTCGTGGCCCATCCGGTCGCGCTTGGTGCGCAGGTACCGCAGGTTGTGCTCGCCGGCCTGGACGGGCATCGGCTCCCGGCCGGAGACCCGCAGGCCGTGCCGCAGCAGGGCGGCGGTCTTCTCGGGGTTGTTGGTCATCAGGCGCAGGGAGCACACCCCGAGGTCCTGGAGCATCTGCGCGCCCGCCGCGTAGTCGCGGGAGTCGGCGGGCAGTCCCAGTTCGAGGTTGGCGTCGAGGGTGTCGCGGCCGCGCTCCTGGAGTTCGTAGGCGCGCAGCTTGGACAGCAGGCCGATGCCGCGTCCCTCGTGGCCGCGGAGGTAGATCACCACACCGCGTCCGGCCTCGGCGATCTGCCGCAGCGACGCCTCCAGCTGGGGGCCGCAGTCGCAGCGCAGGGAGTGGAAGATATCGCCGGTCAGGCACTCGGAGTGGACCCTGACCAGGACGTCCTCGCCGTCGCCCAGCTCGCCGGCGACCAGTGCGATGTGCTCGACGCCGTCGACGGTGGAGCGGTAGCCGTAGGCGGTGAACTCGCCGTGCGCGGTGGGCAGCCGGGTCTCGGCCTCGCGGCGGACGGTGGGCTCGGACGACTGCCGGTAGGCGATCAGGTCCTCGATGGAGATGATCGACAGGCCGTGCTTACGGGCGAACGGCACCAGCTCCGGCAGCCGCAGCATCGTGCCGTCCTCACCGGCGATCTCCACGATGGCGGCGGCCGGGCGCAGTCCGGCCAGCCGGGCGAGGTCGACGCCGGCCTCGGTGTGGCCGTTGCGGACCAGCACCCCGCCGGGCCGGGCGCGCAGCGGGAAGATGTGGCCGGGCCGGACGAAGTCACCGGCGGCCGACTCCCCGGAGGCGAGCAGGCGGAGGGTGGTGGCGCGGTCGGCGGCGGAGATGCCGGTGGTCACGCCGTGCGCGGCGGTGGCGTCGACGGAGACCGTGAAGGCGGTCCGCATCGACTCGGTGTTGTGCTCGACCATCTGCGGGAGTTCCAGCCGGTCCAGCTCCGGGCCCTCCATGGGGGCGCAGATCAGCCCGCGGCACTCGCTCATCATGAACGCGACGATCTCGGGGGTGGCCTTCTCCGCGGCGACGACGAGGTCGCCCTCGTTCTCGCGGTTCTCGTCGTCGACGACGACCACCGGGCGGCCCGCGGCGATATCGGCGATGGCCTGCTCGACGGGGTCGAGCGCCAGTGCCGCGGCGTCCTCGTCGTACCAGCTCTGCAGTGCGGTCATGCCGCTGCTCCTTCCAGGACGGGGCGGGCGGCCGCACGCGAGCGCAGCCACCAGTCGCGCAGGCCCCACACGACGAGGGCGAGATAGACGACGTAGACGAGGCCGGAGAAGGCGAGCCCGCTGCTGAAGGCGAGCGGGACGCCGACGATGTCGACCAGCAGCCAGGCCAGCCAGAACTCGACCAGACCGCGGGCCTGGGCGACCATCGCGGCGAGCGTGCCGACGAAGATGTAGGCGTCCGGCCAGGGGTTCCAGGACAGCTGCGGGACCAGGGTGAACAAGGTGCCGACGGCCGCGGTGCCCAGGGCGGTGCCGCCGAGCAGCACACCGCGCTCGCGCCAGCCGGCGAAGCGTACGGCGATGGAGCCGTCCTGGGCCTGCTGCCGGCCGCGCTGCCACTGCCGCCAGCCCCACAACGCCACGCCGATGACGAGGAGTTGCTTGCCTACGCCGCCGCTGAGGTGGGCGGAGGCGTAGGCGGCGACAAGGACGACGCCGGAGAGGAACTGGGCGGGCCAGGTCCAGATCGAGCGCCGCCAGCCGAGTGCCAGGGCGGCCAGGCCGATGGTGTTGCCGATCATGTCCGACCAGATGACGTGCTGCCCGAGGGCCGTGAAGGCCTCGCCGTTCAGCGTGTCGAGGACGCTCACCGGTCCATCTCCTTGATCTCGTCGAGGTCTCCGCGGTCGTCGGAGCCCCGCCCGAGCAGCCGCTCGACGTACTTGGCGAGGACGTCGACCTCCAGGTTGACGGGGGCCCCGGCCTTCTTGATGCCGAGCGTGGTCAGGGCGAGGGTGGTGGGGATGAGGCTGATGGTGAAGTAGTCGTCCGCCGCGTCGACGACGGTGAGGCTGACGCCGTCGACGGTGATGGAGCCCTTCTCCACGACGTAGCGGGACAGCGCGGCGGGCAGCGCGACCTTGACGATCTCCCAGTGTTCGCCGGGGGTGCGTTCGAGGATCGTGCCGGTGCCGTCGACATGGCCCTGGACGAGGTGCCCGCCGAGCCGCCCGCCGAGCGCCATCGGGCGCTCCAGGTTGACGCGTGAGCCGGCGGCCAGCGCGCCGAGGCTGGAGCGCTTCAGGGTCTCGGCCATCACGTCGGCGGTGAACTCACCGTCGGCGGTGTCCACGACGGTCAGACAGACACCGTTGACGGCGATCGAGTCGCCGTGCTTGGCGTCCTCGGTGACGACGGGGCCGCGGAGCCGGAACCGGGAGCTGTCGCCGAGGTCCTCGACGGCGGCGACCTCACCCAGTTCTTCGACGATTCCGGTGAACACGTCAGTTCTCCTCGTTCAGGGCGTGGCGGATGGGGGTGGCGGTGATGCGCAGGTCGGGTCCGAGCCGTTCGGTGTCGGTCACGTCGAGCCGCAACGCCTGGGCGATGGTGGTGATTCCGGCGTCGCCGACGGCGGCCGGCCCGGCGCCGAGCAGGACCGGCGCGAGATAGCCGACGACCTTGTCGACGGCCTGCGCGGCCAGGAAGGCACCGGCGAGCGTGGGGCCCCCTTCGAGGAGCACGGAACGGACGTCCCGCTCGTAGAGGGCCTGGAGCAGCGCGGGGAGGTGCAGGCCGCGCCCGTCGGCGGCGCGCGGCAGCCGGACGAGCGGGGCGAGGCCTTCGAGGTGGCTCGCGTCGGCGTCCTCGGCGACCGCGATGAGGGTCGGCGCGGTGCCGTCCAGGACGCGGGCGCCGGCCTTCACGGCGGTGGCCCCGGAGTCGACGACGACCCGCAGCGGCTGGCTGATCGCGTCGTCGGACAGACCGGCGATCCGGGCGCCGAGCTGCGGGTCGTCGGCGCGGGCCGTGCCGGAGCCGACGATCACGGCGTCGGCGGCGGCCCGCAGCCGGTGCACGTCGGCGCGCGACTGGGGCGAGCTGATCCACCGGCTGGTGCCGTCGGCGGCGGCGATCCGGCCGTCGAGGGTCGCGGCGTACTTCCACAGCACGAAGGGGCGGCGGCGCAGTACCGACGTCAGCCAGGCCTCGTTGCCGGCCGCGGCCTCGTCGGCGAGCAGCCCGCCTTCGACGTCGATCCCGGCCGCGGCCAGGGTGACGGCGCCGCCGGTCGCGGTCGGGTTGGGGTCGGAGACGGCGTAGACGACGCGGGAGACCCCGGCGTCGATCAGCGCCTGGGCGCAGGGGCCGGTGCGGCCGGTGTGGTTGCAGGGTTCGAGGGTGACCAGTGCGGTGCCGCCGCGGGCCCGTTCGCCCGCGGCACGCAGGGCATGGACCTCGGCGTGCGGCCCGCCGGCCCGCTGGTGCCAGCCCTCGCCCGCCGTGCGGCCCGCGGAGTCCAGGACGACACAGCCGACCACGGGGTTGGGGCTGGTGTGCCCGAGCCCGCGCGCGGCGAGCTCGATGGCTCGGCGCATCGCCGCGATCTCGACGGGGGCTGCGGTGGCCACCGGGTCCTCCTGCCTCTCAGGGCACGGACTCCGGGGCTGTCGATGACGACAGAAGCGGAAACGACGCCACGGGAACACCGCGGCCGGACATACACGGACCGCCCGGGAAAATACCCGGACGCGCCGCCGACGGCGGTGTACCGAAGCTCGCCCGCCGCGCACTGCCTCCCATCCGGACTTTCACCGTCGGTGCAGGAATTTCACCTGCTCAACCGGCCGCTGGCTGCGGACGGGTCGCGGACTGTTACCGCCGGTTCGGAATTACACCGACCCCGGAGTGCGCTGCTGCTCTTATGTCAGTACAGCTTCAGTCTGCCACGCCGCGTCGTCGCCCATGCGGGCGAAGCCCTGTGGGCTCCCTCACAGCCCCCGGCGCGCCGCCCGTGTCACAGACGGCGCGCGTGAGGCGTCATAGCGAGGACATACCCGTTCCTCCACCTCGCAAGGACTGATCCACGATGGCGACAATTCTGGTGACCGGCGGCACCGGCACACTCGGGCGCCCCCTGGTGCACCGGCTGCTCGACGACGGCCACGACGTCCGGTCACTGAGCCGGCGGCCGCACACCGGCACGGAGCGGCTCCGGCCCCGGTCGTACGCCGTCGATCTGCGCGACGGCACGGGGCTGCCGGAGGCGCTGGCGGGCGTGGACGCGCTCGTGCACTGCGCCAGCTCGCCGGCCGGCGGCGACACGGAGGCGGCCGGGCGGCTCGTCCAGGCGGCGAAGGCGGCGGGCGTCTTGCACCTGGTGTACATCTCGATCGTCGGGGTGGACCGGGTCCCGCTCCGCTACTACCGGACCAAACTCGCGGTGGAGCGGCTGATCGAGGACTCCGGCATCGGCTGGACGGTGCTGCGCACGACGCAGTTCCACCATCTGGTGCTCCAGATCATCAAGGCGGGCGCCCGTTCACCGGTACTGCCGGTGCCGACCGGGGTACGGGTGCAGCCGGTCGAGGTGACCGAAGTCGCCGCCCGCCTCGCCGAGTTGGCGGCCGGCCCGCCGGCCGGCCGGGTCCCCGACATGGGCGGCCCCGAGGTACTGACCGCCCACGACCTCGTACGGACCACCCTGGAGGCCGGCGGCCGGCACCGGCTGCTGCTGCCCGTGCGGCTGCCGGGCGCCACCGCCGCCGCGCTGCGCCGCGGCGGGAACCTGACCCCCGAACACGCGCAGGGACGGCGGACTTATGGGGAGTTCCTGGCGGAGAGGGTGGGCGGGTGAGGGCTGTTCCTTGAGGGTGACGACCGGTGCATGGGTGAGGGGCCGGCGCGCGCTCCTTTGGCGTCGGGAATACCCGCCCGCCTCCTGCACGTTGTGGCCCGCAAGGGGGACCCGCACCCCCTACGGGATCTGTTCCCACCCCCCTGAAGGGTCACCCCCTCAGGCCCGGGCCGACGCCCCCGGCCCCACCGCCCCGAACAGCTCGTTCTGTGCGGCGTCCCGGGCGGCGAGCACCGCGCCGAGCAGTACCGCCCGTCCGCCGACCGTCCCCGCGCGTACGTCGGTGCGCAGTGGGGAGAGCCGGGCCAGATGGGCGGCGACCCGGTCGGCGAGTTCGGCCCCGCCGCCGCAGCCGATCTCACCGCCGAGGACGACACACCCGGGATCGAGTACGGCGCACACGGCCGCCACGCCGAGGGCGATCCGTGCGGCCAGTGCGTCGAGGAAGGCGGCACCGGCGTCCCCGGCGGCCACGGCGGCGCGGACCAGGGACTCGGCCGGCGGGACGTCGGTGGGGGCCTCGGCGGAGGACCGGTCAGGGGCCGCCTCGGCGGAGGGCCCGCCAGGGGCCGCCTCGGTGTCGGACGAGGGCCAATTCGCCCCGCTCGCCCCGCTTCTCACCCCGTTCGGGCCGGCGGCCTCGTCTTCGCCGGACGGTCGGTCCCGTCCCTCTGCCACGGCGGCGGACGGCACCCCGTGTTCCGCCGCGAGGGCGCAGATCGCGGCGGAGCCGGCCAGTGCGTGGAAGCCGCCGTCGCAGCCGGTCGCGGAGGGCAGCGCGCCGGTGCCGGGGACCGGCAGGAAGCCGATCTCGCCGGTGCCGCCCGAGGCGCCGCGCCGCAGTCTGCCGTCCAGGACCACGGCGGCGCCGGTGCCATGGCCGAGCCAGAGCAGGACGAAGGTGTCCCGGTCGCGGGCCGCGCCGCCGCGCTGCTCCGCGATGGCGGCGAGGTTGACCTCGTTCTCCAGCAGGACGGGGACGCCCGTCCGCGCACGCAGCGCGCCGACCAGTCCGTCGTGCCACGGCGACATCCAGTCGGCGGCGCCGAGCCGTCCCGTGGCGGGGTCGACCAGGCCGGGGGCGCCGACGGCGATGGTGTGCGGCGGGTGTGCGCCCGCGGCGGCGAGCGCCGTGTCGACGGCGGCGAGCGCGGTGGTGACGGCCGTATCGGGGGCGGCCTCCGGGCCGATGGGGACGGTGTGTTCGGCGCGCACCCGGCCGAGGAGGTCGGCGACGGCGACGGTGACGCTGTGCGTCCGCAGGTCGAGGCCGACGAGATGGGCCCGGTCGGCGACGATCCCGTAGAGCCGGGCATTGGGCCCGCGCCGCTGCGCGCCGCTCTCGCCGACCACGGCGATCAGCCCGGCCTGCTGGAGGCGCTCGACGAGGTCCGCCACGGTCGGCCGGGACAGACCGGTCAGCGACTTGAGCTGCCCTGCCGTCAACGGGCCCTCGGACTGCAGCAGTTGGAGGGCCAGGCGGTCGTTGATCAGCCGGGCGGTGGCCGGGGAGGCGGTGCGGCGGGCCGCTGCCGCGCGCGGTGGATGCATGGCGGGATTCTGCCATCCGGCCGGGCCAACGCCCTTATTATCAGGCAGGGTTCCTGATAATTTACCGCCCATGGCTGGCAACGACGGCGCCGCTCCGCCTCTCCCCCACCACACCGGGCTGCGCCGCGCGCGGTGGTCCATTGCCGCGGTGTTCCTCCTCCACGGCTCGGTCACCGGCAACTTCGCCACCCGCATCCCGTGGATTCAGGACCACACCGCCCTCTCACCTGGCCAACTCGGTCTGGCACTCGCCTTCCCGGCGATCGGCGCATCCCTGGCGATGCCGCTGGCCGGCCGGATCAGCCACCGCCTCGGCGCCCGCACCGCGCTCCGCGGGCTGCTCGCGCTCTGGACCCTGTCGCTGGTCCTGCCCGCCCTCTCCCCCGGTCTGTTCGCGCTGGCCGCGGCGTTGCTGGCGTACGGCGCGGCCTCCGGGATGTCGGACGTCGCGATGAACGCGCTCGGCGTGGAGACCGAGGACCGGCTCGGCAAACCGATCATGTCGGGGCTGCACGGCATGTGGAGTGCGGGCGCCCTGCTCGGCTCGGCGGCCGGCACCGTCGCCGCGCACTCCGGGTGGGACGCCCGGCTCCATCTGGCCGGTGCCGCGCTCGTGCTGACACTGCTCGGCGCGCTCGCCTGCCGGGGTGTGCTGGACCTGCGGAGGACCCCCGACGAGCATCCGCCGCCGCGCTTCGCCCTGCCGCCGAGATCGGCGCTGGTCATCGGGGCGATCGGGTTCTGCGCGGTGTTCGCCGAGGGCGCCGGCCTGGACTGGTCGGCGGTCTACCTCCGCGACGAACTGGGCACCGACGCGGGCCTGGCGGCCGCCTCGACCACCGCTTTCGCCTGCACGATGACGCTCGCGCGACTGGCCGGGGACCGGGTGGTGGCCCGCTTCGGCGCGGTGCGCACGGTGCGGGCCGGCGGGGTGCTGGCGGCGGCCGGCGGGCTGCTGATCGTCACGGCGCGGCATCCGGCCATGGCGCTGGGCGGGTTCGGGCTGATGGGCCTCGGCATCGCGGTGGTGGTCCCGCTGGCCTTCGCGGCCGCCGGGCGCAGCGGCCCCGCCCCCAGCCAGGCGATCGCGGGCGTCGCCACGATCACGTACACCTCCGGCCTCATCGCGCCGTCCGCGATCGGCGGCCTCGCCCAGGCGACCTCACTGCCGGTGTCGTTCATGCTGGTCACGGCGCTGGCGTGCGGGCTGGTGGTGGGCGCGCGGGTGCTGCGGGTACCGAGCCGTACGGCGTCGGGCGGCGCTCCCGCGGTGACGGGAGATCTGGAACGGTCCTGAGCGCGGCGGCCGAGGGGGTGGCGGCGCCCCAGGCAACGCCCGCCCGCGCCCCGGCACCCCGCCAACGTCCGCCCCCGCCCCGGCGCCTCAGGCCGCGTCCGCCTCCGTGCCCTCGTCCGGAGTCTCCGGCCGGAGCAGCCGGTCGGCTATGGCGCGGGCGCGGTCGGACCACGGGGTGGGGCGCAGTGTCTGTGCGTCGATGCGGACGAGCACCCGGTGTCCCTGGGCGTAGGTCTCGGCGCCGTCGGCCGAGCAGAGCCGGAAGCCGTACGTGAGGCCGGTGCGGCCGAGGCGTTCGACCCACAGGTGCGCCGCGTAGTGGCCGGGCCGGGTGACCGGGCGCTCGTAGGAGACGCGCATCTCCTTGATGACGTTGCACATGTCGCCCGCGGTGGCCCAGTCGCCGTCGAAGCCGAAGCCCTGCTCGTGCCAGTACTCCGCCCAGGCGCGCTCGGCGAGCAGCGGGTAGCGGGAGTTGTGGAGCATGCCGAGCGCGTCGAGGTCGTCGAAGTGGACGGTGACGGGCACCAGCGAGCCGTACGGGACGGTGGTGGCCTGCAGGGGTTCGACGCTCACGGGGTGTGCTCCTGGGTTTCTCGCGCTCAACGGCGCGGTAGGGGCGGAGGGTGCTGTTGCGAGGGGTGGGGCCCGTACGAGGAGCCCGGGCCATGGTAAGCGGCTGCTTAGGGTGCGGTGGACGCCGGGATGCCGGCGGCGGGTGCGCCTCGCCCCGGCTCCGGAGGCAGGCGTCCCTGCCAGGCTCCGTCACGGCGGGCTAGCCTCACCCCATGGGCACGGACCTCACCGTCCTGGCGTCGGCTGGGCGCACCTCGCGGGTGGGGCTCATCGGGCTCCCCCTCTGAACCGGCGTCGGAACGCGCCGCGGGGCGACATCCTGGCCGGGTTCCCCGCCCCCAGGGAGACTTGGACGGCACCTGGCGGCCGTCACGGCTGACGGCCCCTCACGCGCGAGCGCGTCGCCCGAAGCCCGGCCGCCCGGGTCGCTTCTCGCAGTGGACAGTGGACAACGGACAGCGGACAACGGACAACGGACAGTGGACAACGGGACGGAAGGGTGAACATGGCGAACAGTGCGCTCCTCGTGATGGATGTCCAGGAGGACATCGTGGAGATCGCTGACGACGGGTCCGGGTATCTGCCGCGCCTGCGGGGCGCGATCGACGGTGCTCGGGCGGCGGGAATCCCGGTGATCTACGTGGTCATCGGCCTGCGGCCGGGCCACACGGACGTCAGCCCCCGCAACCGGGTACTCAGCGCCATCGTGCAGGCCGGTCTCTTCACCGAAGGCGCTCCCGGTACGGAGATCCACCACGACGTCACGCCCCGGCAGGGCGACATCGTGGTCACCAAGAGGCGGGCCAGCGCGTTCTCGGGCAGCGATCTCGACGTGGTGCTCAGGGCGCGCGGCATCGACAGCCTCGTGCTCACCGGCATCGCGACCAGTGGCGTGGTGCTGCACACCCTGTGCCAGGCCAACGACCAGGACTTCGGTCTCACGGTCCTGGCGGACGCCTGCCTCGACACCGACCCGGAGGCTCACCGGTTCCTCACCGAGCGGATGTTCCCGCAGTGGGCGGATGTCGTCACGGTCGAGGAGTGGGTCGGGACCCTCGCGCCGTAGGAAGGGGAGAGCGCCCGGCCCCGCGCCGCCCGGCCGCGCCCCGCCCCGCGCCGCCCCTCAAAATATTGCGTCGAACGCGGAGTTGATCCCTGAGAGGGTCGTGGGCGTCCCGTATGCACCGCGAAAGGAACGCCCATGCCTCGTGCCGTCTCGTTGATTCGCTCCGCGTCGCTGTCCGATGTCGCGGAGTACGCCTACGCGGCCACGGCGCCGGCCGAGGCGCGGCTGATATTCCTCGCGGGTTCCTGTCCGCTGAACGAGGACGGCTCCACCGCGGCGGTCGGGGACGTCGCGGGGCAGGCCGCCAAGGCCGTGGAGAACATGCGGACCGCGCTGGCGGACGCCGGTGCCTCACTGCACGACGTCATCAGCACCCGCGTCCTCGTCGCCTCCAGCCGCCAGGAAGACCTGGTGACGGCGTGGGAGGTGGTCCGGGACGCGTTCGGTGAGCACGATGTGCCGAGCACGTTGATGGGTGTCACGGTGCTCGGCTACAACGACCAGCTCGTGGAGATCGAAGCCGTCGCCGCGGTGCTCGACTCCTGAGCCGGCACGGTCATCTCACGGCCGACGGGTGACTCTGCCGTCGCCCCCGCGCCGTCCCGGCGGTCCCGCCCGCTCGCGAACCACCGCCCCCGGCCCAGCAGATGCGCCCCTCTCGGGGTGGTGGGACGGTGGTGGGACAGCTCGTACAGCTCGGAGGTATCGCCGTGACCGAGAAGTACCGAGAAGGCACCCGGGAGAGCACCCTCACCGTGCCGCCCGTGGCACTCTGCGGAGACCCGAAGGACATCGACGAATTCCTCTGGCACATGGCCCTGGACTGCAAGGAGCGGCAGATCAACGCGTTCTGGCTGGTGTCCAGAGGAGTCAAGGGATATCTGCTGGTGGCCACCGACCGCATCAAGGGGATCGAGTGCCCGGACCTCGTGTCGGGCGCGTACGCCGGCAACAATTACTGGCAGGTCGCCGAGGAGCGGGCGGGCTACTGGTTCGGGCAGCAGAAGTGGGGTGTGGTGGGGCTGGGGGTCAATGCGGCCCACCACCGTTCGCACGAGCAGTTGCACATTCATATGTCCGCGGTCCGCCAAGGGGTGAAACCCATGCTCGACATGGCGTACCAGTCGGGCAGGATCGCGAAGGACTGGAAGAACTGGCCCACGTACCTGAACACGGTCACCGGCGAGGACATGAGCGGAAATCCGCAGCCCCGGACCTATCGCGTGGTCCACACGGACAGCTTCAAGACCCTCAATCTCTTCAAGGCCCTCTACGACAATGTCGTGGTCACCCGCAATGAGTCCATGGGCGACCAGACAATGATCGTCATCGAGGCGGGAAACGGCCCGGCCGACGGGTATTACGTCCTCAACAGCTGGGACGGCCTTCCCCATCCCGCCACCACTCCCCAGGGAATCGGGGTCTGCGACAGTCTCCTCATCTGCAAGTGAGTTCGTTTGCAGGCGAGTTCACTTGCGGGTGAGTTCACTTGCAGGTGGGAGAAGGGAAAAGCCATCCCGTCGGCGTGCGCGGTTTCGCGAGCGCGTCAGTCGTCCCCGTCGGTGGGCTTGCTGTATTCGCCGGTCCCAGCGTCGAGGAGGGGCGTGCCGGGCCGGGCCGCTGCCTTGGAGAGCCAGCGCAGGGCGTGGTAGCCGGTGAGCACGGTGAGCGTGCCGAGCGCGATACCGCTCAGTTCGAAGTTCTCGCTGAACTTCAGTGAGACGCCGCCGATGGCGATGATGATTCCGGCCGCGGCGGGAATGAGGTTCAGCGGGACCGAGAAATCCACCTTGTTCCGCACCCAGATCTGGGCTCCGAGCAGGCCGATCATGCCGTACAGGATGACGGTGATACCGCCCAGCACCCCGCCGGGGATCGCCGCCACCACCGCGCCGAATTTCGGGCACAGTCCGAAGAGCAGGGCGAAGCCGGCCGCCGCCCAGTAGGCCGCGGTGGAGTAGACCCTGGTGGCGGCCATGACGCCGATGTTCTCGGCGTAGGTCGTGGTGGCGGGGCCGCCCACCGCGGTGGACAGGACCGTTGCCGTGCCGTCGGCGACGATCGCCACGCCCATCCTGTCGTCCAGGGGGTCACCGGTCATCGCGCCGACCGCCTTGATATGTCCGGCGTTCTCCGCGATCAGCGCGACCAGGACCGGCAGCGCGACGAGGATCGCGGAGGTGGAGAAGTTCGGTGCGTGAAAGGTGGGAACGCCGATCCAGTCGGCCTTTTCGACACCGGAGAAGTCGATGCGCCAGTGGTCGGTGACCTTGCCCGCGCCGTTGACGGAATGAATCCGTCCCGCCGTGCGGTCGAGAATCCAGGACAGCGCATAGCCGAAGACCAGGCCCAGGAAAATGGCGATCCGCGACCAAAACCCCCGGAGCACGACGAGCGCGAGCCCGGTGAACAGCATCGTCGCCAGCGCCGTCCACTGGTCCTGGGGCCAGTACGTGGACGCCGTCACGGGCGCGAGGTTGAAGCCGATCAGCATCACGACCGCGCCGGTCACCGTCGGCGGCAGCACCGCGTGGATCACCCGCGCCCCGACGACGTGAATGGCGACGCCGCAGCCCGCCAGGCAGGCGCCCACCACGAGCATCGCGCCCGTCAGGGTGCCGGCGTCTCCCCCCTGACCGGCGATGACGACGGACACCCCCACGAAGGAGAGTGAGGAGCCCAGGTAGCTGGGGATGCGTCCGCGGGTCATCAGCAGGAACAGGGCGGTGGCGACACCGGACGCCATCAGGGCGAGGCTGGGGTCCAGGCCCATGAGGACGGGGGCGACGAAGCAGGCACCGATCATCGACACCACATGCTGGGCGCCGAGCGCGACCGTCCGCCCCCAGGTCAGGCGCTCCCCGGGCCGGACCACCTCGCCGGGCTTCAGATGGCGCCCGTCGCCATGCAGTTTCCATCCGAAACCGGCCATGATCACTCTCCACTCCGCGACGCCCTGCACGTCACAGAGCCGAGGTGATTCATAGTCGAACGAATGCTTCTGGACAAACTGACGCCGAGAGGTATTCGAGTGGCGGGCGGTACGCGCGTCTCCGTGGACTCCGCGCGAGCGGGATCGCCGGGTTCCGGCTTCCGGCTTCCGGTTCCGGCTTCCGAATCTCCGATTCCGGGTCCCGGGTCCGGGCCATCGCCCCCGCGCCCCTCCCACCGCTTGCGCACGCGTCACAAGCGGGCGCGCCGCCCATTACCCCGATCCGGTCATCGGGGCCACACAAACCTCACTATCCGCATTACCGCTGTCACGCTGAGTGGATGACGACGACTCAGGAACACGGCGGTCCCGGCCGTACGGGCCCGGCCGGGGGAGCCGCGCCCCGCCCGCCGACCGGAGCGGGAGGCGCGGCCGGCCCGTATGTGGCGGAGGTGCTGGCGCGGATGCGGGCGCTGGCGGCGGGGCTACCGGCCGAGGACGGGGTGGCGGTGTTCAACGGCGTCTACCTCGCGGTCACGGAGGCGGTGGCGCGGCGTATCGGGGACGGTACGTTCCAGGACCCGGCGGCCGCCGGTGAGCTGGACGTCCGTTTCGCGCGGCGCTACTTCGCGGCGGTGGACGCCGCGGCCGCCGGGCTGCGGCCACCGGCCTGCTGGCGGCCGCTCTTCCAGCTCCGCCGCCACCCGGGGGTACGTCCGCTCCAGTTCGCGCTGGCCGGGATCAACGCCCACATCGGCCACGATCTGGCGCTGGCCGTACTGGACACCTGCCGGGCGCTGGAGTGTGAACCCGCCGCGCTGGAGCAGGACTTCGAGCGGGTCGGCGGGGTGCTGACGAGCCTGGAGGAGCGCATCCGTGAGCTGCTGATGCCCGGCCCCGATGTGCTGGACGTCGCCGATCCGCTGACGCATCTGATCGGGTCGTGGAGCCTGGACAAGGTCAGGGACGGCGCCTGGGTGGCGGCCAGGGCGCTGTGGGGCGTACGCCGGCTGCCGGAGGTGGCGGAGGAGCTGACCGACCGGCTGGACGCCGGGGTGGGCCTGGTCGGGCGGATACTGCTGACTCCACTGCCCGGCTGATCCCGCCCTCCCGTACGGCCGCCACGGCGCCGCACTCCCCCGGAACTCCCTTGCTCCGGCGTTACGTTGACGAAGGGGCAGAGGCGAAGGAGGAGCAAGGTGGCCATTCGGCTCGGGCTGGGCCTGCCGCAGTTGCCGCAGCTGCGGGAACTGGCCGCCGAACGGGGCCGCACGAAGCCGGTGCAGACCGTGCTGCAGGTGAACGCACAGCCCACCGCCGCCCCGTACGAGGGCCGGGACCGCCGCCCCTTCCAGGGCAGCGTCGAGCAGGTCGTGGCGGATCTGGCCGCGCATGCCGCGGTCGGCCCGGAGGAGATCCTCCTCGGTCTCCAGGGCCGGGCCCGGGACGCCGAGGAACTCAAGGACCTCGCGGCGGAGGTGTACACGGCGGCGCGGGCGGCCGGAATCTAGGTGTGTTGTCCCGGCACGTTGGTGACAGGTGACACGCCCTGGTTGGTGCTTGAACGAGGTGAGGGCCTTCTGGCTCGGTGGGGATTGCGACATCTACCGCCGAGTGCAGGAGGCCCTCGTGATCCACCGTAACGCCCCGCTGACGCCGACCGGCAGGCTGCGTCTGGCCCGGTGCGTCGTCGACGACGGCTGGCCCTTGCGCCGGGCCGCGGAACGGTTCCAGGTCAGCCACACCACCGCCGCCCGATGGGCCGGCCGCTACCAGCGCCTGGGACACGCAGGCATGGAAGACCGTCCCAGCAGGCCCCACCACCAGCCTCGCCGCACGTCCGCAGCGGTGGAGGGCGAGATCATTCGCCTGCGACGCGAGCACCGGATCGGCCCGCTGCGACTGTCCACCCGTGCAGGCGTCGCCGCCTCCACCGCCCACCGCATCCTCAAGCGCCACGGCCTGCCACCGCTGGCCACCTGCGACCGGGCCACCGGTGAGCCCGTCCGCCGCTACGAACGTGCCCGGCCCGGCGAACTGGTCCACATCGACGTCAAGAAACTCGGCCGTATCCCCGACGGCGGAGGTCACAAAGTCCTCGGCCGGGCCGCCGGCCGCAAGAACCGCACCGGCGTCGGACTCGCCTACCTCCACACCGCTCTGGACGACCACACTCGCCTCGCCTACACCGAAGACCTCCCCGACGAGAAAGCAGGCACCTGCGCAGGCTTCCTGACCCGCGCCACCGCGTGGTTCGCCGCACAGAACATCACCGTCGAACGCGTCCTGACCGACAACGCCTGGGCCTACACCAAGAACACCTGGCGCCGGACCTGCCGCGACCTGGGCATCCAACCCCGCTGGACACGGCCCTGGCGACCCCAGACCAACGGCAAGGTCGAACGCTTCCACCGCACCCTGCCCGACGAATGGGCCTACCACCAGCCCTACACCTCAGACGCCGAACGACAAGCAGCGTTCCCCGACTGGCTGGACTGGTACAACTACCACCGACCCCACACCGGAATCAGCGGCCACACCCCAGCCAGCCGCGTCACCAACCTCTCCGAACAACACATCTAGGGCCTCCCGTTCGGCTCAAGGCAGGGGCGGGTGCGGCGGGTATGTCCAGGGTGGCAATCTGGGGCGATGCAGCCCTGGAGCCCATGCGTTGAGAACGATCTGCGGCGTCTGCTCAATGAGTGGGACCCGATCGGCGTCGCCGGCGAGGTGCAGGACGAGTACGACTGCATGCTCGCCCCCATGCTCCGGCGGCTTTGTGGCGGTGCCGACGAGACCGAGATCGGCGAGTTCCTGCAGCACGAGCTGGAGGAGCACTTCGGTCTCGACCCACTCGGCGCGCGACCGGAAGCCATGGCTACCCGAGTGATCGCCTGGTGGACAGCTGTGGGAAGGGCCGAGGGCGGCAGGGCGTAGCCGCTCCTTCCGGGCCACGTTTCCCGCCGCGCGCGGCAACAACGGTACGGCTACCACTACCGCACCACGGGCCGAGCCCGGGGGCGGGATGGTGGTTCACCTCCCGAGGTCAGCCACCCTGATCCGCCTACCCGCCAACAGCCCTCAGTCCTCAGTCCTCAGTCCTCAGTCCTCCGGCAGTTCGACCGGGGCTATCTCGTCGTACACATCGCCCGGACCCGGGTTGGTGGTGTCCGTCGACCCGCCGAAGTGGTGCATCACGCCCCACACCGCGTTCAGGGCGGTCTGCACCGCGCCCTCGGCCCAGCCGGCCGTCCAGGAGATGTCGTCGCCGGCGAGGAAGAGGCCGCGCTTGTCCGCGGGCAGGCGGTCCTGCATGAAGTGGGTGAACAGCCGCCGCTGGTAGCGGTAGTGGCCGGGCAGGTTGGCCTTGAACGCGCCCATGAAGTAGGGCTCGTTCTCCCAGGAGACGGTGACCGGGTTGCCGATGATGTGCTTGCGGATGTCGACCTTCGGATAGATCTCGCCGAGCGACTTCAGCATGACCTCCATCCGCTCGTTCACGTCCAGCGGCAGCCACTTGAGGCTGTCGTCGCACCAGGTGTAGGAGAGGCAGATGACGGCGGGCTGGTCCGGACCGTTGTCGAGCAGGTACGTCCCGCGGGTCATCCGGTCGGTCAGCGTCATCGACATGACGTCCCGCCCGGTCTCCTCGTCCTTGTCCAGCCAGAAGGGGCGGTCGACGGGGACGAAGAGCTTGCTGGACTCCATGTAGTGGGTGCGCTCCATCGCCGTCCAGTGGTCGATGGGGAACAGCGAGTCATCGCACGCGATCTTGCTCAGCAGCATCCAGGACTGCGCGGTGAAGACGGCCGCCTCGTAGGTGCGGATGTCGCCGTGGGCGTCGGTGACGGTGATGTGGTTGCCGGCGGTGCGGTGCAGGCGGGTGACCGCGGGCCGGGGGGTGCCGTCGTGCAGCGAGGACAGCGAGGTGCCCGGCGCCCAGTGCACGATCTTCTGCGGCTCGCGCTCCCACAGGCGCAGCGGCAGCTGCTGGCTGCCGCCGACGATGCCGCGGTGGTGGTCGTCGGCCTCGGTGTAGACGACCCGCAGGATCTCCAGGATGGAGTTGGGGAAGTCGGTGTCCCAGCCGCCGGTGCCGAAGCCGACCTGGCCGAAGATCTCGCGGTGCCGGAAGGACTTGAAGGCCGTCGAGTCGCAGAGGTAGCCGTAGAAGGTCTGGTTGTCGAGCTTCTCGACGAGCCGGGACCAGATCTCGCGGATGCGCGGGACGTCGCGCTCGCGGATCGCCTGGTTCATGTCGGAGAAGTCCGCGCCCTCTTCCAGGCAGGCGTTCCAGGCGTCCATGACCTGGTGGTAGACCTCGGGCAGGTCGTCGACGGTACGGGCGTAGTGCGACTCGCCCTTGAGGTCGACGACGGTCGACGGGGTGTCCGCCGCCAGCGGGTTGGGGAACGGCTCGGTCGCGAGGCCCACCAGGTCGATGTAGTGCTGGAGCGCCGTCGAGGACGGCGGGAAGCGCATCGCGCCCATCTCGGCGGTCAGGCCCGCGGCGTCGGCCGGGGTGCCGTCGAAGCCGACCGTCCGCAGCCGGCCGCCTATCTGGTCCGCCTCGTAGACGACGGGCTTGAGGCCCATCTTCATCAGCTCGTAGGCGGTGATGATGCCGGAGAGGCCGCCGCCGATGACCGCGACCTCCTTGCCGTGCTCGGTCGCGGGGACCTGGCCGAGGCCCGCCGGGTGGGCGAGGAAGTCGTCGTAGGCGTACGGGAAGTCCGGGCCGAACATGGTGATCGGCGGCTGGGCATCCGCGTGGTGGGCGGCGGTGGGCACCGTGGACGTCATCGGGGACGGGCTCCTTGCAGACAGGGCACAGCAGGCAGGGCGGCTCGGGCCGGGTGGGCCGCCTGCGGCGGATCGGTGGGGGGTGTGTGGGGTGCGGGGCGGGGTCAGGTCACGTCAGCGGGCCGTACAGCTCGGGCCGGCGGTCGTGCAGATACGGGTTGCCGGCCCGGGACTCCTTGAGGAAGGCGGGGTCGGCCTCGGCCCGGACCAGCTGCTCGGTGCGGCCGGCGCGGGTACGGACCACCCCGTCAGGGCCGGCCAGGCAGCTGAGGCCGACGAACTCGAACTCGCCCTCCGCGCCGACCCGGTTGACGTACGCCACGTACATCTGGTTCTCGAAGGCGCGGACCGGGATGACGGACTCGGCGACGAACTGGAAGGGGTGCATCTGCGCGGTGGGCACCAGCAGCAGATCGGTGCCGGCCAGTGCGTGGGCCCGGACGTTCTCCGGGAACTCCACGTCGTAGCAGATCATCACGCCGATCCGGAGCCCGGCCAGCTCGGCCTGGACGACGGCCCGCTCCCCCGGGGTGAACCACTCGCGCTCGAAGCAGCCGAAGAGGTGGGTCTTGCGGTAGTTGGCGAGGCGCTCGCCCGTGGGGCCGATGAGCTGCGCGGAGTTGTACACCGCGGTGCTGTCGTCCTCGTCCTGCGCGGCGCGCTCGGGGTAGCCGTAGAGCACCGCGATGCCGTGCTCGGCGGCGATCGCGCCCACAGCGCGGGCGCTGTCGCCGTCGGCGGGCTCCGCGAGGCGGTGGACGTCACCGCCGATGGCGTAGCCGGTCAGGAACAGCTCGGGGCAGGCGAGGAGCCCGGCACCGGTCGCCGCGGCCTCGCGGGCGGCGTCCTCGATCACCCGCAGGTTGTGCGCGACATCGCCGGGCCGTCCCGAGCTCTGGAGCAGGGCGGTGTGCAGCGACGTCATGGGACCCCTCGGCGGGACGGTGCGGGCGGACGCATTGACGGTACGGTCCGCCGGTGATCCGGGACAAGGCGCCACCGTTGCGTGCCGAGGAGCGATTCATTGCGCTTTCAAGCGGCTGTGCGGTGATTCGTTGCGCCCGCGCGGGGCGCGGGGCCGGACGGCTGCGCCGCTGGTGGCAGGGGTCCGCGCGGTGCCGGTCCGGTCCGGCCGTGGTGCGGGGTGTCCGGTCGTTGCCGTCGGGGACTGATGATCAATAGGTTCGGGTCAGCGCGGTTTCCTTGTGCGCTGGCCCGGAACAGGAGCGGTGATGGCGGCGATGCGGGCGGTTCCCCTGAGGGGCGGACCGGTGGAGCTACGGGGTGCGCTGGACCTGGAGGACACCCCGGCGGGGGTGCTGCCGCGGCGGTTGCCCGAGTGGACCAAGGAGCAGTACCAGGACCCGTCGGTCCACGGGGTGACCCTGATGCCGTCGGGGGTGCGGCTGGTGTTCCGCACCGATGCGCGTGAGCTGGAGTTCGAGGTGCTCACCTCGACGGGGCAGCTCGACACCGACCCCGGGCCCCAGCCGACCGGGATGCTGGAGCTGCTGGTGGACGGCGCCCCGGCCGGTCGCCGGCAGGCGCCGGTGGGGAACGTGGTGCGGATGGCGGGGCCGGGGGGCGAGCAGCGGATGATCCCGGGCGAGCCGGGGACCGTTCGGTTCTCCGGGCTGCCGGACGGCATGAAGACCGTGGAGCTGTGGCTGCCTCAGCAGACGCCCACGGAACTGGTCGCCCTGCGCGCGGACGGTGAGGTGCTGGCGCCGCTGCCGGACGGGCGGCGCCGCTGGGTGCACCACGGGAGTTCCATCAGCCACTGCGTGGAGGCGGACGGACCGACCGGCACCTGGCCGGTGGTGGCGGCCGCGCTCGGCGGCGTGGAGGTGATCAACCTCAGCCAGGCGGGCAACGCCCTGCTCGACCCCTATGTCGCCCGGACGATCCGGGACCTGCCCGCCGACCTGATCAGCCTCAAGGTGGGCATCAACATCGTGAGCCTGGCGGCCTTCCGGCTGCGGACGTTCGGCCCGGCGGTGCACGGCTTCCTCGACACGATCCGGGAGGGGCATCCGGACACCCCGCTGCTGGTGATCTCCCCGGTGAGCTGTCCGGCCCTGGAGGAGACCCCCGGCCCGACGGCGATCGCCCCGGACGGGAAGCTCGCCGCCCTGGGCGATCCGGCCGATGTGGCCGACGGTGCGCTGTCACTGGCGGTGGTCCGTGCCGAGCTGTCCCGGATCGTGGCGGCCCGGCGGGCACACGACCCCCGCCTCCACTACCTCGACGGACGCGAGCTGCTCGGCCCGGACGAGACGGATGACCTGGCCGACGGGCTGCACCCCGGCGCCGCCGCGTACCGCCGGATGGGCGACCGCTTCGCCGCGCACGCCTTCGCGGACGACGGGCCCTTCGGGTGAGCTGCAGCCTTCCGCGGTGGCGCGGGTGACCCGAAACCGGCCGGCCGCCGAACGCGCCGCGTTCGCCCGGCCGTTCACCCGCTTCATGGAGGATTTCGACGCGGTGCACGGGCCCTCCGGGGAGGACTGACCGGCCGTCGGGATCGGCGGCCGGGGCGGTCACTCCTCGCCGGGCGGCGCGTCCCGTACGGAGTCCAGCACCGTCTCCCGCACCAGTCCGCGCAGCCAGCGGTGCCCCGCGTCGGCGTCCTGGCGCGGATGCCAGGCCATCTCCAGCTCCATCGGCGGCAGTTCGAGCGGGATCGGCAGCGTGCGCAGGCCCAGGCCGCGGACCGTCGCCGCCCCGGCCCGCTCGTTGGCCAGGCCCACCGCGTCGCTGTCACGGACCATCATCAGCGAGGCGGCGAAGGTCGGGACGGTGGCGATCACCCGGCGCCGCAGTCCGTGTGCCGCGAGTGCCGCGTCGACGGGCCCGGTCAGCCGGCCGCGGCGGGAGAAGTTGAGGTGCGCGGCGTCGGCGAAGCGGCGCACGGTGAGTGTCCCGGTGGTCAGCGGATGGCCCTCGCGCACCACGGCGACGCTCCGGTCGGTGAACAGCTCCTCCCGGCGGATCTCCGGTTCGGGGCTGTCGATGACGCCGAGTTCCAGGTCCGCTGCGCCGTCGCGCAGCAGCGGCACATCGATATGGCTCTCGCCGAGGAAGCGCAGCACGACCTGCGGTGCTTCCCGGGCGGCGCGGGCGACGAGGCGCGGACCGACGGCGGTGACGAAGAGGTCGTTGGCGTTGATGGTGAACACCCGGGCCAGCTGGGCCGGGTCGGCCGGCGCGGACGGGGCCAGCACGCCGTGTGCCGCCGCCACCAGCCGCCGCACCTCGGCCCGGATTTCCAGGGCGCGCGGGGTGGGCACCATGTGGCGGCCGGCGCGCACCAGGACGGGGTCTCCGGTGGTGCGGCGGATTCGGCCGAGGGCGCGGCTCATGGCCGGTCCGGAGAGCCCGAGCCGGTCGGCGGCCGCGGTCACACTCTGCTCTTCGAGCAGGGCGTCCAGTGCCGTCAGCAGGTTGAGGTCGATGTTTGCGTTTCGCGCAATCATGGAGTGCACACCTTGCATTTGAGGTCAACTGCAAGGGACCTTAGCGTCCCGCCCATGACCTCCACCGCTTCCCTTCCGAAGTCCCCGCCCGCGCCCGTCGGCATCCGGGCCCGTCCGCGCTCGGTGACGGCCGCGATGTGTGCCTGTGTGCTGGTGGCGCAGTCGCTGGTGGCCGCGATGAATCTCGCGATACCCAAGATCGCCGCCGGTGCTCTGCACCCCTCCCCCGCCGAGCTGTTGTGGATCGTCGACACCTATGTGCTGGTCTTCGCGGGGCTGTTGATCCCGGCGGGTGCGCTCGGGGACCGGGTGGGCCGCAAGGGGGTGCTGCTCACCGGGCTCGGTGTGTTCGCCGCGGGCGCGCTGCTGAGCGCGCCGGCGACCACCCTGCCGGTGCTGCTGGCGGGCCGGGCGCTCTCCGGCGCGGGCGCCGCCCTGCTGGTCCCCGCGACCATGGCCGTGCTGCTGCACACCGCACCGCCCGACCGCCGGGCCGGGGCCGTCGCCGCCTGGAGCACGGCTATCGGCATCGGCGGGCTGGCGGGCAACGCGGGCGGCGCGCTGATTCTGCAGTTCCTGCCGTGGCAGGGGCTGTTCTGGGTGTACGTGCCGCTCGGCCTGGGCCTGCTGGCCTGGGTGGCGGCGGCCGCGCCCCGGGTTCCCCGGCAGACCGCGGCGCTCGATCTGCCGGGTTCGGCGCTGCTGGTCCTGGGGGCGGCGGCGCTGCTCTTCGGCGTCATCGAGGGCCCGGGGCGGGGCTGGTCCTCGGCCCCGGTGACCGGCGCCTTCGCCCTGGCGCTGGTGGTGTTCGCGCTGTTCGTACGGCACGGGCGGCGGGCCGCGCACCCGGTGCTGGACCCCCGGCTGTTCCGGCTGCCGAGGCTGCTCGCCGGCAGCCTGGGCATCGCCGTCACCTTCTTCGGGATGTTCGCGCTCTTCTACGTCAACGCCCAGTTCCTGCAGTACGTGAAGGCGTACTCGCCGCTCCGGACGGGCTGTGCGATCGCGCCGCTGGCCCTCGGGATGATGGCGGTGACGCGGTACGGCCTGCGCTGGGCACGGCGCGCCGGTGAGGCCAGGACGGCCGGTACGGGACTGGCGCTGGTCGCGGCCGGTCTGCTGCTGCTCGCCACCGCGGACGCCGGTACCCCCTACCTCTGCTACCTGGTGTTTCTCCTGGTGATGGCGGCCGGTGCGGGGCTGGCGACGCCGACGCTCTCGCAGGCGGTCGTGGCGTCCGTACCGGCGCACCGCTCCGGGATGGGGTCGGGACTCCAGGGCGCGGCACGGGAGTTGGGCGCGGCGCTGGGGATCGCCGTGGTGGGCACCGTGCTGTCGGTGCGCTTCGCCTCGGGCACCGGGCACGGTGCCGCCACGGCCGCCGCGTTCACCGAGGCCACGGCGCTGGGCTACCGGATCGCGGCGGGGGTGGTGCTGGTGGTGGGCTGCGCCGTGGTGTGGGGGCTGCGGACCGGTGCGCGGGCCGGGCGGAGCGGGTCCTGAGCCGGGCCCCGCAGGCCCCGGGTGTGCGGGGCCGTCAGCCCGGCGCCCCCGAGCTGTAGCGCCGCAGCAGCGGCGAGAGGACCAGCACGGACTTGGTCCGTTCCACGAACGGCTCGCCCGCGATCCGCTCCAGCACCCGCTCGAAGTGCCGCATGTCGGAGGCGAAGACCTGGACGACGGCGTCCGCCTCACCGGTGACGGTGGAGGCGGACGCCACTTCCGGGTAGCGCGACAGGCCGCGGTGGATCGCCTCGGGCGAGGTGTTGCGGCGGCAGTAGATCTCGATGAACCCCTCGGTCTCCCAGCCGAGCGCGGCCGGGTCGACCCGTACGGTGAATCCGGTGATCGCACCGTCCGCCCGCAGCCGGTCCACCCGGCGTTTGACGGCCGGTGCGGACAGCCCGACCTCCTGGCCGATGTCGGCGTAGCTGCGGCGGGCGTCCGCGGCGAGGGCGTGGACGATGCGTTCGTCGAGGTCGTTCAGTCGCACTGCGGGTGGATCACTTCTCTGCGGTGGCCAATCGGGAGCGGCGCATGCCGTATCCGAAGTAGACCACAAGGCCCACGACCATCCAGACACCGAAGACCACCCAGGTCACGGCGCCGAGGCTGCCCATCATGTAGAGGCACAGCAGGAAGCCGATCGCCGGGAAGAGCGGCGAGAGCGGGGTGCGGAAGCTGCGCGGCATGTCGGGCCGGGTGCGGCGCAGCACGATCACCGCGATGTTGACCAGCGCGAAGGCGAACAGGGTGCCGATGCTGGTGGCGTCGGCCAGCTCGCCGAGCGGAACCGCGGCGGCGAGCACACCGCAGAACAGCGAGACGATCACGGTGTTGGCGCGCGGCGCACCGGTCTTCGGGTGCACCTTGGAGAACACCTTCGGCACCAGCCCGTCCCGGGACATCGCGAACAGGATGCGGGTCTGGCCGTAGAGCACGGTCAGCACGACGCTGGCGATGGCGACGACCGCGCCGAAGGCGAGCAGCACGGCCCACCAGCTCTGGCCGGTGACCGCCTTCATGATCCCGGCGAGCGCGGCCTCCGAGCCCTCGAACTTCTTCCAGGGCATCGCGCCCACGGCGATCGCCGCGACCAGGCAGTACAGCGCTGTGACGATCACCAGCGAGAGCATGATCGCGCGCGGCAGGTCGCGCTGCGGGTTCTTGGCCTCCTCACCGGCGGTGGAGGCGGCGTCGAAGCCGATGTACGAGAAGAACAGGGTGGCGCCGGCGGCGCTGACGCCCGCCATGCCCATCGGGAAGAAGTTCTCGTAGTTGCCGGAGCGCACGCCCTGGACGGCGACGCCGCAGAACAGCAGCAGCGCGGCGATCTTGACGACGACCATGATCGTGTTGGCCCGGGCGCTCTCCTTGGCGCCGCCCAGCAGGAACACCATCGCGAGCAGCACGACCAGCAGGGCCGGCAGGTTGAAGATGCCGCCGTCGCCGGGCGGCTGGGACAGCGCGGCCGGGATGGTGAAGCCGAAGACGCCGTTGAGCAGCTCGTTGAGGTACTGGCCCCAGCCCACGGCGACGGCCGCGACCGAGACGCCGTACTCCAGGATCAGGCACCAGCCGCAGACCCAGGCGACCAGCTCACCGAGGGTGGCGTAGGCGTAGGAGTACGACGATCCGGAGACCGGGATGCTGCCGGCCAGCTCCGCGTAGGACAGTGCGGAGAACAGGGCGGTGACACCGGCGAGCACGAAGGCGAGGATGACCGCGGGCCCGGCGTCCGGGACGGCCTCGCCGAGGACCACGAAGATGCCGGTGCCGAGCGTGGCCCCGATGCTGATCATGGTCAGCTGCCACATGCCCATCGAGCGGCGGAGCGTTCCCCCCTGCCCCTTGCCGCCCTCGGCGACCAGCCGCTCGACGGGCTTGCGCCGCATCAGCCGAGTGGCCATGCCCCCTGACGAGGGGGGCTCGCTGTCCCCTGCGGGCGGGGCTGCGCCGTGCTCCAACACTGGGGTGGCTCCTTTATCGCTGCCGATCAGAATGACGGTACGGATGGCGGTGACCGGCAGCGGTCGGTACAAGGGCATGCCGAAGCAGCCCGCAGCAGGAGACCGCCGAGCAGACGGACTCCGCCACTCCACGTACAGCGCTTGACCTTACGGCCCGCCGCTGACCTGCCGTAATGCAGGTTCCTTGCGCAACAGTGCACGAATGTTGCGCACCGGCGCTGCGGGCGGTCGTTCGTTGCGCGCCAAGTTCCGATCGTACGGGTTCCAGCCGGGTGACACCGACCGGGGCCCCGGGTTCCACTTACCCGAACGGCCCCGCACCGGGTGGGTGCGGGGCCGTTCGGGCGGCGGTTCCGGGACCGGCGAGCGGCCCCGTGGCGGGTCAGTTCCAGCTGTCGTGCAGCGGCTTGCCCTCGGCGTAGCCGGCGGCGCTCTGCACACCGACCACGGCCTTCTCGGCGAACTCCGCCAGGGAGGCCGCACCCGCGTAGGTGCAGGAGCTGCGGACGCCCGCGATGATCGAGTCGATCAGGTCCTCGACGCCGGGGCGCGCCTGGTCGACGAACATCCGCGAGGTGGAGATGCCCTCCTCGAAGAGCGCCTTGCGGGCCCGGTCGTAGGCCGACTCGTCGCTGGTGCGGTTGCGCACCGCACGGGCGGAGGCCATGCCGAAGCTCTCCTTGTACGGCCGGCCGTCGGCGGTGTGCTGGAGGTCACCGGGCGATTCGAGGGTGCCGGCGAACCACGAGCCGACCATGACGTTGGACGCGCCCGCGGCCAGTGCCATGGCGACATCGCGGGGGTGGCGGACACCGCCGTCCGCCCAGACGTGCTTGCCGAACTTCCTGGCCTCGGCGGCACACTCCAGCACCGCGGAGAACTGCGGCCGGCCGACCCCGGTCATCATCCGGGTGGTGCACATCGCGCCCGGTCCGACACCGACCTTGATGATGTCCGCGCCGGCCTCGATCAGGTCGCGGACGCCCTCGGCGGCGACGATGTTGCCCGCCACGATCGGGACCTGCGGGTCCAGCGCCCGGACCGCCTTGATCGCGCTGATCATCGACTCCTGGTGGCCGTGCGCGGTGTCCACCACGAGGGTGTCCACACCGGCCGCCAGCAGGGCCTTGGCCCGCCCGGCCACATCGCCGTTGATGCCGACGGCGGCCGCGATCCGCAGCTTGCCGTCGGCGTCCGTGGCGGGGGTGTACAGGGTGGCGCGGAGCGCGCCCTTACGGGTGAGGATGCCGACCAGCATGCCGTCCGCGTCGACCGCGGGCGCGAGCTTGCGGTTGGCGGCGTCGAGGCGGTTGAAGGCCTCCCGCGGGTCGATGTCCGCGTCCAGGACCAGCAGGTCCTTGGACATGACCTCGGCCACCTGCGTGAAGCGGTCCACCCCGGCCAGGTCGTGCTCGGTGACGACGCCGACCGGACGGCCGCCCTCGACGACGATGCCCGCGCCGTGCGCCCGCTTGGGCAGCAGCGCCAGCGCGTCGGCCACCGTCGCGACCGGGGACAGCACGATCGGCGTGTCCAGGACCAGATGGCGGCGCTTTATCCAGGTCACGACGTCGGTGACGACATCGAGCGGGATGTCCTGAGGGATGACGACCAGGCCACCGCGGCGGGCCACCGTCTCGGCCATCCGGCGGCCGGCGATCGCCGTCATGTTGGCGACCACGAGCGGGATGGTGGTCCCGGTCCCGTCGTGCGAGGACAGGTCCACGCCCTGGCGGGAGCCGACGGCGGAGCGGCCGGGCACCATGAACACGTCGTCGTAGGTCAGGTCGTAGGGCACCGAAGAACTCTCTTCGAGCGCGCCGTTCTTCGGGTTCAGGAATCGCATATGGCCAGGATACGGGCCCTGACCAGGGGTCATGTGATTGTCCGAGCGCCCTGTGGACGGTGTGTGCGATCCCCCAAGGGGCCCAGCGCCGCCGGTGGTGTCCGCGCCGCGCCCCGGCCCTTCGCGCGAGCGGCGGACCGCGCGGCATCGTGGCTGGTCGGGCCCGCTACGGCCGCCGTTCCGCGCTCTGCCGGGCCCGCCCCCTGGCCATGATCACGGCCAGTCCGGTGGCGGTGTCCCGCCAATAGCCCACCGCGTCCGCCAGCACCCCCTCGACGATGCTCCACTCGTCGGGCGCCGCGGCCGCGTAGCCCTGCCAGCCCGTCACCACGAGCAGCCGGCCGCGGTCGGCGGGGCACCAGGACAGATCGGTGAGGCAGTCGTCGAGCGCGTCCCAGTTACGGCCGAACCAGTCCGGCAGCCGCAGCGCGCGGGCGCAGCGGTCCATGAAGGCGGCCTTGTCGGCGACCTCGTCGAGGTCCAGGGAGGCGCCGGTCCAGCCGGCGTCCCGGGCCGCGGCCAGCGCGTCCGCCACCGAGCGCTCCGCGGGCCAGGGCAGCACCCCCGGCGGCGTGCTGCCGTCGAGGACCGCCGCGAGGGGCCGGGGCACGGGAGCCGTCATCGCAGCACCGCCTTGAAGGACCGGTAGTGATCGTTGGTGTAGTACGTCTCCTGGCCCTCGCCGGTGACCAGGCGGCGGGCGCCGCGGTCCGGTGCGCCGGGGGTGGGGACCGTGTACTCGTGGTAGTAGCCGCGCGGCTGACGGGGCAGCAGCCGCTCGCGGTTGCCGAAGACCGTGCCGTCCTGGGAGTACGGGAAGGGCCCGCCGGCGTCGATGAGCCGCAGCGTGTCCCGTGCCTGGGAGGGCAGCTCGCCGACCGGGACGACCGGCATGCCCTGCGCCCAGTCCGGTACGCCGGAGGCACGCGGCGAGCCGCCGACGGCGGTGGCGGTGGACCGCGGCGCTCCGGCCGAACTCCCGTCGCCGCCACCGCTTGTGGAACACCCGGTCAGCACCAGGAGCAGCCCGGCCAGCAGCGCGCCGACGAGGGCGGCGGCAGAGCGCGGGGAGAAGCGGATCACCATGCGCCGATGCTGTCACAGGCCCGCGCGGGCTGCTCGTCGATGGCCGCGCCCCGGGGGTGCCCCGGGCGGTGCGGCGCCGGTGTTCCCCGGCCGCTCCGCCCCGCCGGGCTCCGGCGTACGTCACGCCCCGTCAGGGTCCGCCCGGTCCAGTGCGGGGCGCGGCCCCGGGCCGGTCTCCAGCAGCAGATGGTCGGCCGCCGCGGTGTCCGTGACCAGGCTCGTCACCAGCCCGGAACGCAGCACCGCACCGATCGCGGCGGCCTTGCGCCCGCCGCCCGCGATGGCGACGACCTCCGGGATACGGCGCAGCCGGTCCGCCTCGACCGTGATGCACCGCTCGCCGAGGTCCCGGCCGATCCGCCGCCCCTCGGCGTCGAAGAGGTGCGCCGACATCTCGGCGGCGGCGCCCAGCGAGGCGTAGTGCTCCCGCTCCTGCTCGCTGAGCATGTCGTAGACGGTCGAGACGCCCGGCTCCCAGGAGCCGATGGAGACGCAGGCGACGGTGACCTTGTCGAAGTAGTCGAACGCGCGGGCGATGCCGGTCTGGCGGCGCAGCGCCTCGGCCGTCGCCGAGTCGGGCAGCAGCATCGGCGCGTAGATCGGGTGCGCCTCGCCCCCGGCGACGTCGGCCGCACGGCGCACCGCCTCGACGGAGCCGCGGTCGGCGGTCCCCGCGTCGTAGACACCGGTCAACTGCACGACGGTGCACGGCGGGAGGCGGTGCAGCGCGGCGGCCATGTGGATGGTCGACCGGCCCCAGGCCAGCCCCAGCACATCGCCCTCGGTGACCAGCTCGCCCAGCAGGTCGGCCGCGACCTCGCCGAGGTTCTCGGGGTCGGCGGCGTCCTCCGGCGGGGTCTGGCCGCCGAAGGCGGGGGGAGCGTCGGCGGGCGACTCGACGACCACCGCGTGCCGCAGGCCGTAGCGGGCCCGCAGCGCGTCGGAGCGTTCGGCGTCCAGTTCGGAGGGCACCCGGATCTCGATCCGTACGAGATCACGTTCCAGCGCCGTCTCCAGCACCCGCGCGACCTTGAACCGGCTGACGCCGAATTCCTCCGCGATCTGAATCTTCGACTTGCCCTCAAGATAGAAACGGCGGGCCATGGCCGCGGCCTGCACCAGCTCGGCGGGGCCCATTCCCGACTGTGGGCGGCTGGCTACCACGAAATTCTCCCCTTTTGCGCATCTGATCGAGTCTTTGCTCATCCTTTCAGAAACCCGGGGGCAACGGGGACCATGGGCGCCCCGACCCTCGTGAACGCTCGGTTGCGCCACGGGCAAGAGGCGGCACCGCACCGCGGGGAAATTCCCCTGGCCGGAATATGCCGGGCCGCCCGTGCCCCCTTCCGAAATTCAGTGCGCGCAGCCCCAGCCCGCCGCCGCGGTCGCCGTCTCGGCCTTTTCCCGCAGGTCCCGTACCGCCTTGGCCGGATCGTCCGCGCCGTACACCGCGGAGCCCGCCACGAACACGTCGGCGCCCGCCTCCGCGCACCGCTCGATGGTCTCCGCCGAGACCCCGCCGTCCACCTGGAGCGCCAGCTCCAGACCGTGCCGGGAGATCAGCTCACGGGTACGGCGGATCTTCGGCAGCATGATGTCCAGGAACGCCTGGCCGCCGAAGCCCGGCTCCACGGTCATGATCAGCAGCATGTCCAGCTCGGGCAGCAGGTCCTCGTACGGCTCGATCGGCGTGGCCGGCTTCAGCGCCATCGACGCCCGCGCCCCCTTGGCCCGGATCTCCCGCGCCAGCCGTACGGGCGCTGCCGCCGCCTCCACATGAAAGGTCACGGAACCGGCCCCGGCCTCGATGTACTGCGGCGCCCAGCGGTCCGGGTCCTCGATCATCAGATGCAGGTCGAGCGGGGTGTCCGTCGCCCTGCTCAGCGACTCGACGACCGGCACCCCGAGGGTGAGGTTCGGGACGAAGTGGTTGTCCATGACGTCGACGTGCAGCCAGTCGGCGCCCTCCACGGCCTTCGCCTCCTCGGCGAGCCGGGCGAAGTCGGCGGACAGGATGCTGGGGTTGATCAAGGCCATGCCCCCAGTATGGCGTGCGGCCCGGGGACCGACGGAGGGGGGACGGGCGCGGGGGCGCGGGCGGGGTGCGCGCCCCCTCTCCTACAGGGCGGCTGCCGCACCGCGCCGAGGACGGGCCCCCGAGCTTGGGCAGCGGCGCCCGGCCGCCAGCCCGCCCCTCAGCCCGTCCGGCGCAGCAGGGCCAGGTACATCGCGTCCGTGCCGTGCAGATGCGGCCACAGCTGGACGTCCGGGCCGTCGCCCAGTGCCGGTACTCCGGGCATCAGCGGGCGGGCGTCGATCCACTCCACCTCGACCGGCTCACCGCCGCGTCCCTTGATCACGTCGTCCACCACGGCGCGGGTCTCGGCCGGGTGCGGCGAGCAGGTCGCATAGCCGACGACACCGCCGACCCGGACCGCCGCGAGCGCCTCCCGCAGCAGCCCGCGCTGGAGCGGGGCGAAGCCGTCCAGGTCCTCCGGGCGGCGCCGCCAGCGCGCCTCGGGGCGGCGGCGCAGCGCGCCCAGGCCGGTGCAGGGCACGTCCACCAGCACCCGGTCGAAGGAGCCGGGCCGCCAGGCCGGGCGGGTGCCGTCGGCGGCGATGACCGCGTACGGGCCGGGGTTGCCCTCCAGGGCCCGGGACACCAGCCGGGCGCGGTGCGGCTGCTTCTCCGACGCCAGCAGGGCGGCGCCGCGCTGCGCGGCGAGCGCCGCCAGCAGCGCCGCCTTGCCGCCGGGGCCGGCGCAGCCGTCGAGCCAGGCGCGGTCGTCGCCCTCGACGGGCGCGTTGGCCAGCGCGAGGGCGACGAGCTGGCTGCCCTCGTCCTGCACCCCGGCGCGCCCCTCGCGGACCGGGTCCAGCGCGCCCGGCTCCCCGCCTTCGGCGAGCCGCACCGCGTACGGGGACCACCGCCCGGGGAGCGTGCTCTCCTCGCCGGCCGCCGCCACCAGTTCCTCGGTGGTGCTCCGGCCGGGCCGGGCCACCAGGGTCACCTCGGGGCGTTCGTTGTCCGCGTCCAGCAGGTCCTCGATGCCGGCCCGGCCGCCGCCGAGCGCGTCCCACAGGGCCGAGACGATCCAGCGGGGGTGGGCGTGCACGATGCCGAGGTGGTCCTCGGGGTCCTCGTCGTACTCCGGGGCGACCCGCTCCAGCCAGCCGTCCAGGTCATGGGCCGCGACCTTGCGGAGCACCGCGTTGACGAACTTCGCCCGGCCGTCGCCCAGCACCACCCGCGCCAGCTCGACGCTGGCGCTCACCGCGGCGTGCGTCGGGATGCGGGTACCGAGCAGCTGATGCGCCCCGAGGGTCAGCACGTCCAGGACCGGCGGGTCCACCTCCCGCAGCGGCCGGTCCACGCACTGCGCGATGATCGCGTCGTACGTCCCCTGCCGGCGCAGCGAGCCGTAGACCAGCTCCGTCGCCAGCGCGGCGTCCCGGGAGTCGAAGTCACCGCGCTCACGCGCCTTGCGCAGCAGCGGCGGCAGGACCAAGTTCGCGTAGGCGTCGCGCTCGTCGACGGCCCGCAGCGCCTCGAACGCGAGAATCCTGACCGGGTCCTTCTGCGGGCGGCGATGGGGCTTGCTGGGGCGACGGCGCGGCTGCTGACTCACAGAAAAGGTGCTCCGGATACGAGATGAGGGGTCCCTCCCAGCCTACGCGGGCCCGGCAGCGGCGCCCCTGGGGGAGGGACGGGGCAGCGGGCGGCGCGGGCGGCAGGCGCGGGCGGCGACACGGGCGGCAGGCGTGGGCAGCCGGTGCGGGCGGCCGGCGAGGGCGGCGCGGCAGGCGCGGGCAGCCGCCCCTCGGGAATACCGGCCCGCCCCCGTCACGTTGTGGCCCCGCAGGGGGCGCCTGCAACCCCTACGGGATGTGTTCGCCCGCCCCCTACGGCCTGTCCCCCAGCCGCTCCCCGCCCTCGATCCGCACCCCGCGCGCCCAGTCCGCCGCCTTCATCGGCTTCTTGCCCTGCGGCTGGACCCAGACGAGTTCCACCGGGTGGCTGCCGGTGCCGACATGCACCGCCTTCTTCGTGACGGCGAGTTCGCCGGGTGCCAGGCCCAACTCCGCGTGGTCCGTGGCGGGAACGGCCGACATCAGCTTGAGGCGCTCACCGCGGAAGACCGTCCAGGCGCCGGGCGCGGGCGCGCAGCCGCGGATCACCCGGTCGACCCGCAGCGCGGGCGTCGCCCAGTCCACCTTCGCGTCCTCGACCTCGATCTTCGGGGCGAGCGTGACGCCCTCGGCCGGCTGCGGCACGGCCTGCAGGGTGCCGTCCTCGATGCCGTCCATCGTCGCCACCAGCAGTCCGGAACCGGCGAACGCCAGCCGGGTGAGCAGGTCGCCGCTGGTGTCCGTGGACCGGACCTCCTCGGTCAGCACCCCGAAGACCGGGCCGGAGTCCAGGCCGGTCTCGATCTGGAAGGTCGAGGCGCCGGTCACCTCGTCCCCGGCGAGCACCGCGTGCTGCACCGGCGCCGCGCCCCGCCAGGCGGGCAGCAGCGAGAAGTGCAGATTGACCCACCCCTTGGCGGGGATGTCGAGCGCGGTCTTCGGCAGCAGCGCACCGTAGGCGACCACCGGGCAGCAGTCCGGCGCGATCTCCCGCAGCCGGGCCAGGAAGTCCTCCCCGCGCGGCTTCGCGGGCTTGAGCACCTCGATCCCCGCCTCCTCCGCGCGCTCCGCGACGGGGCTGGCGACCAGCTTCCGGCCGCGTCCGGCGGGGGCGTCGGGCCGGGTCACCACGGCCACGACCTCGTGCCGGTCGGAGGCGATCAGGGCATCGAGGGCGGGTACGGCGACCTCGGGGGTGCCGGCGAAGACAAGCCTCATGGGTGGTGAACTACCTCTCACACGCAGCGGAACGACACACCAGTCTATGGGTCCGCCCCGGGTCACAGGCGGTGCATCCAGGGGGCGTACACCATTTCCCGCGCCTCGTACGGAAGCTCGCACGCCCCCATACCGTGACCAGAGCCGCTGCTGTCGCGTTGGTCAAACAGCATTGACCCGACCGGGCCGTTTCGGCGGCCCGCTCGCTGTCATCCTTCCTATTCCACGCCGGTTCGAGAGGCTTGCTCATGGCCGACCACGCAACCCACGACGCCCAGGCGCGCGCCAGCCTGCATCTCCTGGTGCGGGACATCGAGCGGGTGCGCCGGCAGGTGGACGCACTGCGCACGCTGACCGCTCAGCTCGGCAACGTCTACCGGCCGCGGCGCACGGGCCCCTCCGCGGGCTTCGTCGTCTACGGACGCGCGCCCGCTCCGACGGTGCGCCTCGCCCAGGAACTGCGCGACAGCGTCGAAACCCTCGTCACGGCCGCGGTCGACTTCGACCGTTCGCTGGGCTTCTCGTGGGACGCGGTGGGCTCGGCGCTCGGCGTCACCAAACAAGCGGTACACCGCCGTTACGGCTCCCGCAGAGCCACCGCCCAGCCCGCCACGGAGGACAACGGGGCCGAACCTGCGGTGCGTTCGGCCGAGACCTCCGCGACCCGCGCGGTCACCGTGGCCGCGGGACTGCCCGGCTCCGCGGCCGTCCCCGCCGCCCGGTCCATGCCCGCCCAGCCCTCCGCCGCCACCCGCGACGAACCGGCCCGGCCGGGCGCCTTCCCCGGCCCCCGCAACGGCTGAACCACCCGCGACACCGGGCGCCTTCGCCCCCACGCCGCTCGCCAACGCCCCGGGACGCCGACCTGGTCCCGGGGCGGCGCCATGTCCGCGGAAGCACCGGCACCGCGGCCCTCTCCTGGCGCCGCTCCGCCCCGGCGATACCTCACCCCAGGTCCGGCGGATCGATCCGGACCCGTACGGCCTCCCCCTCCCGCTTCACCAGCCGGGCCGCGCGGGCCGCCTTGAGAGCGGCGGCGAGGGCCGCGCCCTGACCCGGGCGGACCCGCACCAGCGCGCGCTCCCACTGCTCGCCCGGCGGCGGATCGCCCGGCCGGCGCGGGCGCGCGGGGTCCGGGACCGGGAGCGGGACGGGGCCCAACACCTCGGCGCCCGCGGGGAGTCCGGCGGAACGCAGCAGCTCCGTGACGTCCTCGGTGCGGCCCGCCACGGAGGCCATCCGCGACACCGGCGGGAAGCCGAGCTCGGCCCGCTCGGCCAGCTCACGGACCGCGTGGCCGACCGGGTCCCAGCGGACCAGCGCCTGCACCGGCCGCAGCGTCGGCTCGGCGATCACCGCGACCGTGCCGCCCTCGGCCTGTCCGCGGACCAGCGCGGCGGCGCCCAGCCAGCGGCGCAGCGCCTCCTCCCCCGCCCGCAGATCCGGCCGCCCGAGCAGCGCCCAGCCGTCCAGCAGCAGGGCCGCCGCATAGCCGCCGCCCTCGGCCACCGGCTCCGCCCCTGGGGTGCTCACCACCAGCGCGGGGACACCGGGCACCGTGGCCAGCACATGGTCCCGCCCCGAGGTCCGCACCGGCACCGCCGGGAACACCCGGCCCAGCTCCTCCGCCGTCCGCCGCGCCCCCACGATCTGGGCCCGCAGCCGCGCACCGCCGCACTCGGAGCAGTGCCAGTCCGGCTCCGGCCGGCCGCACCACCCGCAGCACAGCTCGCCGGCGTCCTGCGACTCCAGCGGGCCCGCGCAGGCCCGGCAGCGCGCGGGGGTACGGCAGCGCTCGCACGCCAGCCGGGGCGCGTATCCCCGGCGCGGGACCTGGATGAGCACCGGGCCGTGCTGCAGGCCCTCCCGCACCAGCTGCCAGGCCATCGTCGGCAGCCGGGCGGCCCGCGCGGCGGCGTCCCGGGCCTCGTCACCGTCGCCGACCGTACGCACCAGGGGCGCCGCGGCCCGCACCTGGGCGCGGTCGGCGATCAGCGGGCGGGCCCAGCCCGTCTCGACCAGCTGGGCCGCCTCGACCGTGCAGCTCAGCCCGCCCAGCAGGAATCCGGCGCGCTCATGGACCGCGCGCTGGATGAGGACCTCACGGGCATGCGGCTGCGGGGCGTGCGGATCGCTGTGGCTGGCGTCCCCGTCGTCCCAGAGGGCGACCAGGCCCAGACCGGCGACCGGCGCGAACATCGCCGCACGGGTCCCGACCACGGCGCGCACCGCGCCCCGGCTGACCGCCAGCCAGCGGCGGTAGCGCTCCTCCGGCCCGGCGTCGGCGGTCAGCAGCACATGGCGGTCCGCGCCGATCAGCTCGCCGAGCGCCGCGTCCACCCGCGCCGCGGCCCGCCCGTCCGGCACCACCACCAGCGCACCGCGCCCGCCCGAAAGCGTCGCGGCCACCGCCCGCGCCAGCTCCTTCGGCCAGGTCGCCCCGGGCAGCGCCGTCCACACCGCCCGCGGCGCTTCCCCCTGGGCCAGCGCCGTCAGAAATCCGGCGCCCGCCCCGTAGCGCTCCCAACTCCCCGGCTCCGGCGGCGGGTTGGGAGGCAGGGGCTCCGGCGAGGGCTTGGCCTCCGCGCGCGCCCGGCGGGGTGGCACGGCCAGCTGCACCACATCGGCGAGCGTCCCGGCATAGCGGTCGGCGACCGACCGGCAGAGCCCCAGCAGCTCGGGCGTCAGCACCCGCTCGGGGGAGAGCACCTGCGCGATCGGGGCGAGCACGCCCCGGTAGTCGCTCTCCGCGACCCGCTCCACGATGAATCCGCTGACCAGCTTGCCGCCCTCGCGCCGGCCGCCCTTCTCCCCCGCCCCGAAGCGCACCCGCACCCGGACCCCGGGCTGCGCCTCGTGATCCATCGCCGCCGGTACCGCGTAGTCGAAATACCGGTCGAGGTGCACCAGCCCCTTGTCGACCAGCACCCGCGCCACCGGCAGCTCGGCCGCCGGCTCGGCCCCCCGCCAGGTCCGCGGCTTCGCCCGCTCCGTCTTGGTCTCCCGCACGGTCTCCCGGATGAGGGCCAACTGCTCGCCCGCATCCGACGCCCCCGCGTCCGGTCGCCCGTTCTCCCTGCTCACAGCATCAGTCTTAGCAGACCGCACGGACAGTGCCGGGCGGGCTGTGGACAACCGACGGCCCCGGACCGGCGAGCGGTCCGGGGCCGTGGCAGGTCACACGGGCGCGACGGGACTTACAGCCCCGCGGCCTTCTTCAGGGCCTCCACCCGGTCCGTGCGCTCCCAGGTGAAGTCCTCCAGCTCACGGCCGAAGTGGCCGTAGGCGGCGGTCTGCGCGTAGATGGGACGGAGCAGGTCGAGGTCGCGGATGATGGCCGCCGGGCGGAGGTCGAAGACCTCGCCGATGGCCTGCTCGATCTTGTCCGTGTCGACCGTGGCGGTGCCGAAGGTCTCGACGAAGAGACCGACCGGCTCGGCCTTGCCGATGGCGTAGGCGACCTGGACCTCACAGCGGGCCGCGAGGCCGGCCGCGACGACGTTCTTGGCGACCCAGCGCATGGCGTAGGCGGCCGAGCGGTCGACCTTGGACGGGTCCTTGCCGGAGAAGGCGCCGCCACCGTGGCGGGACATACCGCCGTAGGTGTCAATGATGATCTTGCGGCCGGTCAGGCCGGCGTCACCCATGGGGCCGCCGATCTCGAACCGCCCGGTCGGGTTGACCAGCAGACGGTAGCCGTCCGTGTCCAGCTTGATGCCGTCCTCGACCAGCTGGTTGAGGACGTGCTCCACGACGAACTCACGGATGTCGGGCGCGAGCAGCGAGTCCAGGTCGATGTCGCTGGCGTGCTGCGAGGAGACCACGACGGTGTCGAGGCGGACGGCCTTGTGGCCGTCGTACTCGATGGTGACCTGGGTCTTGCCGTCGGGGCGGAGGTAGGGGATGGTGCCGTTCTTGCGGACCTCGGAGAGGCGGCGGGAGAGCCGGTGCGCGAGGTTGATCGGGAGCGGCATCAGCTCCGGCGTCTCGTCGCAGGCGTAGCCGAACATCAGGCCCTGGTCGCCGGCGCCCTGCTTGTCCAGCTCGTCGTCGTCGCCCTCGACGCGGTTCTCGTACGCGGTGTCGACGCCCTGGGCGATGTCCGGGGACTGCGCGCCGATGGACACCGAGACGCCGCAGGAGGCGCCGTCGAAGCCCTTCTTGGACGAGTCGTACCCGATGTCCAGGATCTTGTTGCGGACGAGGTTGGGGATGTCGGCGTACGCCTTCGTCGTCACCTCGCCGGCCACGTGCACCAGGCCGGTGGTGATCAACGTCTCCACGGCGACCCGGGAAGTCGGGTCTTCCTTGAGGAGAGCGTCGAGAATGGTGTCGCTGATCTGGTCAGCGATCTTGTCAGGGTGTCCCTCGGTGACGGATTCCGAGGTGAAAAGGCGGCGGGACACATCGCTCCCTGGGGTTGCAGCGGCTGCTGGCTGATCATTGGCGGAAGGGCCGAGAGCTGCGCTCGGCCCGATCCACTCGCCAGTTTATCGGTCGGATGCGGCGTTCGGACACGCGGTCTCGATTTATGGACCCCCCGTGACCTGGGACACCGCGGCTTACGGTAGGACGATCACCTTGAGAATGGGCCGGGTCAAGGGGACATGCCCGATTTTGTAGGGCTGACGGAGTGATTCCGGGGCCGGTGCGACGCGTCAGCGACGAGTCTCGGCCAGGCGCGGTGCGACCAGGTCCCAGACCGTCTCGGCCAGGGTTTCCTTGGGCCCGTAGGGCACCGGGGTCTCGGTTCCGTCGGCCGCGAGGATCACCGCCTCGTTCTCCGCGGAGCCGAAGGCCTTGTGCTCCCCGACCTCGTTGACGACCAGCAGGTCACAGCCCTTGCGGGCGAGCTTGGCGCGGCCGTTGGCGAGCACCTCGTCGGTCTCCGCGGCGAAGCCGACGACGAGCTGACCCGGGACGGCCCGCTCGGCGGAGAGCTCGGCGAGGATGTCCGGATTTCGTACCAAGGCGATGGGTTCCGGCTCCTGGCCCTCGACCTTCTTGATCTTGCCGGTGGCGTAGGCGGCCGGGCGGAAGTCGGCGACCGCGGCGGCCATGACCACGGCGTCGGCATCCGCTGCGGCCTTCACCACGGCCTCGTGGAGCTGCCGGGCGGTCCCGATGTGGAGCACGTCGACGCCGGCCGGATCGGGCAGCTCGGTGTTCCCGGCGACCAGGGTGACCCGGGCGCCGCGGGCCGCCGCGGTACGGGCCAGCGCGTAGCCCTGCTTGCCGGAGGAGCGGTTGCCCAGGTAGCGGACGGGGTCCAGCGGCTCACGGGTGCCGCCCGCGCTGATCACGACATGGCGCCCGGCGAGATCCTGCTCCGCCGCCCGCGCGCCACGGGCCAGCACCCGGCGGCAGAAGTCGAAGATCTCGGCCGGGTCGGGGAAACGGCCCTTGCCGGTGTCGACGCCGGTCAGCCGGCCGACCGCGGGGTCGATGACCAGCGCGCCCCGGCGGCGCAGGGTGGCGACGTTCTCCTGGGTGGCGGGGTTCTCCCACATCTCGGTGTGCATCGCCGGGGCGAAGATCACCGGGCAGCGGGCGGTGAGCAGGGTGTTGGTGAGCAGATCGTCGGCGAGGCCGTGGGCGGCCTTGGCCAGCAGGTCGGCGGTGGCCGGGGCGACCACGACGAGGTCGGCTGCCTGGCCGATGCGGACGTGCGGGACCTCGTGGACGGACTCCCAGACCTCGGTGCCCGCCGGGTTGCCGGACAGCGCCGACCAGGTGGCCTCCCCCACGAAGTGCAGCGCCGAAGCGGTCGGCACCACCCGTACGTCGTGCCCGGACTCGGTCAGCCGCCGCAGCAGCTCACACGCCTTGTAGGCGGCGATCCCGCCGCTGACCCCCAGGACGACCCTGGGCCGCTCCCGCTCGCGCTTGTCCATCGCTCCGCCGCTCCCCGGCCTAGGTCCCTACGTATGCCCCTATGACACACCAAGGGCCCGGCGGGTGCTCCGCCGGGCCCTTGGGTACCGCATTGCGCTGCTTACTGGGCGGGGCCCTCGATGGCCTCGGAGGTCAGCAGACCCGCGTTGATCTCGCGGAGCGCGATGGAGAGGGGCTTCTCGTGGACGTGGGTGTCCACGAGGGGGCCCACGTACTCGAGCAGGCCCTCGCCGAGCTGCGAGTAGTACGCGTTGATCTGGCGCGCACGCTTGGCGGCGTAGATCACCAGGCTGTACTTCGAATCGGTGGCCTCGAGAAGCTCATCAATGGGCGGGTTGATGATGCCCTCGGGTGCGGTGATGGAAGAGGACACTCTCTACCTTCCGAAGGGGGATGGAGCGGGGGTGGAACGAAAAGTCTCGGCCGATCCGGGGAGCTGCGCGGTCAGCCGCTGGAGTTCCGGTCCTCGGATCGATGCAGCATCAAGGCTAGCAGCTCGCGGCTGACGTCCTCGACGGAGGTGTTGACAAGCGTCACATCGAACTCCTTCTCCGCCGCCAGCTCGATCCTGGCGGCGGCCAGCCGGCGCTCGATGACCTCCGGCGCCTCCGTGCCCCGGCCGGTGAGCCGGCGGACCAGCTCGTCCCAGCTCGGCGGGGCCAGGAAGACCAGCTCGGCCTCCGCCATGGACGCGCGGACCTGACGGGCGCCCTGCAGGTCGATCTCCAGCAGGACCGGCTCCCCGGCCTCCAGACGGTCCAGCACCGCCTTGCGGGGGGTGCCGTAGCGGTTGCCCGCGAACTCGGCCCATTCGAGCAGCTCACCGTTGGCGATGAGCTTGTCGAACTCCTCGTCCTCCACGAAGAAGTAGTGGACGCCGTGCCGCTCCCCGGGGCGCGGCTTGCGGGTGGTGGCCGAAACCGAGAGCCAGACCTCGGGGTGGACCTTGCGCATATGCGCGACGACCGTGCTCTTGCCGACCCCGGAGGGGCCGGAGAGCACGGTCAGTCGCGGTTGTCTGGCCGGGGGCTCGGGGGTCGTCCCCCGGGAGACTGCAGAACTCATGCAGCGATTATTCCAGCTTCCCGGTGATGCCGGAAAACTCAGGAAGCGGTGCTGCCGAACTCGCGCTCCAGCGACGCGATCTGGTTGGAGCCAAGACCCCGGACACGGCGGCTTTCGGAGATGCCGAGCCGCTCCATGATCTGCTTGGCGCGGACCTTGCCGACGCCCGGCAGGGACTCCAGCAGGGCGGAGACCTTCATCTTGCCGATGACGTCGTTCTCCTGGCCCTGCTTGATGACCTCATGGAGGGAAGCACCGGAGTGCTTGAGCCGATTCTTGACCTCGGCGCGCTCCCGGCGAGCCGCGGCGGCCTTCTCGAGCGCGGCTGCGCGCTGTTCAGGGGTAAGGGGCGGAAGAGCCACGCCTACGTCACCTCGGATGTCGAACTGTCGGATACGGACCAGTGTGGAACCTAGTCACCCCGCATGTGCGGAGCAACGAGCAACGCGCTTACGTGCAGTGCTCTCGACGGAGACTAGCGGCAGAGGGCGCCGGAGTCAGCGAGAACAGACGAAAAGTCCTGGTCAGACTCAGCTGACCAGGACATTTCGGGACCAAAGTCCCCGACTTTCCGCTTCTAGGCGAGCGCGGTGCGCACTTCGCCGGCGAAGCGGTCCGCCGCAGCTCGCAGCGCCGCGGCGTCCGGACCGTGCCGCAGCACCCCCCGGCTGACGCTCGGGACGACGTTGTGTACGGCGTTCCCGAAGACCTTCGGCAGGTCGGCGGGGGTGGCGCCCTGCGCGCCGATGCCGGGGGCGAGCAGCGGGCCGTTGATCGCCAGGTCGAACGAGGAGAGATCACCGAGGGTGGCGCCGACGACCGCGCCGAAGGAGCCCAGCGGCTCGGCACCGGCGTTTTCGGCCGCAAGATGGCCGAGCATCGTCGCCGCGAGGGTACGGCCGTCCTCGCGCACCGCCCGCTGGACCTCCGCGCCCTCCGGGTTGGAGGTGAGCGCGAGGACGAAGAGTCCGGCGCCGTTCTCGCGGGCCAGGTCGGCGGCGGGCCGCAGCGAGCCGTAGCCGAGGTACGGGGAGACCGTCAGCGCGTCCGAGAACAGCGGGGAGTCCGGGCGCAGGAAGGTCTCGGCGTAGGCGGTCATGGTGGAGCCGATGTCGCCGCGCTTGGCGTCCATCAGGACCAGGGCACCGCGCTCGCGCGCCTCGACGACGGCGGTCTCCAGGACGGCCAGGCCGCGCGAGCCGAAGCGCTCGAAGAACGCGGACTGCGGCTTGAAGACGGCGACCGTCTCGCCGAGGGCCTCCACCACGGTCCGGGTGAACCGCGCCAGGCCCGCGACATCGTCGTTCAGGCCCCAGTCGGCCAGCAGCGAGGCATGCGGGTCGATGCCGACGCAGAGCGGGCCGCGGGTGTCCATGGCCTGGCGGAGGCGGGCCCCGAAGGGGGTGGCCGACGGCTGGGCGGCGTCCCGGGTCATGCGGTCACCTTCTTGTGCTCGGCGCCGACGGCGTCGGCGAGGGTGGCGTAGGGGCTGTTGCGCAGCCGGGCGGCCAGCCCCTTGTGGATCGCGCGGCACCAGAACGGGCCCTGGTAAATGAAGGCGCTGTAGCCCTGTACGAGGGTGGCGCCGGCGAGGATGCGCTGCCAGGCGTCCTCGGCGTCCTCGATGCCGCCGACCCCGATGAGGGTGATCGTGTCGCCGACCCGGGCGTAGAGGCGGCGCAGCACCTCCAGGGAGCGCTGCTTGACGGGCGCGCCGGACAGGCCGCCGGTCTCGGCGACCAGCTCGGGGGCGGAGGTCAGCCCGAGGCCCTCGCGGGCGATGGTGGTGTTGGTGGCGATGATCCCGTCCAGGCCGAGTTCGACGGCGAGGTCGGCGACCGCGTCCACGTCCGCGTCGGCGAGGTCCGGGGCGATCTTGACCAGCAGCGGGACCCGGCGGTCGGTGACCGCGCGGTCGGCGGCCTCGCGGACCGCGGTCAGCAGCGGCCGCAGGTGGTCGACGGCCTGGAGGTTGCGCAGCCCCGGGGTGTTCGGGGAGGAGACGTTGACGACCAGGTAGTCGGCGTGCGGGGCGAGCCGCTCGGTGGAGGTGACGTAGTCGGCGGTGGCCTCGGCCTCCGGGACGACCTTGGTCTTGCCGATGTTGACGCCGACGGTGGTGGGGAAGACCGGGTTGCGGGCGGCGAGGCGGGCCGCGACGGAGGCGGAGCCGTCGTTGTTGAAGCCCATCCGGTTGATCAGCGCGCGGTCCGGGACGAGCCGGAAGAGGCGCTTCCTGGGGTTGCCCGGCTGCGGCTGGGCGGTGACCGTGCCGATCTCGACGTGGTCGAAGCCGAGCATGGTCATCCCGTCGATGGCGACGGCGTTCTTGTCGAAGCCGGCAGCCAGGCCGAAGGGGCCGTGCATCCGGCGGCCCAGGGCCTCGGTGCGCAGCTCCTTGTGGCGGGGCGCGAGCGCGGCCGCGAGGAAGGTGCGCAGCACGGGGACGCGCACGGCCAGCTGAATCCAGCGGAAGGCCAGGTGGTGGGCCTTCTCGGGGTCCATACGCCGGAAGATCAGTTGGAAGAAGAGGCGGTACATCGTCGGGTGGGGCCTTCCGCGCTGAGGAGGGGGCAGGGGGATCACGAAGAGGGGGACACCGTTGTGGTGTCCCCCTCCTGGCCGCTACTCCTGGCGGGCCGCGGTGAGATGTTCGGCGTGCTCCTGGAGGGAGCGCACGCCCACGTCCCCGCGGGACATGGCCTCGATGCCCTGGACGGCGGCGGCCAGCGCCTGGACCGTGGTCAGGCACGGGACGCCGCGGGCGACGGCGGCGGTACGGATGTCGTAGCCGTCCAGCCGGCCGCCGGTGCCGTAGGGGGTGTTGACGATCAGGTCGACCTGGCCGTCGTGGATCAGCTGGACGATGGTCTTCTCGCCGTCCGGGCCCTCGCCCTCGCTGTTCTTGCGCACCACGGTGGCGTTGATGCCGTTGCGGCGCAGCACCTCGGCGGTGCCGGAGGTGGCGAGCAGCTCGAAGCCGTGGGCGACCAGCTCGCGGGCCGGGAAGATCATCGAGCGCTTGTCCCGGTTGGCGACGGAGACGAACGCGCGGCCCTTGGTGGGCAGCGCCCCGTAGGCGCCGGACTGGGACTTGGCGTACGCGGTGCCGAAGACCGAGTCGATGCCCATGACCTCGCCGGTGGAGCGCATCTCCGGGCCGAGGACGGTGTCCACACCACGGCCCTGGATGTCGCGGAATCGCGACCAGGGCATCACGGCTTCCTTGACCGAGATCGGCGCGTCCAGCGGCAGGGTGCCGCCGTCGCCCGTCTTGGGCAGCATGCCCTCGGCGCGCAGCTCGGCGACGGTCGCGCCCAGGGAGATCCGGGCGGCGGCCTTGGCCAGCGGTACGGCGGTGGCCTTCGAGGTGAAGGGGACCGTACGGGAGGCGCGGGGGTTGGCCTCCAGGACGTAGAGAATGTCCCCGGCCATCGCGAACTGGATGTTGATCAGTCCGCGGACGCCGACGCCCTTGGCGATGGCCTCCGTCGAGGCCCGCAGCCGCTTGATGTCGAAGCCGCCCAGGGTGATCGGGGGCAGGGCGCAGGCGGAGTCGCCGGAGTGGATGCCGGCCTCCTCGATGTGCTCCATGACGCCGCCGAGGTAGAGCTCGTGGCCGTCGTACAGCGCGTCGACATCGATCTCGATGGCGTCGTCGAGGAACCGGTCGATGAGGACCGGGTGGCGGTCGATCAGGCCGGCGTGGCGGGTGAGGTACTCCCGCAGCGAGGGCTCGTCGTAGACGATCTCCATGCCGCGGCCGCCGAGCACGTAGGACGGGCGGACCATGACCGGGTAGCCGATCTCGGCGGCGATCTGCTGGGCCTCGGCGAAGGAGAACGCGGTGCCGTACTTGGGGGCCGGCAGTCCGGCCTCGGTCAGCACCCGGCCGAAGGCGCCGCGCTCCTCGGCGAGGTCGATCGCCTCGGGCGAGGTGCCGACGATCGGCACGCCGTTGTCCTTGAGCGCCTGCGCCAGGCCCAGCGGGGTCTGCCCGCCGAGCTGGACGACGACACCGGCGACCGGGCCGGCCTGGGTCTCGGCGTGCACGATCTCCAGCACGTCTTCCAGCGTCAGCGGCTCGAAGTACAGGCGGTCGGAGGTGTCGTAGTCCGTCGAGACGGTCTCCGGGTTGCAGTTGACCATCACGGTCTCGTAGCCGGCGTCGCTGAGCGCGAACGAGGCGTGGACGCAGGAGTAGTCGAACTCGATGCCCTGGCCGATGCGGTTGGGGCCGGAGCCGAGGATGATCACGGCCGGCTTCTCGCGGGGCGCGACCTCGTTCTCCTCGTCGTAGGAGGAGTAGAAGTACGGCGTCTTCGCGGCGAATTCGGCGGCGCAGGTGTCGACGGTCTTGTAGACCGGGCGGACGCCGAGGGAGTGCCGGACCTCGCGGACGACGTCCTCGCGCAGTCCGCGGATCTCGGCGATCTGGGCGTCGGAGAAGCCGTGGCGCTTGGCGTCGGCGAGGATCTCGGGGTCGAGCTTGTCGGCCGCGGCGATCTCGTCGGCGATCTCCTTGACGAGGAAGAGCTGGTCGACGAACCACGGGTCGATCTTCGTGGCGTCGAAGACCTCCTGCGGGGTGGCGCCGGCCCGGATCGCCGTCATGACGGTGTTGATCCGGCCGTCGGTCGGGACCTTGGCCTTCTCCAGCAGCGCGGCCTTGTCGCCCGGCGCGCCGACGAAGTCGAACTGGCTGCCCTTCTTCTCCAGGGAGCGCAGGGCCTTGTTGAGTGCCTCGGTGAAGTTCCGGCCGATGGCCATGGCCTCGCCGACCGACTTCATGGTCGTGGTGAGCGTGGCGTCGGCGGCCGGGAACTTCTCGAAGGCGAAGCGCGGCACCTTGACGACGACATAGTCGAGGGTCGGCTCGAAGGAGGCCGGGGTCTTCTCGGTGATGTCGTTGGGGATCTCGTCGAGGGTGTAGCCGACGGCGAGCCGGGCGGCGATCTTCGCGATCGGGAAGCCGGTGGCCTTGGAGGCCAGCGCGGAGGAGCGCGAGACGCGGGGGTTCATCTCGATGACGATGACCCGGCCGTCCTCGGGGTTGACCGCGAACTGGATGTTGCAGCCGCCGGTGTCCACGCCGACCTCGCGGATGACCGCGATGCCGACGTCCCGCAGGGTCTGGTACTCCCGGTCGGTGAGCGTCATCGCCGGCGCGACGGTGATCGAGTCGCCGGTGTGCACGCCCATCGGGTCGAAGTTCTCGATGGAGCAGACGACCACGACGTTGTCGTTCTTGTCGCGCATCAGCTCCAGCTCGTACTCCTTCCAGCCGAGGATGGACTCCTCCAGGAGCACCTCGGTGGTCGGCGAGAGCGTCAGGCCCTGGCCGGCGATCCGGCGCAGCTCCTCCTCGTCGTGGGCGAAGCCGGAGCCGGCGCCGCCCATGGTGAAGGAGGGGCGGACGACGACGGGGTAGCCGCCGAGCTCGTCCACGCCCGCCAGGACGTCGTCCATGGAGTGGCAGATGACCGAGCGGGCGGACTCGCCGTGGCCGATCTTCTTGTTGACCTCCGCCACGACCTCCTTGAACAGGTCGCGGTCCTCGCCCTTGTTGATCGCCTCGACGTTGGCGCCGATCAGCTCGACGCCGTACTTGTCGAGGGTGCCGGACTGGTGCAGCGAGATGGCCGTGTTCAGGGCCGTCTGGCCGCCCAGGGTGGGCAGGAGCGCGTCCGGGCGCTCCTTGGCGATGATCTTCTCGACGAAGTCCGGGGTGATCGGCTCGACGTAGGTGGCGTCGGCGATCTCCGGGTCGGTCATGATCGTCGCCGGGTTGGAGTTCACCAGGACGACGCGCAGGCCCTCGGACTTGAGGACCCGGCAGGCCTGGGTGCCGGAGTAGTCGAACTCGGCGGCCTGGCCGATGACGATCGGGCCGGAGCCGATGACCAGGACGGACTGGATATCGGTGCGCTTAGGCACGCTGGCCCTCCATCAGGGAAACGAAGCGGTCGAAGAGGTACGCGGCGTCGTGCGGACCCGCGGCGGCTTCGGGGTGGTACTGGACGCTGAAGGCCGGCTGGTCGAGGAGGTGCAGACCCTCCACCACGTCGTCGTTGAGGCAGACGTGGGAGACCTCGGCGCGGCCGAAGGGGGTGTCGGAGACCTTGTCGAGCGGGGCGTCGACGGCGAATCCGTGGTTGTGCGCGGTGACCTCGACCTTGCCGGTCGTACGGTCCTGCACCGGCTGGTTGATGCCGCGGTGCCCGTACTTGAGCTTGAAGGTGCCGAAGCCCAGCGCGCGGCCCAGGATCTGGTTGCCGAAGCAGATGCCGAACAGCGGCGTCTTCCGCTCCAGGACACCGCGCATGACGGAGACCGGGTGGTCGGCGGTGGCCGGGTCGCCCGGGCCGTTGGAGAAGAACACGCCGTCCGGGTTCACCGCGTAGACGTCCTCGACGGTGGCGGTGGCGGGCAGGACGTGCACCTCGATGCCGCGCTCGGCCATCCGGTGCGGGGTCATGCCCTTGATGCCCAGGTCGATCGCGGCGACGGTGAACTTCTTGGTGCCGATCGCCGGGACGACGTAGGTCTCCTTGGTGGCGACCTGGGTGGAGAGGTCGGCGCCCTGCATCTCGGGGGCCTGGCGCACCTTGGCCAGCATCGTGCCCTCGTCGGGCAGCGCGTCGCCGGAGAAGATGCCGACGCGCATCGCGCCGCGCTCGCGCAGGTGGCGGGTCAGCGCGCGGGTGTCGACGCCGCTGATGCCGACGACGCCCTGGGCGACCAGCTCGTCGTCCAGCGAGCGCACCGAGCGCCAGTTGGACGGGAGGCGGGCGGGGTCGCGGACGACATAGCCGGAGACCCAGATCCGTCCGGACTCGGGGTCCTCGTCGTTCACACCGGTGTTGCCGATGTGCGGCGCGGTCATGACGACGACCTGGCGGTGGTACGAGGGGTCGGTCAGCGTCTCCTGGTAGCCGGTCATGCCGGTGGAGAACACCGCTTCGCCGAAGGTCTCCCCCACGGCCCCGTAGGCGCGCCCGCGGAAGGCGCGGCCGTCCTCCAGGACGAGTACGGCGGGGATCTTGGCAGTCCCCCTGGTGGAGGTCGTCATCGTGCGCCTTCCGTTTCGGTGTGCTCGGTGGTGCTGCTGTGCTCGGTGGTGCTGTGTTCGGTGGTGCTCAGCTGGTTCAGGGCCTCGACCCAGGCCGGGTGCTCGCCCGCGCGGTCGGAGCGGAAACCGGAGTCGATCTCCTTGTCCCCGTGCCGCCAGGTGACGATCAGCAGGCCGCCCTCGGGCAGGACCTTGCCGGCGATGCCCTTGTCGAGGCGGGCGCCGCGCAGGGCGGCGGCCGGCACGAAGAAGTCCTCGGCGCCCGGCCGTACGACGTCCAGGCCCTGGTCGGTCAGGGTCAGTTCGGCGCGGCTGCGGGTGCCCAGACCGCGGGCCACGATCCGGTCGAGCCACTGCCCGGCGGTGGTGGACCCGTGGTAGCGGCCGCTGAGCCGCAGCCGGGGCTCTCCGAGGCCGTCCGGGGCGGCCGGCAGCTCGGGCAGATCGCCCTGGAGGGTGCCGCGCCATTTCCAGCCCTGGCGCATCAGCCAGTAGACGAAGACGACGAAGACCAGCAGGCCGACGACCCAGCCGATCCGCGCGGCCCAGTCGGTGACCGGCGCGGACTTCTGCGCTTCGGCCAGGTGGATGAGTGGAGGAGTCACGCCAGCTTCCCGTCGACGACCGTTGCCCGGCCCCGCAGGAAGGTGTGGGTGACGCGTCCCGGCAGCTCACGGCCCTCGTAGGGGGTGTTGCGGCTGCGGGAGGCGAAGCCCGCGGGGTCCACCTCTCCACGGTAAGCGGAATCGAGCAGCGTGAGGTTGGCGGGCTCACCAGCCGAGACGGGGCGGCCGTGGCCCTTGGCCTGCCCGATCCGCGCGGGCGCGTAGGACATCCGGTCCGCGACGGCCTCCCAGGTCAGCAGGCCGGTCTCGACCATCGTCTGCTGCACGACCGACAGCGCGGTCTCCAGGCCCACCATCCCCATGGCGGCCGCGGCCCACTCGCAGTCCTTGTCCTCGTGCGGGTGCGGGGCGTGGTCGGTGGCGACGATGTCGATCGTGCCGTCGGCGAGGGCCTCGCGCAGGGCCAGCACGTCGCGCTCGGTGCGCAGCGGCGGGTTGACCTTGTAGACGGGGTTGTAGCTGCGCACCATCTCGTCGGTGAGGAGCAGGTGGTGCGGCGTGACCTCGGCGGTGACGTCGATGCCGCGGGACTTGGCCCAGCGGACGATCTCGACGGAGCCGGCGGTCGACAGGTGGCAGATGTGCACCCGCGAGCCCACGTGCTCGGCGAGCAGGACATCCCGGGCGATGATCGATTCCTCGGCCACCGCCGGCCAGCCCCCGAGTCCCAGCTCCGCCGAGACGATGCCCTCGTTCATCTGGGCGCCCTCGGTGAGCCGCGGCTCCTGGGCGTGCTGCGCGACGACACCGCCGAAGGCCTTCACGTACTCCAGGGCCCGGCGCATGATCACGGCGTCGTGCACGCACTTGCCGTCGTCGGAGAAGACGGTGACCCCGGCGGCGGACTCGTGCATGGCGCCCAGCTCGGCGAGCTTGCTGCCCTCCAGGCCGACGGTGACGGCACCGATGGGCTGCACATCGCAGTAGCCGTGCTCCTGGCCGAGGCGGTAGACCTGCTCGACCACGCCGGCGGTGTCGGCGACGGGGAAGGTGTTGGCCATGGCGAACACCGCGGTGTAGCCACCGGAGGCGGCCGCCCGGGTACCGGTCAGCACGGTCTCGGAGTCCTCGCGGCCCGGCTCGCGCAGGTGGGTGTGCAGGTCGACGAGGCCCGGCAGAAGGATCTTGCCCTCGGCCTCGATGACGTCGGCGCCCTCGGCGGACAGCCCGGCACCGACGGCCTCGATGGTCTCGCCGTCGATCAGGACGTCCTGGGCCTCGCCGCCGAGCACCTTCGCACCACGGATAAGGATCTTGCTCATGGTCTTACTTCTCCTCGGTACGAAATCAAGAGGCGGGCGCGGAGCGCCTCGATGAAAGGGCGGTGGTGGGCGACGGGTGGGCGACAGCGGGCTCGTTGCCGCCGAGCAGCAGGTACAGGACGGCCATGCGGACCGAGACGCCGTTGGTCACCTGCTCGACGACCGTGCAGCGGTCGGAGTCGGCGACCTCGGCGGTGATCTCCATGCCGCGGACCATCGGGCCGGGGTGCATCACGAGGGCGTGCTCGGGCATCCGCGCCATCCGCTCGCCGTCCAGGCCGTAGCGGCGCGAGTACTCCCGCTCGGTCGGGAAGAAGGCGGCGTTCATCCGCTCGCGCTGCACCCGCAGCATCATCACGGCGTCGGTCTTCGGCAGGACGCGGTCGAGGTCGTAGGACACCTCGCACGGCCAGGTCTCGACGCCGACCGGCACCAGGGTGGGTGGGGCGACGAGGGTGACCTCGGCGCCGAGGGTGTGCAGGAGGTCGACGTTCGAGCGCGCGACGCGGCTGTGCAGCACGTCGCCGACGAGCGTGATCCGCCGCCCGCTCAGGTCCTGGCCGAGCCCAGCGTCCGGGCCGGTCAGCCGGCGCCGCATGGTGAAGGCGTCGAGCAGGGCCTGGGTGGGGTGCTGGTGGGTGCCGTCACCGGCGTTGATGACGGGAGCGTCGATCCAGCCGGAGTTGGCGAGCCGGTAGGGGGCTCCGGACGCGCCGTGCCGTATGACGACGGCGTCGACGCCCATCGCCTCCAGCGTCTGGGCGGTGTCCTTGAGGGACTCTCCCTTGGAGACGCTGGACCCCTTGGCGGCGAAGTTGATGACGTCCGCGGAGAGCCGCTTCTCGGCGGCCTCGAAGGAGATCCGGGTCCGGGTGGAGTCCTCGAAGAAGAGGTTGCAGACCGTGCGTCCGCGCAGGGTGGGGAGCTTCTTGATCGGCCGGTCGGCGACCCGGGCCATCTCCTCGGCGGTGTCGAGGATCAGGACGGCGTCGTCGCGCGTGAGGTCGGCGGCCGAGATGAGGTGACGCTTCATCCGGTTTTCTCCGTGGGTGAAGGAGGTGTACGGGATTGTCCGTTGAGCGGGCATGCCTGCGGGCCCGGGGTCACCGGGTCCGTGCGCGATGCGCTAGCGCTCGCCGGCCGGGGCGGGGTGCTTCACGCCGAGCAGCACGGCGTCCCGGCCGTCCTCCTCGGTGAGCTGGACCTTGACCGTCTCCCGCAGCGACGTGGGGAGGTTCTTGCCTACATAGTCCGCGCGGATCGGCAGCTCGCGGTGGCCCCGGTCGACCAGGACCGCCAGCTGTACGGCGCGCGGCCGGCCGATGTCGCCCAGGGCGTCCAGCGCGGCGCGGATGGTGCGTCCGGAGAAGAGGACGTCGTCGACGAGGAGGACGACCCGGCCCTCGACGCCGTCGGCGGGGATGTCCGTGCGGGCGAGCGTGCGGGCCGGGCCCAGGCGCAGGTCGTCGCGGTACATCGTGATGTCGAGCGAGCCGACCGGGACCGTACGGCCGGTGATCTCTTCGAGCTTGGCGGCCAGCCGCCGGGCGAGGAAGACGCCGCGGGTGGGGATTCCCAGGAGCACCACATCGTCCGCGCCCTTGGCGCGTTCGACGATCTCGTGGGCGATACGGGTGAGCATCCGCGCGATGTCCGGGCCTTCGAGCACCGGCCGCACGGGGAGCTGAGCGCTCGCGTCGGAACTGTTTGCGTCCATATGAAACGGACCTCCTTCTCCGCCTCACGGGACGGACCTTAAAGGACGTCGGAATAACGCGGCCCAGGCTACCAGGGGCCTTCCCACGCCCCGTCCGCACCCCTGACGGGTGAGGGTCTGCCCCGTTCCGCTTGACGAAGTCAGATTACGCTGCGTAACCTCACAGTGAGTTACCAGCCCGCGGCGGAGCCGCATGTCGATACAGCCGTCTGGGGAGTTTTATGTCCAGCGAATACGCCAAACAGCTCGGGGCCAAGCTCCGCGCCATCCGCACCCAGCAGGGCCTTTCTCTCCACGGCGTCGAGGAGAAGTCCCAGGGCCGCTGGAAGGCCGTGGTGGTCGGTTCGTACGAGCGCGGCGACCGCGCCGTGACCGTGCAGCGCCTCGCCGAGCTGGCGGACTTCTACGGCGTTCCGGTGCAGGAGCTGCTGCCGGGCACGACACCGGGCGGAGCGGCCGAGCCGCCGCCGAAGCTGGTGCTCGACCTGGAGCGCCTCGCCCATGTCCCGCAGGAGAAGGCCGGCCCGCTGCAGCGCTACGCCGCCACCATCCAGAGCCAGCGCGGTGACTACAACGGCAAGGTGCTCTCGATCCGCCAGGACGACCTGCGCACCCTCGCGGTCATCTACGACCAGTCGCCCTCGGTGCTGACCGAGCAGCTGATCAGCTGGGGCGTGCTCGACGCCGACGCACGCCGCGCCGTGTCGCACGAGGAGCTCTGACCCCCTCGCACCTGCAGAAACGTGCCGCCGCTCCGGGTTTCCGGGGCGGCGGTTCTGCGTTCCGGGGACCGTTCCACGGCGCTCCGCCACACTGCCGTTCCTCCCGGGACACCCCGCGAAGGCCGCTGACGGCGTTCTGCGGGCATGCGAAGGGCCCGGAGCCTTGCCCTTCGCTCCGGGCCCGTTCACACGCTCTGCCGACCGCCTACTGCGCCTCGCGCCGCAGGCTCGGCTTCAGCTCCTTCAGCCGGCCGAGGAGGCCGTTGACGAAGGCCGGGGAGTCGTCCGTGGAGAACTCCTTGGCGAGCTGCACCGCTTCGTCGATCGCCACCGCGTCCGGGGTGTCGTCCACCCAGAGCAGCTCGTAGGCGCCCAGACGCAGGATGCTGCGGTCGGCCGCCGGCATCCGGTCCAGGTCCCAGTCGACCGCGTAGGTGGAGATCAGCTCATCGATGCGGGCGACCTGCTCCGCGTATCCCTCGACCAGCTCCAGGGTGTACTCGTTCACCGGCGGCTGCCGTGGATCGGTCCGGGCGTGCCGCATCCAGTCCGCGAGCACGGACTGCACATCGGCACCGCGCTGGTCGGCCTCGAAGAGTATCTGGAAGGCGCGTTTACGGGCCTTGGTGCGGGCGGCCACGGTTAGCTGTTCACCCGGCCGAGGTAGTCGCCGGTGCGGGTGTCGACCTTGATCTTCTCACCGGTGGTGATGAAGAGCGGCACCTGGATGGAGTAGCCGGTCTCCAGCTCGGCCGGCTTGGAGCCGCCGGTGGAGCGGTCACCCTGCACACCGGGCTCGGTGTGCTTGATGTTCAGCTCGACCGCGGCGGGGAGCTCGACGTAGAGCACCTCGCCCTCGTGCTGCGCCACGACCGCCTCGAAGCCCTCGATCAGGTAGTTCGCGGCGTCGCCGACGGCCTTGCGGTCGACGTGCAGCTGGTCGTAGGTGTCCATGTCCATGAAGACGAAGTAGTCGCCGTCCATGTACGAGAACTGCATTCCGCGCTTGTCGACGGTGGCCGTCTCGACCTTCACACCGGCGTTGAAGGTCTTGTCCACCACCTTGCCGGACAGCACGTTCTTGAGCTTCGTGCGGACGAAGGCGGGGCCCTTGCCGGGCTTGACGTGCTGGAACTCGACGACGGACCAGAGCTGGCCGCCGTCGAGCTTGAGCACCATGCCGTTCTTGAGGTCGTTCGTGGATGCCACGGTTGCGGAATCTCCTGGACTGCAGGTGGTGGGACCCGGAGCGGCACACGCCGAAACCCTACGGCTCAGAGTGCGAGCAGCTCCTTGGTCGTGATCGTGAGTAGCTCGGGCCCGCCGTCCGCCTCTGGACGGACGACGAGTGTGTCGTCGATCCGGACACCCCCACGGCCCGGGATGTGAACCCCCGGCTCGACGGTGACCGGCACGCAAGCGTCCAGTTTACCCATGGCGGCAGGGGACAACTGAGGGTCCTCGTCGATTTCGAGTCCCACACCGTGCCCGGTCCACGCTCCGAGCCGCTCGCCGTACCCCGCGGCATCCAGGACATGGCGGGTCACCCGGTCCACCTCGCGGCACTCCACACCCGGTGCCAGCGCCTCCCGCCCGGCCCGCTGGGCTGCGAAAACGAGGTCGTACAGCTCGATCTGCCAGTCCGAGGGCGTGGTGCCGATGACGAAGGTCCGGCCGATCTCGCAGCGGTAGCCGCGGTAGTTGGCGCCCAGCCCGACACTGAGGAAGTCGCCCTCCTCGACCCGCCGGTCGGTGGGCAGATGCCCGGGGCGGCCGGCGTGCGGGCCGGTGGCCACGGAGGTGGGGAACGCCGGGCCGTCCGCACCGTGGTCGACCAGCCGGCGCTCCAGCTCCAGCGCGAGATGCCGCTCGGTGCGGCCGACCAGGATCGATTCCAGGAGTTCCCCCAGGGCCTGGTCGGCGATCTCCGCGGCGATCCGCAGGCAGGCGATCTCGTCGTCGTCCTTGACCAGCCGCTGCGCCTCGACCGCGCAGGCCAGGTCCGTCAGCCGCAGCCGGGGCGCGACCTGGGAGAGCGCCCGGTGCCGGGTGACGGTGAGGTGGTGCTCCTCGACGGCCAGCAGGGCCGCTCCGGCCTTCGCGGCCAGGTCGGCGCCGGCCACGACCGGGTCGCCACCGCGGGTCGGCAGCACCGTGACCCGTACGTCCTCGGCCGGGCGCCCCTCGGAGGGATCGCCGCTCAGCGGCCTGCCGCACAGCAGCATGTCGTCGGCCGGCCCCAGCAGCAGCGCGGCGCCGGGCGGTGCGCAACCGGTGAGGTAGCGGACGTTCGCGGGGCGCGAGATCAGTGCGGCGGTACTTCCGGCCCCGGCTGCGCGGGCGCGCAGCCGCGTGCGTCGGGCCGCGTACAACTCGGACATATCACGAGCGTACGGCGACTCCCCCGAGGCGGCCGGTCGAGCGGGGCCGCCCGGGGGAGGGCCGCCCCGGGGAGGCCGCCGCCCCCGGGAGGCCGCCGCCCCGTCTACCAGCTGGGCGGGCTGGCGATGCTCCGGGCGACGACGTCGTCCAGTACCCGCACGGTCGTGGCGACGTCGTGCTGGGAGTTGTCGATGATCGGCAGGCCGGAGCCGTACCAGCCGGCCATCCGCCCGTGAATCCTGGCCACCTCCTCGTCGGAGAGCCGGCGGTTGCCGCTGCGCCGGGCGTTGCGCTCCAGCACGATCTCCAGTCCGGGCAGCAGCACGATCGGCAGCAGCCCGGGGCCGACATGGCGCTTCCAGCCGCCGAGGCCGATGACCGGGCGGTCGGGGAAGACCGCGTCGTCGAGGATGCAGGAGATGCCGTTGGCGAGGAAGTTACGGGCCGCGAAGCCGCAGGTGCGGCGGGCGAGGCGGTACTGCGCCTCCGAGTGGTCGTTCCAGCCGGACTGGGGATCGGCGAAGCCGGCCCGGACCCATTCGCGGACGTCGTCGAGGCTGATGTGCGCGGTCGGCACCCGCCGGGTGTCCGCCCAGTGGCGCGCCACGCTGGTCTTGCCGGCCCCGGCCGGGCCGATGAGCAGCACCGCGACGGCCGCGTGCGTGGCGTCCGGCGCGGCGTCGGTGGGCGGGCTGGGCAGCGGCACCGGGGCGCCCGGGGGCAGCGGCACATGGCCGGTGACGTCGCCGCTGTGCGGGGTGGGCGGGGCCTGCTGGGGCGCGGGCCCGTGCCAGCCCTGGCCGGCGGCGGGGGCCGGCTGCTGCGCGGGCGGGGCCGGGGGCGAGGCGGGCGGAGTGTGCCCTCCCGGGGCGGGTCCTCCCGGGGCGGGCGTCCAGTGCATGGCGGCCCCGGGTCCTGATGCCTGCCCGTGGGGCGGCGGCAGCGGAGCCCCCACTGCGTAGTGCATCCGGTGGCTCTCCGTCTCGTGCGGTCGACGTGGTGCGGTGCTCCCCGGCTCCCGCCGGATGGTACGGCGGGCGCCGGGCCAGGCCGCCCGGCGCCCCCTGCGGGTAACCCACCGGCCCGGAGGGGCCGTTGTGCCCCGCGGCCGTCGGCGGGTGGGTGCTGCTGCGAACGGTACCCTCCCGGGCCCGCCCGGAGGATCTCCTGCCCCGGCGTCCGCCGCGGGAACACCGAGGCGCCGTGATGGTACGTCAGTCGCGCAGTTCCTCGGCCAGCGCGCGGAGCGCCAGACGGTACGAGCCGATGCCGAAGCCGGCGACCGTACCGCTGGCGATGGCCGCGATGACCGAATTGTGGCGGAACTCCTCGCGGGCGTACGGGTTGGAGATGTGCACCTCGATCAGCGGGGCGGTGCGCTGGGCGGCCGCGTCCCGCATGCCGTACGAATAGTGCGTGAAGGCACCGGGGTTGATGATGACCGGGAGCGAGGCGTCGGCGGCCTCGTGCAGCCAGCGGATCATCTCCCCCTCGTCGTTGGTCTCCCGGACCTCGGTCTCGAACCCCAGCTCCTTGCCGAGTCTGCCGCACTCCTCGACCAGCCCGGCGTAGGAGGTGGCGCCGTAGACGTCGGGCTCACGGGAGCCCAGCCGGCCGAGGTTGGGGCCGTTGAGGACGAGCACCCGCCGGGCCTTGCCGCTCACGCCGCGATCTCCGCGTGTGCGGCGAGCAGCATGGCCGGGTCCGGGCCCTCCAGGACGGTCGGCTTGGCGAGGCCGTCCAGGACGATGAAGCGCAGCCGGTCACCGCGGGACTTCTTGTCGACCTTCATGGTCTCCAGCAGCTTGGGCCACTGGTCGCCCCGGTAGGTCAGCGGCAGCCCGACGGACTCCAGGACGGAGCGGTGCCGGTCGGCGGTGGCGTCGTCCAGCCGGCCGGCGATCCGGCCGAGTTCGGCGGCGAAGACCATGCCGACGGAGACGGCCGCGCCGTGCCGCCAGTTGTAGCGCTCGTTCTTCTCGATGGCGTGCGCCAGGGTGTGGCCGTAGTTGAGGATCTCCCGCAGACCGGACTCCTTCAGGTCCGCGGAGACCACCTCGGCCTTGACCCGGATCGCCCGCTCGATCAGCTCGGCGGTGTGCGCGCCGTCCGGGCGCTTGGCGGCCTCGGGGTCGGACTCGATCAGGTCGAGGATCGCCGGGTCGGCGATGAAGCCGGCCTTGATCACCTCGGCCAGACCGGAGACGTAGTCGTTGACCGGCAGCGAGTCCAGCGCGGCCAGGTCGCAGAGCACCCCGGCCGGCGGGTGGAAGGCGCCGACGAGGTTCTTGCCCTCGGCGGTGTTGATGCCGGTCTTGCCGCCGACGGCCGCGTCCACCATGCCGAGCACGGTGGTCGGCACCGCGATCCAGCGCACCCCGCGCAGCCAGGTCGCGGCGACGAAACCCGCCAGGTCGGTGGTGGCGCCGCCGCCGACGCCCACGATCACGTCGCTGCGGGTGAAGCCGGACTGGCCGAGCGCCTTCCAGCAGTACGCCGCGACCTCGGCGGTCTTGGACTCCTCGGCGTTCGGCAGCTGGATGGCGATGGCCTCGTAGCCCTGGGAGGCCAGATCCTCGCGCAGCGCCTCGCCGGTGGCGGCCAGCGCCTCCGGGTGCAGCACCGCGACGCGCTTGACCCCCGCGCCGATCAGGCCGGGAAGCTCACCGAGCAGCTGCCGCCCGACGAGCACCTCGTACGGGTCGGTGCCCGCCGTGCCGCCGACCTGGATGCGGGTGGCCTGCTCCGTCATGCCTGTTCCTCCCTGTGGGCGGCCCGCGGGGTGTCTCCCGCGGCCTCGCGTAGCTCCAGCGCGTCCAGGATCGCCTCGACGATCTGCCCGGGGGTCCGCTCCCCGGTGGCGATCACGGCGCGCGCGGCCTCGGTGTACAGCGGACGGCGGCGCTCCATCAGCTCACGCCACTGCTTGCGCGGATTGACGGCCAGCAGCGGGCGGGGCGCGTCGAGGCCCACCCGCTTGACGGCGTCCGCCAGCTCCACGTCCAGGAAGACCACCGGCAGTCCGGTCAGCAGCGCGCGGGTGCCTTCGTCGAGGATCGCGCCGCCGCCGAGCGCGAGCACGCCGGGGTGGCCCTCGACCGCGGCGCGCACGGCGGCCCGTTCCAGGTCGCGGAAGTGCGCCTCGCCCTGGTCGATGAAGATCTCGGCGATCGGCCGGCCGGCCGTGGCGACGACATCGGCGTCGGTGTCCCGGTAGCCGACGCCCAGCCGCTCGGCCAGCAGAGCACCCACCGTCGACTTGCCGGCCCCGGGCGGGCCGATCAGCACGACGGCCGGCGACGTCATCGGATCGCCAGGTTGTCGAGGAAAGTCTGCACGTTGCGGCGGGTCTCCGGCACGCTGTCGCCGCCGAACTTCTCCACCACCGCGTCCGCCAGCACCAGGGCCACCATCGCCTCGGCGACGATACCGGCGGCCGGCACCGCGCAGACGTCCGAGCGCTGGTGGTGCGCCTTGGCCGCCTCGCCCGTGCTCACGTCGACGGTGGCCAGCGCCTTCGGCACCGTCGCGATCGGCTTCATCGCGGCCCGCACCCGCAGCAGTTCGCCGGTGGTCAGCCCGCCCTCGGTGCCGCCGGAGCGGCCGGAGCTGCGCTTGATCCCGTCGTCGGTCGAGAGGATCTCGTCATGGGCCTTCGAGCCGGGCACCCGCGCCAGGTCGAAGCCGTCGCCGACCTCGACGCCCTTGATCGCCTGGATGCCCATCAGGGCGGCGGCCAGCCGGGCGTCCAGTCGCCGGTCCCAGTGGACGTGCGAGCCCAGGCCCACCGGCACGCCGTAGGCCAGCACCTCGACGACACCGCCGAGGGTGTCGCCGTCCTTGTGGGCCTGGTCGATCTCGGCGACCATCGCCTTGCTCGCGTCCGCGTCCAGGCAGCGCACCGGGTCGGCGTCCAGCTTCGCCACGTCGGAGGGCTGCGGGTAGACCCCGTACGGGGCCTTGGCCGCGGCCAGCTCGACGACGTGCGAGACGATCTCGATGCCGGCCGTCTCCTTGAGGAAGGAGCGGGCGACCGCGCCGAGCGCGACCCGGGCGGCGGTCTCACGGGCCGAGGCGCGCTCCAGGATCGGGCGGGCCTCGTCGAAGCCGTACTTCTGCATGCCGGCGAGGTCGGCGTGCCCGGGGCGGGGGCGGGTCAGCGGCGCGTTACGGGCCAGCGCGGCCAGCTCCTCCGGGTCCACCGGGTCGGCCGCCATCACCTGCTCCCACTTGGGCCACTCGGTGTTGCCGACCATGACCGCCACCGGCGAGCCCAGCGACAGGCCGTGCCGCACCCCGCCCAGGAAGGTGACCTGGTCCTGCTCGAACTTCATCCGGGCACCGCGGCCGTAGCCGAGCCGCCGCCGCGCCAGCGCGTCCGCCACCAACTCCGTGGTGATGGGCACGCCGGCCGGAAGGCCCTCCAGCGTCGCCACGAGTGCGGGGCCGTGCGACTCCCCCGCCGTCAGCCAGCGCAACCTGCTCAACGGTGCTCCTCATGTACTGCTCATCCGCGTACGGTCTCTCCCTGATCCTCCCACGTCGCGGCTGCGGCATCGTCGCAGGTCCAGTACACGGACAGGGAATTGTTGTCCGTGGAATGACGACGAAGAAATGGAATTGCGGCCCGACGGGATAACCGTCGGGCCGCAATTGCGAAGCTACGTCACTACATCTGCGTCAGACCGCCGGCGAGTCGGCGAGGTTCCACACCATATCGCCTTTTCCATCATCATTGATGTTGTACGTGATTTTCCCGTCGGCAGTGAACCCATTTTCCTGCCCGGAGAGCCACTCGGCCCGGACCTGAAAGCTATCCGCCGTCCGGCCGTTGATCTCGGCTGTCTCGTCAGAGGTCTTCCGGCTCTTCGTCGAGCCGAATTCCTCGACTCGCGACTGGACATCAAAGTTGTCGAACTTGTGACCGCCGGCTTCCTGCCAGTACCCCTGAGCCGTGCCCACGTAGGTCGCCCCATTGTAATAGATACACATCTTGACGTAGATGTCCACGTCGTACCCGGAAGTTGACAGCTCCTTGTGCTGCGATCGGGAACATCCACCGACAGCTTGCGCCGGCGCGCCCGCGAAAATCATGCCCGTAAAGGCAAGCAGACCAGCTGCCGAAACCGTACCGATTCGAGAAATGCTGCGCTTCACGATCCCCCCTGAAAAACTCTGCGACACATGCAATCTATGCGGCAGGAAGGGGACCGTCAATCGAATATCCGACAAGAGAGCGCCACATCAGACCGCGCCCCCTGGGGGATATTCCCGCATCACGTCAAGCGAATTTCGATCAGCCTTCTGATGAAGATTTCGCCAGGGCAGCTTCCCCCTTGGCCCGCATGGCAGCCAAGGGAGCCGGAGCGCGCCCCGTCATCAACTCGACCTGAAGGAGCGCCTGGTGAACAAGCAGGTCCAATCCGCCCACCACAGCACCTCCACACCCCGACCAACGCGCCGCGAGCGCACTGGGCCAGGGGTCGTACAACACGTCGAAGAGCGTCGCCGGCCGCTCCGGAACGGACGCGGCCAGCGCGTCGGTGGCGCCCGCCGGCGTCGTGGCGATCACAAGGGGGGCACGCAGCGCCTGCGCTGCGTCGGCCCAGTCCTCGATCCGTACCTCGACGCCGAGACGCGTTCCCCATTCCCGCATCTCGGCGGCACGGGCCGCGCTGCGTACGTAGGTGACGATCTCGCCTTCGCAGACCTGCGCAAGCGCGGCGAGCGCAGATGAGGCGGTCGCCCCTGCCCCCAGAATGGCGGCCGTCTCGACCCGGTCGATGCCCCGCTCGCGCAGCGCCGCGACCATTCCGGGGATGTCGGTGTTGTCGCCGACCCTCCGGCCCTGCTCGGTGAAGACGACCGTGTTGACCGCTTCAACGGATGCCGCGACGTCACTGACCTCATCGAGCAGCGGAATCACCGCTCGCTTCAGCGGCATGGTCAGCGACAGCCCCCGCCATTCCGGTCCGAGCCCCGCCCAGAATCCGGGCAGAGAAGCCTCGTCGACCTCGAACCGGTCGTACGTCCAATCCCGCAGCCCCAGCGCCTCGTAAGCAGCGCGGTGCAACACCGGCGAAAGGGAGTGGGCAATGGGCGACCCGAGGACCGCCGCTTTCTTTGTGTCGGGCACAGCTCGGCCTTAGTTCGCGTTCTTTTGCGCTTGCTGTCGCTTGTTGAATTCCTTGACAAGCTTCATGTGGTCGGTGAGATTCGTCGTGAAGTCCGTCTTCTTCCCATCGACCGAGATGAAGTAGAGCCACTTGTTCGACTTGTCCGGGTTGACCGTGGCCTTCAATGCATCGTCCCCGGGGTTTCCGATCGGGCCGGGCGGCAGACCTCGGTAGAAATACGTGTTGTACGGGTCGTCGTAGTTCCGGATCTCGTCCGTACTGATATTGATCTTGCTCTGATTCTTCAGGTAATTGAAGGCCGAATCGAACTCGAGCTTCTGATTGGTGTCCGTATTGCTCGGAGCAAGCCGGTTGTAGACAACCGCCGCCATCTTCCGGAAGTCATCGTGCGTCATACCCTCGGCCTGGGTGAGGCTGGCGACGGTAATCAACTGGAGCGGGGACTTCAAATGGAATTTCTCGGCGTTCGCCTCCAGGTCGTACTTGGCGTACACCTGCTTCGCCCGGGAGATCATCTGCTTGAGGACATCCGCCGGCTTCGCCTTCTCGCCCACGCTGTAGGTCGACGGGTAGAGGAAGCCCTCCAGCGGGTCCTTCGTCTTCGCGGAGTCGTTGGCCCAGGACGGCAGGCCGAGGCTCTTGGCCTCGGTCTTCGCGACCTTCTTGGTACTGCCGGTCGCGAGGTGGAGCTTCTTGTCGATGAGCTTGTAGACGTCGCCGGAGCGCAGGCCCTCGCGGATGGTGAGGCCGTTGCGGCTCTTGGGGTCCACCATCAGCTCGACGGCCGAGGCCGCGGACATGTGCTTGCGCAGGGAGTAGGTCCCCGGCTGGAGGACCTTGTCCTTCTTGCTGTCGACGGCCGCCTCGGAGAACGCGTCGGCGCTCTTGACCACACCGGCCTTCTTGAGGGCCAGACCCATCTCAAGGATCGTGGAACCGTCCGGGACCTCGACCTGGACGTCGCCGGTGCCCTCGCCCTCGTAGTCGGGGGCGGAGCCGAGGTGGCTCATGATGAAGTCGTAGCCGAAATAGCCGACGACGCCCACGGCTCCGGCGAAGAACAGGGTGACGACCAGGCAGGTCCGGCCGCTGTGCCGCTTGTTCTTCTTGCCCTTGCCGTTCTTGCCGCGGCGCTCGCGGCCGCCGCCCCGGCCCTCGTCGCGCGGGCCCCTGCCGTCGTCGCCGTCGTCGTCCTCGCGGTCCGCGAAGAACGCGTGCTCCCGCTCCGGCTCACGCGGTCCCGGCTCGGCCCGCCAGTCGTCGCCGGTGCCGGGGCCCTCGTCGTAGTACGGCTCCCCCTGCTCGGGGTGCGGCGGCTGCTGCTGGTACTGCTGGTGCTGCTGCATCCCCTGGGGGGGCTGCCCGCCCGGCATGCCCCGCTGGTCCTGCATCCCCTGCGGGGCCTGCTGCTGCGGATGCTGCTGCGGCGGATAGGCGTCGGGGGCGGCGTAGTAGTCGGAGCCCGTTCCGCCGTACGGGTCGGCCGGCTGCTGCTGCCCGTAGGGGTCGTACGGGTCGTAGGGCGTCTGCCCGCCCTGCGACCCGTCCCAGCCGCCGTTGTAGTGCTGCTGGGCATACGGGTCAGCCTGCTGCTGGGGATACCGGTGGGCCTGCTGTCCGTCCCACTGAGGCTGCTGCGCCTGGCCTCTGGAGGAACCCTGGTCTCCGTAGAGCGGGTCCTCCAGATGCCACGGTTCGGAGCCGTAGCCCCGGCCATACTCGGTCATCGATCCCCTAGAGCCGAGAGGCGGTGCACTCCGGCCCGGCAGCGCGCTTGCTGTACCCGATCCGCCTCTACTTGCACGCGCGGCTGTTCGAACGCCGCACATCGCGCGGAACGTTACCGTACCGCGATCAGATGACCACTTCGACGCTCTCTCCCGGAGGCTCCCCGGAGACGCGTTCGGTCTCCAGTGCGCTCTGCAGGATGACCACCGCGGCCGCCTGGTCAACCACCGAGCGGCCCTTCTTGCTCCGGACGCCCGAGGCCCGCAGGCCCTGGGTGGCCGTGACCGTAGACATCCGTTCGTCGACCAGCCGGACCCCTACGGGGGCGATGGTGCGGGCCATCTCCTGGGCGAAGGCCCGGACCTTGGCCGCGGCCGGCCCCTCTCCCCCACTGAGGGAGCGGGGCAGGCCGACCACGACTTCGAGGGGCTCGTACTCCTCGACGATCGCCTTGAGCCGGCGGTGCGCGGCCAGCACATCACGTCCCGGCACGGTCTCGACCGGGGTCGCGAGGACCCCGTCGGGGTCGCACGAGGCGACCCCGATACGGGCGTCCCCGACATCCACGGCGAGGCGCCGGCCACGTCGCATCTCTGTCACGTGCGTCAGGCCGCCTCGGCGACGAGGCGCTCGACGGCCTCGATGGCCTCGGGCACCGCGGCGGGGTTCTGACCGCCGCCCTGGGCGACGTCCGGCTTGCCGCCGCCTCCGCCACCGAGCGTCTTGGCGGCGGTACGGACCAGGTCACCGGCCTTGATGCCGCGCTCGCGGGCGGCCTCGTTGGTGGCGATCACCGTCACCGGGCGGCCGTTGGCGACCGAGAACAGCGCCACGACGACGGCCCGGTCGCCCTGGATGCGGCCGCGGACGTCCAGCACCAGCTTGCGCAGGTCGTCGGCGGAGGTGCCGTCCGGTACCTGCCCGGCGGCCAGCGCCACCCCGCGGACGTCCTTGGCGCCCTCGGCCAGCCCGGCGGCGGCCTGCAGCACCTTCTCGGCGCGGAACCGCTCGATCTCCTTCTCGGCGTCCTTCAGCTTGGCCAGGACCCCGGAGATCTTCTCCGGCAGCTCCTCCGGGCGGCCCTTGACCAGCTCGGTGAGCTGCGAGACGACGGTGTGCTCACGGGCCAGGAACTTGTAGGCGTCCACGCCGACCAGGGCCTCGACCCGGCGGACGCCGGAGCCGATGGACGACTCGCCGAGCAGCTTCACCAGACCCAGCTGGGCGGTGTTGTGGACGTGGGTGCCGCCGCACAGCTCCTTGGAGAAGTCGCCGATGGTGACGACCCGGACGCGGTCGCCGTACTTCTCGCCGAACTCGGCGATGGCGCCCTGCTTCTTGGCGTCCTCCATGCTCATGACCTCGGCGTGCACGTCGAGCTCGCGGGAGAGCACCTCGTTGATCTTCTGCTCGACGTCCGTGAGGACACCGCCGGGCACGGCGGCCGGCGAGCCGAAGTCGAAGCGGAAGCGGCCCGGGGAGTTCTCCGAACCGGCCTGGGCGGCCGTCGGGCCCAGGGCGTCGCGCAGCGCCTGGTGGGTGAGGTGGGTGGCGCTGTGGGCGCGGGCGATGGCGCGCCGGCGGGTGACGTCGATGGTGGCGTACGCGGCGGAGCCGAGCACCACCTCGCCGACCTGGACGGCGCCCTTGTGGACCGTGACACCGGGCACCGGCTGCTGGACGTCGCGGACCTCCACGACGGCGCCGGAGTCCAGCCTGATCCGGCCGGTGTCGGCGAGCTGGCCGCCGCCCTCGGCGTAGAAGGGGGTGCGGTCCAGGACGACCTCGACCTCGTCGCCCTCGTGGGCGGCGGGGGCCGGGACACCGTTGACCAGCAGGCCGACGATGGCGGACTCGCCCTCGGTGGCGCTGTAGCCGGTGAACTCCGTGGCACCGGACTTGTCGGCGACCTCACGGTAGGCGGACAGGTCGGCGTGGCCGCTCTTCTTGGCCTGGGCGTCGGCCTTGGCGCGCTCCCGCTGCTCCTTCATCAGGCGCCGGAAGCCGTCCTCGTCCACCGACAGGCCCTGTTCGGCGGCCATTTCGAGGGTGAGGTCGATCGGGAAGCCCCAGGTGTCGTGGAGCAGGAAGGCCTTGTCGCCGGGCAGGACGGCGGAGCCGGCGGCCTTGGTGTCGGTGACGGCGGTGTCGAGGATGTTGGTGCCGGCCTTCAGCGTCTTGGCGAAGGCGGCCTCCTCGGCGAGGGCGACCGTCTCGATGCGGCGGCGGTCCTCCAGCAGCTCCGGGTACTGCTGGCCCATGGTCTTGATGACCACGTCCAGCAGCTCGCCGACGACCAGTCCGCTCGCGCCGAGCAGGCGCATGTTGCGGATGGCGCGGCGCATGATGCGGCGCAGCACGTAGCCGCGGCCCTCGTTGCCGGGGGTGACGCCGTCGCCGATGAGCATCGTGGACGTACGGATGTGGTCGGCGACCACGCGCAGCGAGACGTCGCTGTCGTGGGAGGTGCCGTAGTGGACGCCGGTCAGCTCGGTGGCCTTGTCGATGACGACGCGCAGGGTGTCCGTCTCGTACATGTTCGGGACGTCCTGCAGGATCATCGCCAGGCGTTCGAGGCCGAGGCCGGTGTCGATGTTCTTGCTGGGCAGCTCGCCGAGGATCTCGAAGTCCTCCTTGCCGGTGCCCGCACCCCGCTCGTACTGCATGAAGACGAGGTTCCAGATCTCCACGTACCGCTCGTCGTTGACGGCCGGGCCGCCCTCGACGCCGAACTCCGGGCCGCGGTCGTAGTTGATCTCGGAGCACGGGCCGCAGGGGCCCGGGACGCCCATGGACCAGTAGTTCTCCTTCTTGCCCAGGCGCTGGATGCGCTCCTTGGGCACCCCGACGACCTCGTGCCAGATCCGCTCGGCCTCGTCGTCGTCGAGGTAGACGGTGATCCAGAGCTTCTCGGGGTCGAGGCCGTAGCCGCCGTCGGCCTGGGAGCCGGTCAGCAGCTCCCAGGCGTACTTGATGGCGCCTTCCTTGAAGTAGTCGCCGAACGAGAAGTTGCCGCACATCTGGAAGAACGTGCCGTGCCGGGTGGTCTTGCCGACCTCTTCGATGTCCGGCGTGCGCACGCACTTCTGGACGCTGGTGGCGCGCGGGGCGGGCGGCTTGACCTCGCCGAGGAAGTACGGCTTGAAGGGCACCATGCCCGCGGGGACCAGCAGCAGCGTCGGGTCGTCCGCGATGAGCGACGCCGACGGCACGACGGTGTGCCCACGCTCTTCGAAGAAGCGCAGCCAGCGGCGGCGGATTTCAGCCGACTCCATCAGTGGTCCTCTTTTCCAGTCGGTCCGGTCAGACCGGTGTGTCCGGTTGTTCTCGTGGTGCGGTACTGCGGTTCGAGCACCGCGCGGCGCGGCGCCGGGAGCTCGCGGACCTCGTCCGGTTCGCCGAGCCCCAGGGCGTCGTGCAGCTGTTCTTCACGGTCCGCCATTCCGGTCCGTACGTCCAATGCAAATTGGCGCAGCCGGTGTCCGGTCTCGACGGCCTTGTCCGCGGCCTGGGCGGCGAGGCTGTCGGGCTGCAGCTTGCGCAGCTTGCGGTGGACCTTGTTGGTGGCCCACACGCCGGCGGCGGCGCCGGTGGTGAACCAGAATGCGCGGCGGAACATCGCTGTGATCAGTCCTTGGAGCGACGGTTGCGGCGCCCGCCACGGCGGGCGCCGGGCAGGATACGGCCGGGGACGACGGTGCGCTGCGGCTCCGGCTCGCCCTTCTTGCCGATCGCGCGGCGCACGCCGTAGCCGAACGCCGCCACCTTGACCAGCGGTCCGCCGAAGGCGGAGGACACGGTCGAGGAGAGCGCGGAGGCGTTGGCGGTGACCTCTTGGACGTCGGCGGCGATGGCATCGACGCGGGCCAGCTGGGTGTGCGCGGAGCGGACCGTCGCGGAGGCGTCGGCGAGGAGGGGTACGGCCTGCTCGGACACCTCGGCCACCATCTTGGTGGTCGCCTTGAGCGTCTGTGCGAGCCTCACCAGCACCAGGGCGAGGAACGACACGAGGATCGCCCAGAAGACGGCCACGAGAATCCCGGCCACCTCTCCACCGGACACGTTGGCACCACTCTCCGACTGGTTCGGTCTGCTTCTCGTCCTGCTCGAACGGCAACCTTGACCTTATCGCGCCGTGACTGTGCGTCCGTACCCCGTTCCCGGTGGCGCGGGGCGGGCACGGGAGGAATCCGGCGGCGTGATTGTACGGTCCGCATCCTGCCGAGTACGCTCCGTGTGCCATGCGACGCCTCACGCGCCCCGGCCCCGTCTCCCGCCCGTCCAGCGAGCGCCTGCGGGCGCCGGGCCGGCCGGGGAACCTCCCTGCGGAACTCAACCGCTTCATCGGCCGCGACGACGAACTGGCCGCGCTGGCGCGGCAGCTGGAGTCGGACCGCCTGGTGACGCTCACCGGCCTCGGCGGCGTCGGCAAGTCACGGCTCGCCCGCCATGGCGCAGCGATCTTGCAGGATCGCTTCTGCGATGGGGTGTGGCTGGTCGAACTGGATTCCCTGCGGGAACCGCACCTCCTGGACCACACCGTCGCCGAGGCGCTGGCACCGGCCGACCGCACCGGCCGACCGGTGCGCGCCGCGCTCTGCGACCACCTCGCCGGCCGGGAACTGCTGCTCGTCCTCGACGGCTACGAGCACTTGGTCGATGCCTGCGCGGAGCTGACCGCGGAGTTGCTGCGCCGCGCCCCCGGACTGCGGGTGCTGGCCGCCGGCCGGCGGCCGCTCGGGCTGACCGGCGAGCGGAACCTCGCGCTGGCGCCGCTGAACACCGCCGATGCGACGGCCCTGTTCACCGACCGCGCCGCGGCCGTGCTCGGCGGCTTCACCATCGAGGAGGCCGACGAGCCGGCGGTCACCGAGCTGTGCGAGCGGCTGGACGGCATTCCGCTCGCACTGGAGCTGGCCGCCGGACGGCTGCGCGCGCTCTCCGTCGACCAGGTGCTCCACCGGCTCGACGACCGCTTCCGGCTGCTGACCGGTACCGCCCGCGGGACCCTGCCGCGCCATCAGACGCTGCGCACCGCGATCGGCTGGAGCCATGAGCTGTGCACGCCCGAGGAGCGGCTGCTGTGGGCGCGGCTGTCGGTCTTCGCCGGGCAGTTCGACCTGGAGGCGGCCGAATACGTCTGCTCGGGCCCCGAGCTGCCGGCCGCCGGACTCCTCGACGTCATCGCGGAGTTGGTCGCCCAGTCGGTGCTGGTACGGGAGGAGACCCCGGCCGGGGTGCGCTACCGGATGCTGGACACCGTACGGGCCTACGGCGCGGGCTGGCTGGCGGCGACGCGGGACGGCGACCGGCTGCGGCGCCGGCACCGCGACTGGTACCTGGGGCTGGCCACCTGGTGCGAACTGGACTGGTTCAGCTCCCGGCAGGCCGAGATCGCGGCCCGGATCGACGCCGAGCTGCCCAATCTGCGGGTGGCGCTGGAGCAGAGCCTGGAGTGCCCCGCCGAGACGCACCTGGGCCAGTACCTGGCGGGCACCCTGTGGTTCTACTGGGTGGGCTGCGGCCGGCTCTCCGAGGGCCGGCACTGGCTGGACCGGGCCCTGGAGCTGGAGAGCGACCACGACGACGCACGGCTGAAGGCGCTGTGGGTGGCCGGCTATGTGGCGCTGATCCAGGGGGACACGGTCGGCGCCCTGGGGGTGCTCCAGGAGTGCCGCGACGAGGCCGAGCGGACCGGCAACGCCACCGCCGCCGCGTACGCGCTGCACCGCACCGGCTGTCTGGCGCTGGTCTGCGACGACCTGCCGCGCGCCGAGGAGCTGCTGCGCGGGGCGGTGCGGCGCTACCGGGAGATCGGCGAGCTGAACGGCACCGTGCTGCTGGCGCAGGTCGAGCTGGCGATGGCGGTGGCCTTCCGGGGCGAGCCGGCGGACGCGGTGCGGCTGTGCGAGGACGTGCTGGAGGTGTGTGAGGACCACGGGGAGCGCTGGACCCGGGCGTACGCCCAGTTCGTGCTGGCGTACGCGGCCTGGTCGCGGGGCGACGGCGGGCGGGCCCGGACCCTGCTGGTGGAGTCGCTGGCCGTCCACCACACCTTCCACGACCTGCTGGGCGTGGTGCTGGCGCTCGAACTGCTGGCGACGGTGACGCTCGGCGAGGGGGACGCGGAGGAGGCGGCGGTGCTCCAGGGCGCCGCGGGGCGGATCTGGCCCTCGGTGGGGCTGCCGCTGTTCGGTTCGCGCCACTTCCGGGGGCCGCACGCCGAGTGCGAGGAGCAGGCGCGGAAGCGGCTGGGGGCCGAGCGGTACGGGCGTGCCCTGCGCACGGGCGAGCGCCTCGGCCTGGACGCGGCGGTGGCCCGGGTGCTGCGGCCCGGCGGTCCGGCGCCCGCCCGGCACCGCTCCGTACTGCTCGCGCCGCCGGGAACGCACGAGCCCGCCGCCTCCCCCTCCGCGAGCGGCGGGGAGACGGCGGGCTGAGCGTGGTGCTGCGCCTGCGGTGGTGCTTAGCGGGCGTAGTACTCGACGACGAGCTGCTCGTCGCAGATCACCGGGATCTCCTTGCGGTTCGGGTCCCGGTCGAGGCGGAACGCCAGAGCCTGCAGGTTGACCTCGATGTAGCGCGGGGTCTCGCCGTCGGGGGCGTAGCCACCCTCACGCGCGACCTGGAAGGGGTGCTTCTCGCGGCTGCGCTCGCGGACCATCACGACGTCGCCGGGGCGGACGCGGAAGGACGGCTTGTCGACCTTGCGGTCGTTCACCGAGATGTGGCCGTGGACGACCATCTGGCGGGCCTGGTAGATCGTGCGGGCGATGCCCGAACGCAGGACGAGCGCGTCCAGACGGCGCTCAAGCTCGATGATCAGCGCTTCGCCGGTCTTGCCTTCGACCTTCCGAGCGCGGTCGTAGGCACGCGCCATCTGGCGCTCGCTGATGTCGTACTGCGCACGCAGGCGCTGCTTCTCGAGCAGACGGACCTTGTAGTCACTGCTCTGCTTGCGGCCACGGCCGTGCTCGCCGGGCGGGTAGGGACGGGCCTCGAAGTACTTGACGGCCTTGGGCGTCAGCGCGATGCCGAGCGCGCGGGACTTCTTGACCTTGGGACGCGACTGGTTCACGTGGAACGTTCCTCCATGTAAGTTAGGTGAGGCTTACCTTAGCGCGAGGAGAACGCATGTTTCGACCGGGAACCCCCCTGCCCAGTGCGCACCGCACCGAGTCGGGTCAGCCGCGTCCCGTGGAAGGCGCCCAGCAGCCCACCGCCGCCGAGCGCATACGAACCCTCGTCGACTCCAATGGTATGGCGTCTCTGAGCATCCCCGGTGTCGAGGACCCCGACGAGACCGGACTCTCGGCACCGGTCTGCCGGACCGTGACACCCGACGGAGACGTGCTGTTGCTGGTTTCCGGGGACTCTGCGGCGGCTCGGGCGGCGGCGCACGCACAGGACGACGACCTCACAGCCGTGATGGAGATCACGGATGTTGCACCCGTTTCGGTGCCCCATCGCATCCGTGGACGGGCCTGGGTGGCCGGCTGGCTCACCCCCGTACGCAACGAGCAGCGCGCCGAGGCGGCGATGCTGCTCGCCGAGCGGCACCCGGTCGGCGAGCTGCTCGGCATCGGCGAGGCGCTCCAGCCGGAGCCCGCGCCGGGCCTCTACGGGCGGACCGCCTGGATGATGCTGCGCCTGGAAGTCGGCGAGGGCGCGGTGGACGACCTGTGGGGCGCCGAGTCCGTCGAGCCGGACGACTTCGCCGACGCGGCTCCCGACCCGCTGATCATCCACGAGGCGGAGCTGCTCCAGCATCTGCACGCCGCGCACAGCGAGCAGGTACGCGGACTGTGCACCCTGCTGGGCGACCGCGGAGAGGTCTGCGGGCTGCGCGACCGGGCCGTGCCGGTCAGCCTGGACCGCTTCGGGCTGCGGGTGCGCTTCACCGACGCCGAGCAGCGCTCCTTCGACGCACGGTTCGACTTCCCCGAGCCCGTACGGGACGTGGCCGAGCTGCGGCGGGCGATGCACCGCCTCTTCGAGGCCGCGGCCGGGTAGCGGGACGACCACCGCCCGGCCGCCCCCGCTACCCGTCGGTGCTCTCGCCGGAGTCCGTACGCAGCCGGACCCGTACCCGCTCGACGACATCGGCGTAGCGCGCCTCCGCACCATGGCGGGTGGGCTCGTAATAGCGCGTGCCGTGCACCTCGTCCGGGGCGTACTGCTGGGCCGCGATACCGCCCGGCAGGTCGTGCGGATAGCGGTAGCCCTGGCCGTGGCCGAGCTTCTGGGCGCCCTTGTAGTGGCCGTCGCGCAGATGGAGCGGCACCGCACCCGCCCGGCCGGCCCGGACGTCCGCCAGGGCGGCGTCGATGGCCGTGTACGCGGCGTTCGACTTCGGCGCCAGGGCGAGCGCGATGGTGGCCTGGCTCAGCGTGATCCGCGCCTCCGGGAAGCCGATCATGGCCACGGCCTGGGCGGCGGCGACCGCGGTCTGCAGGGCCGTCGGATCGGCCAGCCCGATGTCCTCGCTCGCCGAGATCATCAGCCGGCGGGCGATGAACCGCGGGTCCTCCCCCGCCTCGATCATGCGCGCCAGGTAGTGCAGCGCGGCGTCGACGTCCGAGCCCCGGATGGACTTGATCAGCGCACTGGCGACGTCGTAGTGCTGGTCGCCGTCCCGGTCGTACTTGACCGCCGCCCGGTCGACGGACTCCTCCAGCGTCTGGAGGGTGATCTCCTTCTCGCCCTTGGCCAGCGCGGAGCCGGCCCCCGCCTCCAGGGCCGTCAGCGCGCGCCGGGCGTCGCCGCCCGCGATCCGCAGCAGATGCCCCTCGGTGTCCTCGGGGAGCGTCACCGCGCCCGCCAGCCCGCGCGCGTCGGTCAGCGCGCGCCGCAGCAGGCCGCGCAGATCGTCGTCCGTCAGCGGTTCCAGGGTCAGCAGCAGGGAGCGGGACAGCAGCGGCGAGATCACCGAGAAGTACGGGTTCTCGGTCGTCGCGGCGATCAGGGTGACCCAGCGGTTCTCCACGGCCGGCAGCAGGGAGTCCTGCTGGGCCTTGCTGAAGCGGTGGATCTCGTCGAGGAAGAGGACGGTCTCCTTGCCGTAGCCGCCCGAGGCACGCCGCGCGCCGTCGATGACCGCGCGGACCTCCTTGACCCCCGCCGTGATCGCCGAGAGCTCCACGAAGCGCTTGTTCGTCGCCTGGCTGACGACATGGGCCAGGGTCGTCTTGCCGATGCCCGGCGGTCCCCACAGGAACACCGAGGACGGCCCCGCGGGACCGCTGCCTCCCTCACCGACCAGGCGGCGCAGCGGCGAGCCCGGCTTGAGCAGATGCTGCTGGCCCACGACTTCGTCGAGGGTGCGCGGGCGCATTCGGACGGCGAGCGGGGACCCGGCGGGGTCCTTCTCCTGGCGGTCTTCGGCAGCGGCGGTGAACAGGTCGGGCTCCACGATCACGAGCCTAAGCCACCCCACTGACAACGCCCCGGCCGCCGTCAGGACGGGCCGGGGCGCGGGCAGCGCGTCGGGCGGGCTCAGATGAGGCTGCTCCAGTACGTCCACCACTTGGTGAGGATCAGCAGCGCGAGCACGCCGTACCAGAGCACCGGCACGACCCAGTGGAACTCCAGCACGGCCCGGCGCAGCCCGTCGGGGGCCGGGATGATCCCGTGCTTGAGGTTGTGCACGGTGGTGTACCAGAACATCAGGATCGTGATCAGCCACGTCAGCGTGCACCACAGGCACAGCGAGTTGATGACGTACAGCGACTGGGACATCAGCCACATGCAGAAGACCGTGCCGAGCAGCGTGCCGACGTTCAGTCCGATCCAGTACCAGCGGCGGAAGCGGGCGCCGGCCAGCAGGGCCATGCCGATCCCGATGACGGCGCCGAAGGCGACCAGACCGGCGACCGGGTTCGGGAAGCCGAAGACCTCCGCCTGCGGGCTCTGCATGATGTTGCCGCAGGAGATGATCGGGTTGAGACTGCAGGCCGGCTTGTAGTGCGGGTCCTTCAGCAGCTCGATCTTGTCCAGGGTGATGACCCAGGACGCGAGCAGCCCCAGCGCTGCGGTGATCACCAGGAGCACCGCGAAACCGCGACCCGAGCCGATGGTGCCCGTGCCGCGCGCGCGGTCGTCGTCGGTGGACACGTCGTCCAGCGCTGTCGTCGTCATATCGGAGTTCCGTCGATCCCTCGGGTTTAGAGGCTGGCGCGGGCCCGGTCACGGCCCCGCCGTTCATTCTGCCCCAACTCCACCATGAACCACTGTGCGATGAGCATAAAGACGGGTGCCCCGCGCACAGCGTTCTCTCAGCTTCCGCCGCGTTCCGCCCGGCCCGCCGCGTACCGACGGCCCGTGCCCCCCGGTACGGCCGTGCCGGAAACCCTCCGCCGGGGTGAACACGCGGCTCGGCGTTGACACCGGGCGCCCCGGCGGCACGACGGGCCCGGGAACGCCCGAGGGGCCCGGCCGGCCGATCGCCGTCCGGGCCCCTCGGGGTGCGCGCCGCGCCGCGGCCTCAGCCCAGCGTGCGCCGGACCTCCTCGGCCACGGCGTCCAGCGCGATCGCGGTCTGCTCACCGCTCTCCAGGTTCTTGAGCTGGACCACGCCCTCGGCCAGGTCCCGCTCGCCGGCCACCAGGGCCAGCCGTGCGCCGGAGCGGTTGGCGGACTTCATGGCGTTCTTCAGGCCCTTGCCGCCGAACGCGAAGTCCGTGGCGACACCGGACCGCCGCAGCTCGGTGACCACACCGAACAGCACCCGGCGGGCCTCCTCGCCCAGCGGGACGGCGTAGACGGCGGTGGCGGCGGGGATGTCGAGCGTGATGCCCTCCGCCTCCAGCGCCAGCACCGTGCGGTCGACGCCCAGGGCCCAGCCGACGGACGGCAGCGCGGGGCCGCCGATCATCTCGGAGAGGCCGTCGTAGCGGCCGCCGCCGCCCACCGCGGACTGCGAGCCGAGGCCGTCGTGGACGAACTCGAAGGTGGTGCGGGTGTAGTAGTCCAGGCCGCGGACCAGCTTCTCGTCGTCCTCGAAGGTCACGCCCGCCGCGGTCAGCAGCTCGCGCACCTGCTCGTGGTACGCCTTGCAGGCCTCGCAGAGGTAGTCGCGGAGCCGGGGCGCCCCGTCGAGCTGCTTCTGCACGGCCTCGCGCTTGTCGTCCAGGACGCGCAGCGGGTTGATGTCGACCCGGCGCCGGGTGTCCTCGTCCAGGTCGAGCCCGCGCAGGAAGTCCTGCAGCGCGGCGCGGTAGACGGGGCGGCACTCCTTGTCGCCCAGGGAGTTGAGCAGGATGCGGAAGTTCCGCAGGCCCAGCGCCCGGTAGGCCTGGTCGGCCAGGATGATCAACTCGGCGTCCAGCGCCGGGTCTTCGGCACCGATGGCCTCCGCGCCGACCTGGGAGAAGTGGCGGTAACGGCCCTTCTGCGGGCGCTCGTAGCGGTAGTACGAGCCGGAGTACCAGAGCTTGACCGGGAGGTTGCCGGCCTTGTGGAGGTTGGCCTCCAGTGCGGCGCGCAGCACGGACGCGGTGCCCTCGGGGCGCAGCGCCAGCCGGTCGCCGCCCTTGGTCTCGAAGGCGTACATCTCCTTGGTCACGATGTCGGTGGACTCACCGACACCGCGCGCGAACAGCTCGACGTTCTCGAAGCCGGGCGTCTCGATGTAGCCGTAGCCGGAGTTCTTCAGCGGCGCGGAGATCGCCTCGCGCACCGCGAGATAGGTGGCGGACTGCGGCGGAATCAGGTCGTAGGTGCCCTTGGGGGCCTTGAAGGTGCTCACGGAAGCTCTCGTCACATTCCTCGTCGCGGAGGGGCGCTGAAGCCGTCTCCGAGGCCGGCGGCCACTTCCCGGAGGAAGGGGTTGGTGGCGCGCTCGCGGCCGATGGTGGTCTGGGGGCCGTGGCCGGACAGGACGACGGTGGAGTCCTCCAGCGGCAGGCACACACGCGCCAGCGACTGCAGGATCTCGGCGTGGTCGCCGCCCGGCAGGTCGGTGCGTCCGATGGAGCCGGCGAAGAGCAGGTCGCCCGAGAAGAAGACCGGCGGGATGTCGGCCTGCTCGGGCATCCGGAACGTCACCGACCCCTTGGTATGGCCCGGGGCGTGCGCGACGGAGAACTCCATTCCGGCGAGTTCCAGGGCGGCACCGTCGCTCAGCTCCTTGACGTCGTCCGGCTCCCCCACGGTGAGTTCGCCCATGAGCTGCTGACCGATGGAGCGGCCGAGGGCCTTCTCCGGGTCGCTCATCATGAAGCGGTCCTCGGGGTGAATCCAGGCCGGGACGTCGTGCGCGCCGCACACCGGGACCACGGAGGCGACATGGTCGATGTGGCCATGGGTCAGAACGACCGCGACGGGCTTGAGCCGATGCTTCGCGACGGCGTCCTCGACTCCTTGGGCGGCCTGGTGGCCCGGGTCGATGATGACGCACTCCTCGCCGGCGGCGGGGGCGACCAAGTAGCAATTGGTGCCCCAGGCCCCGGCGGGGAACCCGGCAATCAGCACGTTCGTCCTTAAAGGTCGGTGGTGAGGGTCGGTCCGCGGGACCGCTCCCGGAACATCTCAGCAGCTCCAGAGCCTACCGGCGGGACTCCCGGCAGGGCGAACCCGTATACGGTACGGCCACGGCGGACGACAGCGATCGGTGATCGGACGAAGGAGACGACCGGTGGTCAGCAGAGATCAGCGGAGACGGCAGCTCGCCAGGGAGAAGTACGAGCGCCAGCGGCAACGGCGGTCCGTGGAACAGCGCAGGACCAAACGCCGCAATGTGGTCCTCGCGTCCGTCCTGGCCGTCGTGCTGGCAGCCGGTCTCACCGCCTACGTCTCCGCCGGACTGACCGGCCGGGACGACGACGCCGACCGGGCGTCGGCACCCCCGTCCCCCTCCAGGGCGCCGGACCCCTGCAACCGCCCCGCCAAGGGCAGCCCCTCCGCCAGAACCTGGAAGAAGGAGCCGGCGATGTCCCTCGACACCTCGGCCTCCTACACCGCGAAGCTGGCGACGACCTGCGGCGCCATCGAGCTGGAGCTGGACGCCGGCAAGGCACCGCATACGGTCAACTCCTTCGCCTTCCTGGCCGGTCAGGGCTACTTCGACCACAGCAGGTGCCACCGCCTGGTCGACCAGAACATCTACGTCCTGCAGTGCGGCGACCCGAAGGGCACCGGCCAGGGCACCCCCGGCTACACCCTCCCGGACGAGAACCTCAAGGACCCCCGGCTCAAGGGCGGTGTCTATCCGGCGGGCACCGTCGCGATGGCCAACCGCTACGACGGGCAGAGCGAGAAGACCCGTGACTCGGGCGGCAGCCAGTTCTTCCTCGTCTACCAGGACAGCAAGCTGCCCCCGAACTACACACCGTTCGGCACCGTCACCGGCGGTATGGACGTACTGAAGAAGATCGCCAAGGCCGGTTCGACGCCGGACCGGCAGACCGGCAATACCGCGCCCAACGCCACCGTCGTGATCGACAAGGCATCCGTGAACAAGTCCTGACCTGCCGGGCGACCTGGGGCGGTGCGGTGGCGCTCGCGGTCCGCACCGCGGAATTTCGGTCGTGCTGGATGCGGACAGCCGACCGCCGGTCGCCTAGATTGGCGTTGTGTAGGGTGCCTGTCCGACGGCTCACCCTCACCCGCAATTCAGCCCGTCGGACCGGTCAGGGCGCGGCTCTGCCGGACAGAAACTGTGGACGATGCCGGGGGGCCGCACGCCCTCGTCGGCATCATGTGGAGGAGGCGCTGTGAGCAGCGACCCATGGGGCCGCGTCGACGAGACGGGGACCGTGTACGTGCGTACCGCCGACGGCGAGCAGGTCGTCGGATCGTGGCAGGCGGGCACTCCCGAGGAGGCCCTCGCCTACTTCGAGCGCAAGTATGAGGGCCTGGTCGTCGAGATCGGCCTCCTCGAGCGCCGGGTCAAGACCACCGACCTGTCGGCGAAGGACGCCACGACCGCGATCGAGCATCTGCGCATCCAGGTCGACGAACACCACGCGGTGGGCGATCTGGAGGCGCTGAAGAAGCGGCTCGACAAGCTCGTCGAGGCCGTGGAGGCCCGTCGCGAGGAGCGCAAGGCGCAGAAGGCGCGGCAGAGCGACGAGGCCCGGCACGCCAAGGAGAAGCTGGTCGCCGAGGCCGAGGAGCTGGCGGCCAGTGAGCAGTGGCGGGCGGCCGGTGAGCGGCTGCGCGCGCTGGTCGACACCTGGAAGGGCCTGCCGCGGCTCGACCGGAAGACGGACGACGAGCTGTGGCACCGCTTCTCGCACGCCCGCTCGGCGTTCTCCAAGCGGCGCAAGGCGCACTTCGCCTCGCTGGACGCCCAGCGCGAGGAGTCCCGTAAGGCCAAGGAGAAGCTGGTCGCCGAGGCCGAGGCGCTGTCGAACTCGACGGACTGGGGGGCCACCGCGGCCCGCTACCGCGAGCTGATGACGGACTGGAAGGCCGCCGGACGCGCCCAGCGCGAGCACGAGGACGACCTGTGGAACCGCTTCCGCGGCGCCCAGGACATCTTCTTCCAGGCGCGCAGTGAGGTCTTCGCGGAGCGCGACGCCGAGCAGCGGGAGAACCTGACCCGCAAGGAGGAGCTGGCCGTCGAGGCCGAGAAGCTGCTCCCCGTCTCGGACCTGAAGGCGGCGCGGGCGGCGTTCCGCTCGGTCAATGAGCGGTGGGAGGCCATCGGTCATGTCCCGCGCGACGCCCGCCCGAAGATCGAGGGCCGGATGCACGCCGTCGAGCGGGCCATCCAGGAGGCCGAGGAGAGCGAGTGGCGCCGGACGAACCCCGAGGCGCGGGCCCGCGCCGCGGGGCTGACCGGCCAGCTCCAGGACGCGGTCGACAAGCTGGAGAAGCAGATCGGCACGGCCCGGGCGGCGGGCAACAACGCCAAGGCCGACAAGCTCGGCCGGGAGCTGGAGGGCCGCAAGGCGCTGCTGGACCAGGCGCTCAAGGGCCTGGAGGAGTTCGGCGGTTGATCCTCTGACCCGAAAAGGGGCCCCGGTACCTGCGTACCGGGGCCCCTTTCGTGCGTGGTTACGGGCGGCGGGCCGAGGTCACCCGGTACACGTCGTACACGCCCTCCACGCTCCGTACGGCCTTCAGGACGTGCCCCAGGTGCTTGGGGTCGCCCATCTCGAAGGTGAAACGGGAGGTGGCGACGCGGTCGCGGGAGGTCTGGACGGCCGCCGAGAGGATGTTGACGTGCTGGTCGGACAGAATCCGGGTGACGTCCGAGAGGAGCCGGGAGCGGTCCAGCGCCTCGACCTGGATGGCGACCAGGAAGACCGAGGACTGGGTGGGCGCCCACTCGACGTCGAGAATCCGCTCCGGCTGCCGGGACAGCGAGTCGACGTTGACGCAGTCGGCGCGGTGCACCGAGACGCCGTTGCCGCGGGTGACGAAGCCGATGATGGGGTCGCCCGGCACCGGCGTACAACAGCGGGCCAGCTTGACCCAGACATCGTCGACGCCCTTGACGACCACACCGGGGTCGGCGCTGGAACGGCGCTTGGAGCGCGGCCGGATCGGGGTCGACTCGGCGATGTCCTCGGTGGCCTCGTCCTGGCCGCCGAGCGCCTGCACCAGCTTCTGGACGACGCCCTGCGCGGCGACATGGCCCTCGCCGATCGCGGCGTACAGCGAGGAGATGTCGGGGTAGCGCATCTCGTGCGCCAGGGTCACCAGCGAGTCGCCGGTCAGAATCCGCTGGATCGGCAGGTTCTGCTTGCGCATGGCGCGCGCGATGGCGTCCTTGCCCTGCTCGATCGCCTCGTCGCGGCGCTCCTTGGAGAACCAGCCGCGGATCTTGTTGCGGGCGCGCGGGGACTTGACGAAGCCCAGCCAGTCGCGGGACGGGCCGGCGCCCGTCGCCTTGGAGGTGAAGACCTCCACCAAGTCGCCGTTGTCCAGGGTCGATTCGAGCGGGACGAGGCGTCCGTTGACCCGAGCGCCTATCGTGCGGTGGCCGACCTCGGTGTGCACCGCGTACGCGAAGTCGACGGGGGTGGCGCCGGCCGGCAGTGCTATGACGTCGCCCTTCGGCGTGAAGACGAAGACCTCGTTGCGGGACAGGTCGAAGCGCAGCGACTCCAGGAACTCGCCCGGGTCCTCGGTCTCCTTCTGCCAGTCGAGCAACTGCCGCAGCCAGGCCATGTCGTTGACCGTGTCCTGACCCTTGCCGGCGTTCTTCGGGACGTCCGTACGGATCTTGGAGGCGCCCGCGACCGCTTCCTGCTTGTACTTCCAGTGCGCGGCGATGCCGTACTCCGCGCGGCGGTGCATGTCGAAGGTACGGATCTGCAGCTCGACGGGCTTGCCGCTGGGGCCGATCACCGTGGTGTGCAGCGACTGGTACATGTTGAACTTCGGCATCGCGATGTAGTCCTTGAACCGGCCGGGGACCGGGTTCCATCGCGCGTGGATGGTGCCGAGGGCGGCGTAGCAGTCGCGGACGGTGTCGACGAGGACGCGGATGCCCACCAGGTCGTAGATCTCGGCGAAGTCGCGGCCGCGCACGATCATCTTCTGGTAGACGCTGTAGTAGTGCTTCGGGCGGCCGGTGACGGTGGCCTTGATGCGGGCGGACCGCAGATCGGCCTGGACCTCGTCGGTCACTATGGCCAGATACTCGTCGCGCTTGGGCGCCCGCTCGGCGACCAGCCGCACGATCTCGTCGTACATCTTGGGGTAGAGGATCGCGAAGGCGAGGTCCTCCAGCTCCCACTTGATGGTGTTCATGCCCAGGCGGTGGGCGAGCGGAGCGTAGATCTCCAGCGTCTCGCGGGCTTTCTTCTCCTGCTTCTCCCGCTTGAGGTAGCGCATGGTGCGCATGTTGTGCAGCCGGTCGGCGAGCTTGATCACCAGGACGCGTGGGTCCTTGGCCATCGCGACGACCATCTTGCGGACGGTCTCGGCCTGCGCGGCCTCGCCGAACTTGACCTTGTCGAGCTTGGTGACGCCGTCGACCAGCAGCGCGACCTGGTCGCCGAAGTCGCGGCGCAGGGTGTCCAGGCCGTACTCGGTGTCCTCGACGGTGTCGTGCAGCAGGCCCGCCATCAGCGTGGCCGGGTCCATGCCCAGCTCGGCGAGGATGGTGGTGACCGCGAGCGGGTGGGTGATGTACGGGTCGCCGCTCTTGCGCTTCTGGCCGCGGTGCCAGCGCTCGGCGACCTGGTAGGCCCGCTCGACCTGGCGCAGCGTAGCGGTCTCGATCTTGGGGTCGTTGCCGCGGACGGCCCGCAGCAGCGGCTCCAGGACGGGGTTGTACGGGCTGGAGCGCTGCACGCCCAGCCGGGCGAGGCGGGCCCGTACCCGGTTGGGGGAGCCGGAGCGGCCGGCCGGGGCGGGCGGCAGCGGCTTGGGGGCCGCGGGCTGGTCGGCCTTGGCGGGCGGCTTGGCCGCCCGGGACGGCGTGGACGCCGACTGCGACGAGGAGGCGGGCCCCGGCTTGGGCGCCGGGCGGGGCCGCTCGGCGGGCGCCGGGGACGCGGAGGTCGGGCCGGCCGGCGGCCGGGGCGTGGCGGTGCCGTCGGGCGCGCCCTGCCGCTCGGGCTGGGGCGCGTCCGGGGAAGCCGCGTCCCTGGGCTTCGTCCCGTCCGGGCGCGCGGCGTCGGTTCCCTTCGGACGCAGTCCGGGGGAGAGCGGCTGGGCCTCGTCTGGCAAGAGCACTCCTCAGGCGGTTCCGGACCCCAGAACCTCGTACGGGCCGGGATGCCATGGTATCGACCCCGTGACCGCAACTCCCCCGCGGCCATGGGTCCGTACATGACACAGCAGCGGAGGCACCCGGATTCTTCCGGATGCCCCCGCTGCGGAGATGCGGTGCGCGACGGCTCAGACCGTGATCAGAGCCTCCAGCGGAGCGCCCTTCAGACCCGGCTCCAGCCGCTGCCGCCCGGCGAGAAAGCCCAGCTCCAGCAGCACGGCCAGGCCCGCGACCTCGGCGCCGGCGCGGCGGATGAGCTGCAGCGAGGCGTCGGCGGTACCGCCGGTGGCGAGCACGTCGTCGATCACCAGCACCCGGTCGCCCGGGGCCAGCGCATCGGTGTGGATCTCGATCTCGGCGGTGCCGTACTCCAGCTCGTAGGCCTGCCCGAGCGTGCTGCCGGGCAGCTTGCCCGCCTTGCGGACGGGGACGAAGCCGACACCGGCCCGGACCGCGACCGGAGCGGCGAGTATGAACCCGCGCGCCTCCAGGCCGACGATCTTGTCCACCCGGTGGCGTCCGCACAGCTCGGCGAACGCCTCGGTCAGCGCGCCGAACGCGGCCGGGTCCGCCAGCAGCGGGGTGATGTCCTTGAACACCACACCCGGCTGCGGGTGGTCCGGGATGTCCGTGATCCGGCTGAGCAGCAGCTCACGCAGTTCCGCGGGGGCGCTCACCGGCGCTTGCCCGACGGGCGGCCGCGTCCGCGATTACGGGCGGCGGGCTGGTGGCGCGGGCCGACGACCGCGGCACCGTCCTCGGCGGGGCCCGGCTCCTGGCCGTCCTCCGCGTCGTCCTGGCCCGCGTCCTTGGCCGCGGCCGCAGCACGCTTCGCCTTGACCCGCTTGGCCAGCGCCTTCATCTGCGGCTCGCGGCTCTTCAGGTCGGCGACCAGCGGGGTCGCGATGAAGATCGACGAGTACGCGCCGGCGGCGAGGCCGACGAACAGGGCCAGCGAGATGTCGTTGAGCATGCCCGCGCCCAGGAAACCGCCGCCGACGAACAGCAGGCCGGCGACCGGGAGCAGCGCCACGACCGTGGTGTTGATGGAGCGCACCAGGGTGCTGTTGATCGAGCGGTTGGCGATCTCGCTGTAGGTGAAGCGGGTCTGCTTGGTGAGGTCCTTGGAGGCTTCCTTGAGGCTGTCGAAGACGACGACCGTGTCGTACAGGGAGTAACCGAGGATCGTGAGCAGACCGATGACCGTGCCGGGGGTGACCTCGAAGCCGACCAGGGCGTAGACACCGACCGTGATCGTGAGGTCGTGGATCAGCGCGATCAGGGCGGCGAGCGCCATCCGCCACTCGAAGGCGATCGCCAGATAGAGCACCACGAGGACCATGAAGATCCCCAGGCCCAGCCAGGCCTTGTTGGCGATCTCCTCACCCCAGCTCGGGCCGACCAGCTGGGTGTTGACGTCCTTGACCGGGATGTTCAGGTCCTTGGCCAGCTCCTCCTGGACCGGCAGCGCCTGCTTGGTGTCCAGACCGCTGATCTGGATGCGCAGCCCGCCGCTGCCGAGCTTCTGCACCACGGCCTGGTGGCCGGCGGCCGCGGACTCCGCGTGGTGCTGGGCCTGCGGGGCGGAGACGCTCGTCTGCGGGGTGGTGAAGACCGCGCCGCCGGAGAACTCGATGCCCATGTTCAGACCGCGCACCGCGAGGCCGACGAGGGCCGTGATGGTGATGAGGATCGAGAGGCCGTACCAGATCTTCCGCTTGCCGATGAAGTCGTAGCCGACCTCGCCGCGGTAAAGCCGGGCGCCGATGTTGCCGAGCTTCGACATCTCACGCCTCCTTCGTCTGGGTGGGGGCGGTGCGACGGCGTCGCAGCGGCGGCTTGGCGCCCAGGCGCTTGGGATCAAGGCCGGACCAGGGGTGTCCGTTGGCGAAGAACGCCCGCCGGGCCAGGATCGTCATCAGGGGCTTGGTGAAGTAGAAGACCACAACGACGTCGAGGACGGTGGTCAGGCCGAGCGTGAACGCGAAGCCCTTCACCTTGCCGACGGTGACGATGAACAGCACCGCGGCGGCCAGGAACGACACGAAGTCGGAGACCAGGATCGTACGGCGGGCCCGGGGCCAGCCGCGCTCGACGGCCGGGCGCAGACTGCGGCCCTCGCGGATCTCGTCCCGGATGCGTTCGAAGTAGACGATGAACGAGTCGGCGGTGATACCGATGGCCACGATGGCGCCGCAGACCGCCGGGAGGTTCAGCGCGAACCCGATGGTCGGGCCGAGCAACGTCATGATCGTGTACGTCAGGATCGCCGAGACCAGCAGACTCGCCAGCGCGACCAGCGCCAGTCCCCGGTAGTAGGCGACGAGGTAGATCACGACCAGGGCCAGGCCGATGGCACCCGCGAGCAGACCGGCGTGCAGCTGCTCACCGCCGAGCGCCGCGGTGACCGTGGTCTCGTCGGCGATCTTGAAGGAGAGCGGAAGGGCGCCGTAGGACAGCATGTTGCCCAGGTCCTCGGCGGTCTGCTGGGTGAAGCCACCGGAGATCGTGGCGCTGCCGCCGTTGAGGCGCTCGCTGACCCGCGGGTCGGAGACCACCGCGCCGTCCAGGACGATCGCGAACTGGTTCTGCGGCGGCGTCTTGGTGGCGAGCTTGCCGGTGACGTCCGCGAACTTCTTGCCGCCCTCGGAGGTGAAGTCCATCTGGACGATCCAGCCCTGGGCCTGCTGGCTGTCGAAGACGGCCTTGGCGTCCTTGACGTCGGTGCCCTCGACGCCGATCGGGCCGAGCACGTACTTCTGCGTGCCGTCGTCCTTGCAGGCCACGACCGGCTCGGACGGCTTGGCGCCGGCGGCGCGCTCACCGGCAGCGGCGCGGCCCTTCTTGCTGGAGCAGTCCAGCGCGTTGAGCTGCTTCTGGAGGGCCGGCGGGATGTCCGCGCCGGGTGTCGGCGGTACCGCGGGGGCGGAGGGCTTGGCCGGACCGGAGGGGGTGGGCTGGGCGGACGGCGCCTTCTTCAGCGCGTCCGTCGCCGCACGGCCCTGGGTGGTCGGCTTGTCGCCCGGCGACTGCGAGGCCTGCTGCTGGGTGCCCGGCTCCTGCTTGGCCTTGTCACCCGCGGCCTTGTCGCCCTTGGCCTTGTCGTTCGCGCCCTTCTTGGAGGGGCTGGGCTTGGGCTCGGGGGTCTTGGTGCCCGCCGTGGTGGTGAGCACCGGCCGGAACCCGAGCTGAGCGGTCGTGCCGACCTGCTGACGGGCCTGCTTCGCGTTCGTCCCTCGCGGGATGTTCACGATGATGTGGTTGGTGCCCTGCGTCTGGACCTCGGTCTCGGACACACCCAGACCGTTGACCCGCCGGTCCATGATGCCGGCGGCGGTCTTCATGTTGGTCTCATTGATCGCGTTGGGCTTGCCGGGCATGTTCTCGGCCTCGAGCGTGAAGCTCGTGCCTCCGGCGAGGTCGATGCCCAGCCGGGGCGTCAGCGTACCGGCATAGAACATGCCGCCGACCAGCCCCACGATCGCGATGATGACCAGGACCAGGGCACGGCCCGGATGCCCCTGGCTCGCGGGCGTCCTGCGGCCCTTCTTCGGTGCTGCCACCTTCTCGTATCTCCCTGTCCAACCCCTCGGCCGGGGATGCCGGCCAAGGGGCCACGAAGTCTTGTGGGGACGTGCCCCCGCCGGAGCCTAGACCGTCCCGGAACCGCGGCGCACGACATACCCGCGTGCTCCGCGGTTCCGTGGGGGTGGACTACTTCGCGTCGTCGCCGGACTTCTTGTCGTCCTTCGCGGCGTCGGCGTCCGCCTTGGCGGCGTCCTTGGCCTCGGCGGCGGGCTCGGCGTCCTTCGCCTCGTCGGCGGCGGGCTTGTCCGCGGCGGGCTCACCGGCCGGGGCGGCGGTCTTGCCCAGGTCGATCTTGTCGGCCTTGTCGGCGTCCGCGGCGTCGCCGGTCAGCGAGGAGGCGTCGTCCGGGACGACCGGCCCGTCACCGTGGATCGGGTCGGCACCGTCCAGGATGCGGTTGTACTCCTCGTCCGCGAGCACGGCGCCGATGGCGTTCTTGGCGTAAATGGCGTGCACGCCGGGGGCGACCTCCAGGAGGACGGTGTCCTCGTGGACTTCCTTGACGGTGGCGTACATGCCGCCGATGGTCCGGACGCCGGTGCCGGCCTGCATTTCATTGCGCATCTGCGCGGCCGCCTGCTGCTTCTTCTTGGCAGACCGAGTCATCAGGAACATGGCCCCGATGAGGACGATGAAGGGGAGGAGAGTCACGATATTGGGCACGGGACGGAAATCCTTCGCACGACCGCTGCTGCGCGATCTCATATACGGGGGTGGGAATGCCGCCCATACGAACGGCATCGGCGGAGTCTAGGCGAGTCCCCACCAGTGGAACAACGCATAGCATCCCACCGCAGTTCCTGGCCGGGCGAGTCCCCGCGCCGTCACGCCCCGAACAAGCCCTGCTGCCCGCCGGGGCCCCCGTGCTGCTGCGGCGGGACGAGCCCCAGGTGCGCCCACGACGCCGGGGTCGCGACCCGGCCCCTGGGAGTCCTGGCCAGCAGTCCTTCCCGTACGAGGAAGGGCTCGGCGACCTCCTCGACGGTCTCCCGCTCCTCCCCCACCGCGACCGCCAGGGTGGACAGGCCGACCGGGCCGCCGCCGAACAGCTTGAGCAGGGCCGTGAGCACGGCGCGGTCGAGACGGTCCAGGCCGCGGGCGTCGACCTCGTAGACCCCGAGGGCCTGGGAGGCGATCTCGCGGGTGATCAGGCCGTCGGCCTTCACCTGGGCGTAGTCACGGACCCGGCGCAGCAGGCGGTTGGCGATACGGGGCGTGCCGCGGGAGCGGCCGGCGATCTCGGCGGCGCCCTCCGGCTCTATGTCGACGTCCAGCAGCCCGGCGGAGCGGTGGATGACCCGCTGCAGTTCGGCGGGGGCGTAGAACTCCATGTGGGCGGTGAAGCCGAAGCGGTCGCGCAGCGGGGGCGGCAGCAGACCGGCCCGGGTCGTGGCGCCGACCAGGGTGAACGGGGGGAGTTCGAGCGGGATGGCGGTGGCTCCCGGGCCCTTGCCGACAATGACGTCGACGCGGAAGTCCTCCATCGCCATGTAGAGCATCTCCTCGGCGGGCCGGGACATCCGGTGGATCTCGTCGAGGAAGAGGACCTCGCCCTCCTGGAGGGAGGAGAGGATCGCGGCGAGGTCACCGGCGTGCTGGATGGCGGGGCCGGAGGTGATGCGGATCGGGGCGCCCATCTCGGCGGCGATGATCATCGAGAGGGTGGTCTTGCCGAGGCCCGGTGCGCCGGAGAGCAGGACGTGGTCGGCGGTGGCGCCGCGGGCGCGGGCGGCGCGCAGCACCAGGTCGAGCTGTTCGCGCACCCGCTCCTGGCCGACGAACTCCTCCAGGTCCTTGGGCCGCAGCGCGGCCTCGACGGCGGTGTCCTCGCCGTCCGCGTCGGCCCCGACCAGCCGGTCGGGCCCGCCCGTGGCGGCGTCCTCGCTGGTGGGCGGTGCGGTGTCGTCCCAGTTCACTGCGGATTGCCTCGCGGGGTCGGGGCGGCCGGGCCGCCGGGGTGGTCGAACGGCCGGGGGTGCGGGGTCCGGGCCGGGGCGGTCATCGGGCGCGGTTCAGGGTCTGCAGGGCGGCCTTGAGCAGCTGCGGCACCTGCGGCGCGGCGCCGTCGGCGAGGGCCGCCTCGGCCTGCGGGGCGACCGCGGTCACCGCCTCGTCCGCCTCGCGGGTGGCGTAGCCGAGGCCGATCAGCGCGGCGTGCAGCTGGTCGCGCCAGCCGGGGGTGACGGCACTGCCGACGCCCGCGCGGCCGGTCCCCACCGGCTCACCGAGCCGGTCCTTGAGCTCCAGGAGCAGCTTCTGGGCGCCCTTCTTGCCGATGCCGGGCACGGCGGTGAGGGCCTTCTCGTCGCTGGTGGCGACGGCTCGCCGCAGCGCGTCCGGGGAGTGCACCGCGAGCATCGCCTGGGCGAGCCGGGGCCCGACGCCGCTGGCGGTCTGGAGCAGCTCGAAGGTCTGCCGCCCGTCGTCGTCGGTGAAGCCGTAGAGGGTGAGCGAGTCCTCGCGGACGACGAGGGAGGTGGCGAGCTTGGCCTGCTGTCCGACGCGCAGCGTGGAGAGGGTGTCCGGGGTGCACTGGACGGCCATGCCGATCCCGCCGACCTCGACGACGGCGGAGTCCGGGGCGAGGGCCGCGACCGGGCCGGAGACGAAGGCGATCATCGGGTGCCCTTCTGGGGTGCCGTCCTGCGGAGGCCGGCGGACGGGAGGGTGGCGGGAGCGGTGCGGCGGGCCGCGGCGTGTGCCTGCTGGAGGCGGTTGACCGCGGGGGCGCGCCAGATGTGGCAGATGGCGAGGGCGAGGGCGTCGGCGGCGTCGGCGGGCTTCGGCGGCGCGTCGAGCCGCAGCAGCCGGGTGACCATCGCGCCGACCTGGGCCTTGTCGGCCCGGCCCGAGCCCGTCACGGCGGCCTTGACCTCGCTGGGGGTGTGCAGCGCGACCGGCAGCCCGCGACGGGCCGCGCACAGCATGGCGACCGCGCTGGCCTGGGCGGTGCCCATGACCGTACGGACGTTGTGCTGGCTGAAGACCCGCTCGACGGCGACGTACTCGGGGCGGTGCTCGTCGAGCCAGGCGTCTATCCCGCGCTCGATCTCGACCAGCCGTTGGGCGATGTCGAGGTCCGCCGGGGTACGGACGACGCCGACACCGACCATCGTCAGCGGACGCCCCGCGACCCCGTCGACCACCCCGACCCCACAGCGCGTCAGCCCCGGGTCCACCCCCAGCACCTTCATCGCTCCCGCCCCTCGCCGTATTCGGTCAGCTGTTCCTTCTTCGGGAGCGCATGCCCCCTGATCAGCACAGTAGTGGCTGCCACTGACAAACCGACGGGCCGACGGGGTGTGTCCCCGTCGGCCCGTCAGACGACCGAGCGTGCCGCGCCGGTCAGGCGTCGACCTTGGCCATCACGTCGTCCGAGACGTCGAAGTTGGCGAAGACGTTCTGCACGTCGTCGCTGTCCTCCAGCGCGTCGATCAGCTTGAAGATCTTGCGCGCGCCCTCTTCCTCCAGCTCGACCTGCATGGTCGGGACGAAGTTGGCGTCGGCCGAGTCGTAGTCGATGCCGGCCTCCTGGAGGGCGCTGCGGACCGCGACCAGGTCGGTGGCCTCGCTGAGCACCTCGAAGGACTCACCGAGGTCGTTGACCTCCTCGGCGCCCGCGTCCAGCACCGCGCCCAGGACGTCGTCCTCGGTCAGCTCACCCTTGGGGACGATCACCACGCCCTTGCGGTTGAACAGGTACGACACCGAACCCGGGTCGGCCATCGAACCGCCGTTGCGGGTCATGGCGACGCGGACGTCCGAGGCGGCGCGGTTGCGGTTGTCGGTGAGGCACTCGATGAGCACCGCGACACCGTTGGGGCCGTAGCCCTCGTACATGATGGTCTCGTAGTCGGCACCGCCGGCTTCGAGGCCCGCGCCACGCTTGACCGCGGAGTCGATGTTCTTGTTGGGCACCGAGCTCTTCTTGGCCTTCTGGATGGCGTCGAAGAGAGTCGGGTTGCCGTCCGGGTCGGCGCCGCCGGTACGCGCCGCGACCTCGATGTTCTTGATCAGCTTCGCGAAGAGCTTGCCGCGCTTGGCATCGATCACGGCCTTCTTGTGCTTCGTCGTAGCCCATTTAGAGTGGCCGGACATCCGCCTGTCTCCTTCGCGTAACCAACGTCTGAAACGAACGCCATAGATCCTACCGGGGCCAGGTCACGGGGTGTTACTCCCGCCCGCACCGGCCGCCGCCCCTGGCGGAGCCCCGGAGCCCGTCCCCCGGATCAGCCCCCGGCCTGCCGCACCATGTCCACGAACAGCGCGTGGACCCGGTGATCGCCGGTCAGTTCCGGGTGGAAGGACGTGGCGAGGACGTTACCCTGCCGCACGGCCACGGTGTGCCCGTCGTACGTCGCCAGGACCTCGACCGCGCCGCCGACCGACTCGACCCAGGGCGCCCGGATGAAGACGCCTTCGACCGGTCCGCCGGGAATCCCGGCGACGTCGATGGCCGCCTCGAAGGACTCGTTCTGCCGCCCGAAGGCGTTACGGCGCACGATCATGTCGACGCCGCCGAACGTCTCCTGGTCCTCGCGGGCGTCCAGCAGCTTGTCCGCGACCATGATCATGCCGGCGCAGGTGCCGTAGACCGGCCTGCCCGCGCGTATGAACGCGCGCAGCGGCTCCAGCATGCCGAAGGTGACGGCCAGCTTGGACATGGTGGTGGACTCGCCGCCCGGTATGACCAGGCCGTCGAGCCCGTCCAGCTCCTCGGGACGGCGTACCGGCCGGGCCAGGGCGTCCGCCTCGGCGAGCGCGGTGAGGTGCTCGCGGACGTCACCCTGGAGGGCCAGCACACCGATGGTGGGGGTGCTCATCTAGGTGTCCTACCAGCCGCGGTTGGCGTAGCGCTCGGCCTCGGGGAGGGTGTCGCAGTTGATGCCGACCATGGCCTCGCCCAGGTTGCGGGAGACGTCCGCGATGACCTTCGGGTCGTCGTAGAAGGTGGTGGCCTTCACGATCGCGGCGGCGCGCTTGGCGGGGTCACCGGACTTGAAGATGCCGGAGCCGACGAACACGCCCTCGGCGCCGAGCTGGCGCATCAGCGCGGCGTCGGCCGGGGTGGCGACACCACCGGCGGAGAACAGCACGACCGGCAGCTTGCCGAGCTCGGCGACCTCCTTGACCAGCTCGTACGGGGCGCGCAGCTCCTTGGCGGCGGCGAACAGCTCGTTGTTGTCGTAGCCGCGCAGCCGGGCGATCTCGCCCTTGATCTGGCGCATGTGGCGGACCGCCTCGACGACGTTGCCGGTGCCGGCCTCGCCCTTCGAGCGGATCATGGCCGCGCCCTCGGTGATCCGGCGCAGCGCCTCGCCCAGGTTGGTGGCACCACAGACGAACGGGGTGGTGAAGGCCCACTTGTCGGAGTGGTTGACCTCGTCGGCCGGGGTGAGGACCTCGGACTCGTCGATGTAGTCGACGCCGAGCGACTGCAGGACCTGGGCCTCGACGAAGTGGCCGATCCGCGACTTGGCCATGACCGGGATGGAGACGGCGTCGATGATGCCGTCGATCATGTCGGGGTCCGACATCCGGGCCACGCCGCCGTCCTTGCGGATGTCGGCGGGGACCCGCTCCAGGGCCATGACGGCGACGGCGCCCGCGTCCTCGGCGATCTTCGCCTCTTCCGGCGTGACGACGTCCATGATCACGCCGCCCTTGAGCTGCTCGGCCATACCGCGCTTGACGCGCGCGGTTCCGGTCTCGGGGGTCTGGGGCGTGGTGGGCGTGCTGGACACGGTTGACCTCACTCAATGCGGGTGGCTGTACTGCTGCGCCCACACAACCGTTGGTGAGCGGCCCGGGAAAAGGGCCAATTAGAGGTCAGTGGCTCGTCACCGCCGGGAGTCGCCCGCTGCGGCCCCCGCCCCCGGCTCCCGCTGCCCGGTTCAGTTCCCGGCGGAGCGGTCGTCCAGGACGGCCGGCGGCTCGTCGTCCATCTCGAAGGCCAGCGGGAACGGCGCGTGCCCGGCGAGCCGGAAATAGCGGACCACCCGGTGGCGGCGGACCGCGCGGGCGGCCCGTACGGCGTCGTTGTGGAACCGCCGCGCCATCGGGACCCGGCGCACCGCGGCGGTCAGCTCGGTGACCGTCTGCTCGCCCCCGGGCGCCTCGCGTACGGCCTCCAGCTGCGCCTCCTCCGCGAAGATCGCCCGCAGCGCCTGGCTCAGCTCACTCTCCGCGACCTCACGATGGTCCTCCTCGGCCTGCCGGGCCTCGTGCGCGGCCTGGTAGAGAACGATCGAGGCGGCCGGGTCCAGGACCCCCGAGGTACCGACCTCCTGCGCGACGGACGCGCGCCGGAGCAACTGCGCGTCGAGCGCTGCCCGGGCCGCGTCGATACGGGCGTGCAGCCGGTCGAGGCGGCCGGCCGTCCAGCTGAGGTAGACACCGATGAGGACGATCGCGACGGCGATCCAGATGAGCGTGGTCACGGTCGGTCACGATACGCGCTGCCGCGCTTTGTCTTCGCCCCACGTTGTCGGCTGTCCCGCCGTGCTGCCTCGCGCCGTTTCGGGTCCGCTGCGCGGGGCGTGGCATCGGGTGATGCTTGTCGTTTCCCGCCGTTGCGCCTGCGGCGGGCCGGTCCGCTGCGCGGGGCTGTCGGGGTGCGGTGACGGGCCTCCGCGGGTGGGGTGTGCCGGACTGCTTCGCTTTACGTCCGGCACACCCCACCCGCGCCGGCCCGGCCCCCCCCCCTGGTGGGGTGGAAAGAAGGGGGCGTGGGGGTTA
>NZ_JBICVV010000007.1:315345-315645 GCF_043199295.1 Streptomyces sp. NPDC048612
GGGGGGGGGGGGGGGGGGGGGGGGGGGGGGCTAGTTTGGGTTTGTGTCCCGCCCCCCCCCCCCCCCCCGCTCCGACCCGTCCCCTCCCGTTGGGGGATGGGAAAAACGGTGGGCGGGGGTGCACCCCCGGTGGTCCCGTGCGCGTCGTGGAGAGCAGTAATGCCCTACAAACGCCCGCCCCCACTCACCTCTACTCACTCCCCCAACGGGAGGGGACGGGCCGGAGGGGGGGGGGGGGTGGGGGGAAATAGCAGCAGAGCACCCACCCCCCCCCCCCGGCCCCCCCCCCCCCCCCCCACC